>JAFGVK010000072.1 GCA_016938035.1 Deltaproteobacteria bacterium | reverse complement strand
CTGGTGGCGGCGCGCTGCCCTGGTGATCGCCCAGGAGCGCCTCCAGCAGCGCGCGCAGCTGTGGGGAGCGGATGACACGCTCCGAGGAGTCGAAGAAATCACTGGGGTCGAGCCCCTGGGTGCGCCGGTAGTGCGCCGCCTGCAGGGCCATGTCGAGGCGGTCCAGCTCCTTGACAAAGCGCGCCTCGGGGGTGTCCTGCGCCTCGTAGGACTCCCACAGCCCCAGCAGCCTGCCTCCGCTGGGGAGGGCGGCGCACAGCCCCACCATCGCGGCGCGCTCCCGCTCGGACTTGTCGGTGGCGTCTACCCCGGCTGAGGGGGTGAGGTCGCCGACCTCTACCTCTGCGAGGTCGTGGAGCACCGCGAAGGAGAGGGCCAGCCCCAGGTCCAGCTCCTCGGGCAGCAGGGCGACGGTGAGGAGCGACACTCCCCAAGCGTGGGCGGCCACGGACTCTACGTCGGACAGGCCCCGCTCAACCCAGCCCGCGCGCCGGAGTGCCTTGAGCGGCAGCAGCGCGTCCAAGGCACTCAGGCTCAACGCTCCTTCCGAAACGGGAGCCTGGGGTGATCACGCCAGCCATCGTCGGGCTTGCGGAAGAGGATGTCCACCGCGTTTCCGCTCGCCTTTACCTCGACCAGACCCGGGAAGTAGGGGTCCAGCGAGGCCTTGACGTTGCGGTGGAAGCTCGGGTCCAGGGTCCCCGAGTGCATCATCACCCTGGCACGGGGCGGGGTAGAGATGCTGGCGAGAAACTCCACGTACTGAGAGAGGAACCGCACCGCCATCGCCGGCGTCACCCGCTTCAGCACCAGGGTGAACGGAAGGTGGTCCTCCTGTGAGAACAGGATCTCTGCCTGGACCGGTAGGGTCTGCGCGAGCAGTTCGCCCTTCTCCAGGGCGTCCTCCAGCCAGGGCTCATCCACTTGACCCCAGAGCGTGGGGTCGGCGGCTCCGTTCCTGGGGACGGTCACGGTGAAGCCCTGCTGGCTCTCCACCACCGCCGGCACCTCTGGTGTGGTGGGGCGCTTCGGTGGGAACTGCGTGCTCACCGCCACGCCCTGGCTCCGGCTCGCCACCTCTCCGGTGTTGGGTCGCCCCGCCACCCGGAGCCCGGTCGAGGCGCCGCGGTTCAGCATCGCGGGCGGTGCCCCCACCCTTCGGGCCGCGTCCACCGGGGTCGCGAGCGGGTAGGCGCCAGCGACCCGCTTGGGGTCCGCCGGCGTCCCCATGGGGTATCCCTTCGGCATGGCGCGAGGGTCCCTGGGGGTGAGGCCGACGCCCCCTGGGCCGCTTCGCGGTCCCGCGGGGGTGGCCCTGCTCCACGAGGAGTGCGGGTTCTGCCCCTCACCGGCGTACCCCTGTGAGGGGGCGCCGTAGCTGAGGTCCAGCGGGGTCTCCGGACCCGCCTGCGGGGGCCCTGGCGGGGTGGGCTCAAAGCCGGGCATCGGCCCAGGCGTGTTGCTCAGGCTCCGGCCCGCCTTGGGCATCGCCCCCAGGGGCACCCCCCCGCGGGTCTTGGCCCCCATGGGGGTCCTGGTGTGATTTCTTGTGCGGGCCGCAGGGGTCTGCCCCGAGAGAAACGCAGGCGTCGCCACCCGCTCATCGCGCGGCTTGCCTCCGATGGCGAGGGAGGGGAGCATCGCGCGCGAGGGGGGCCCTCCGGCCGAGGGGTTGCTGTCCAGCCTCGACCTGCCCGCCAGAGGGGCCGGGGTGTTCTGGATCCGCTCGATCACCGCCTTCTGCCGGGCCAGACGCGCGGCGTCGTCGAGGAGCCGGCGCTTGACCAGCTCCTCCTCCTCCATCAGCGGCGCCTCCTTCCCCACGTTGACCGCGGCGAGGGTCGTGGTCGCCCAGCCTACCACCAGCGCCCCGATCAGCGACCCGAACAGGATCGGGAGCGAGAAGCCCATCGCCTGCTCGAACAGTCGGATGGGGGGGATGCTCTGTGGCGCCAGGAAGGGGAGCAGGAGCGCCACCAACCAGGCCACAAAGAACACCCCCGCGAGCACCGCGAAGAGCGTCCTCGCCAGCAACATGATGTGGTAAGGCTGATCGTCTGAGAGCCGAGCGACGTGGACCCTCCATGAGTCCGTCTCCTCGATCTCACGCAGCTTTCGCCGCACATCTTCAAGCTGTCTCTGGACGTCTTCTGGCGTCTCGATGTAGGTCATTACCGCTCTCGCCCCGCGAGCCTATTGTATTCAGGGCCCTTACGCACGCCAACGTCGTCTAGGTCGATGGCACGCACCTCCCCTGAGTCCCGGCCCATGCTATGGAGGGGAGGGAAAATGCACTTCCACACCTTCATCTGCGTTGACCTTCAGGGGCCAGTGCAGGGTCACACCCTCCTCGGTCACAACCATCAGCTCGTGGGTGCCCATCCGCTGGTGGAGCGCCTTGAGGGGCAGGGGGCCGATCTCCTCGCCGTCGACAAAGAGGACCCCAGGGAGCTCCGAGGAGACGTCGAGCGACGCGGGGTGGGCGTCGGCCAGCGAGCCGGCGCAGTGGGTGATGTAGTCCTTGGTGTGGCAGACGAGCTTGTCGCCTGGGAGCACCGGGCCGAAGGCGTCGTCCTGGGAGGAGAAGGTCAGGGAACAGTCTCCGAGCGGGATGCTGTCGAAGAACGCGAGGCCGTCAATGAACGGGCGCTCCGAGCGGTGGGAGTCGCAGGTGAGGCTGATGGTTCCCTGGTTGGAACCCTTGGAGAGCCGGACCTCGACGGGCCCCCTGGTCTCGAGCCTAGCGCCCCCCCGCCTGAACACCGTGGGCATGAGATCCACATGGCGGTCGAGCTGGGGGGTGTCTGAGCGGGGCCCCCTGTCCAGCGTGAGCAGGTAGCCGAGCAGCGTCGCGCCCAGGCCCAGCACCACGATCAGGGCGACGAGCAGGACGATGGAACGGTTTGTGATCTCCATAGGGCGCGACTCCAGAGCTTCCGGGGGCCAGGTCAGGCTACAGGCTCACGAACTCGCGGGCCTTGAGGTAGTCCACCACCTGCTGGGCACACTCGTCAATGGTGCCGAGGCTGGTGTCGATGACCAGCTCGGCGGCGAGGGGCTCCTCGTAGGGGGCAGAGACCCCGGTGAACTCGGGGATGATCCCGGCGCGGGCCTTCTTGTAGAGCCCCTTGGGGTCGCGCTCCTCGCAGACGGACTGGGGCGGCGCGACGTACACCTCGATGAACCGCCCCTCGGGGAGCAGGGCGCGGGCCATGTCGCGGTCCGCCCGGTACGGGGAGATGAAGGCGGTGAGGCAGATGGTGGTCGAGTCGGCGAACAGCTGCGCGACGTGGCCGATCCGCCGGATGTTCTCGTTCCGGTCCTCGGGCGAGAAGCCCAGGTTGGCGTTCAGCCCCTGGCGGATGTTGTCCCCGTCGAGGACGTACACCCCTGTGCCCTGCTGGAGGAGCATCTGCTCGGCGCGGCGCGCGATGGTGGACTTGCCCGAGGCGGACAGGCCGGTGAACCAGACGACGCAGCCGCGCTGACCGCGGAGCTGCTCGCGCTCCTCCTGAGTGACCTCTGCGCCGTGCCAGGTGATATTCTTCGATTTGGGCTGAGTCATTGGGAACCTCCGTGTTTCCGGCCCCGAAGTATCGTGGCACCCCCAGCGGCGCTAGGATGGTCTGCTGGCGGCGCGGCGGGCCTGGGACTATGCTCCGACAGCACACGGGAGGTGCCGTTGATTCGAGTCGTACTCGACGCCATGGGCGGTGACTTCGGGCCTGCCGCCGCCGTCGCTGGGGCGGCGATGGCCTCACTGGACGCGGAGGGGGTGCACGTCGTGCTCACAGGGCCGGCGGAGGTCATCCAGCGGGAGCTGGACCTACACCCCCATGATCCGCGCAGGCTGTCGCTGCTGGACGCCGGTCCACCGGTCCCAATGGACGCCGATCCGCGCGCGGCGCTGGAGCGGTGTCCCGAGGCGTCGATCGCGGTGGCGACGCGCCTGTTGCGGGAGGGGGGGGCCGACGGCCTGGTCTCCGCCGGGCACACTGGGGCCACTGTGCTCTCTGCGGCGAGCCAGCTGGAGCGGATAGCGGGTGTTCACCGGGCCGCGCTCGCAGCGGTGGTCCCCACCGAGGCCCCACATGGCCCCCGCAGGGACCCCTTCTCGCTGATGCTGGACGTGGGGGCCACCCTCCACGTCACCGGGCGGGAGCTGGTGGAATTCGCGATAATGGGTGCAGCCTACTCGTCGATCATCTCAGGGATCAGGGAGCCCTCGGTGGCGCTCCTCTCCAACGGGACCGAGCCGGGCAAGGGACCGGCGGAGGTGGTGGAGGCCCACAGGGTCCTGTCCGGGGTGCCGGTCCGGTTCGTCGGGAACGTGGAGGGGCTGGACATCCCGAGGGGCACGGCGGACGTCTTTGTCTGCGAGGGCTACGTCGGGAACGTGGTCCTCAAGATGCTGGAGGGTGTCGCAGACGTGTTTCGCGAGCTGGCGGTGGACGCCGCAGCGCGCCACCTCAAGTGGAAGCTGGGCCTGTCGATGCTGGAGGGGGGGATGCGCCGGCTGCACAGGGTCGCCGACTGGGAGCACTACGGCGGCTCGCCGCTGCTGGGGTTTGAGCAGGTGATCATCAAGGCGCACGGCAGGTCGGGTCCTGTCGCGATCCGCAACGCGATCAAGGTGTCGGCCAAGGCGGTCGAGGGGGGGCTGGCGAGGCGAATCGCAGCCGGGATCGAGTCACTAGAGGAGGCGCGATGAGCTGGGAGGACGAACAGTCGCCGTGGAGCAAGCAGGTGAGGGACCGGTGGTTCTTCGGGGCGCTGGCGGTCTCGCTGGCGGCGATGGTCTACCTGTTCTCGCCCTACCTCACCGTGCTGCTGTTCGCGGTGGTGGTGGTGGTGGTCACGTGGCCGGTGTACGCGGCGATCCTTCCGAGAGTGAGAGGCAACAGGTTCGCGGCCTCGCTCCTGAGCATGGGCGCGCTCATCGCTCTGATCTTCGGTCCGCTGGGCCTCTTGCTCTACCTCTTCGTGAGCGAGGGGCTGGCGACCTACCACGAGCTGCGCATCTTTCTCAGCGGAGAGCAGCTAGAGGTGTGGGCGCGCGCCGCGCAGGAGAGCGTGGCGGGTCCCGCGGTGCAGGATCTGATGGCGCGCTTCCTCCCCGAGGACTTCGACCTGGTGGGGGCGGTGATCGGTCCGGTGCAGGCGGGGCTTTCCGCGGTGGTGAACGCCTCGGCTAGCGTGCTCCCGGCGCTCATTCAGACCACCGTGGAGACGGTCATCCACGCGCTCCTCTTCCTGTTCTCGGTCTTCTCGCTCTACATGGAGGGGCCGGCGCTCGTCAAGGTGATGATGCGCCTGTCGCCGGTGGACGATCGATACGAGGTGCGTCTGCTGGAGGTGTTTCGGCAATTTGCCAACAACATGGTGGTGGGATCGCTCGCCACCGCGGTGGCGCAGGGCGTTGTGGCGGGGATCGGGTTTGGGATCGCAGGGGTGGACCGGCTGGTCTTCCTGGGGATCCTGTCCGGTGTGTTCTCCTTCGTCCCGGTTGTCGGCGTGGCGGTGGTGTGGGTGCCGGTCTCGATCTACGTGGGCTTCTCCTTCGGGTGGGGGTGGGGCCTGTTCGTGGTGCTCTGGTCTGCGCTCATCACGGGGACAGTGGACAACGTGCTGAAGCCAATGTTTCTCCGCGGTTCGAGCAACATCCACCCGCTCCTGATCTTCCTCGCGGTGTTCGGGGGGATGTCATGGATGGGGCTGCCCGGGGCGCTGGTCGGGCCGATGATCGTGGCGATGTTCTTGGCGCTCTACACCATCTACGTAGAGGACTTCCTGGGCTTGCACGAGGAGGAGTAGCGGCGCCCGCGCGGGGACGAGCCAAAAAAAAGGCGCCACCCCGACCGGGATGGCGCCAAACTCGGTGAGCTAGCCGCTACTCGTCGTCCTCGTAGGTGCGCCAGTCGAAGTTGCGGTCGCGCTTGGGACGCGCCCCACCGCCTTCGGTGCGCTCGACGTCGTAGTTCTTGCGCTTCTTCGGCTCTGTGCGGTCCCTGCGGGGCCGATCGTCCTCAAAGCCGCTGGCTTCCTGTGGCTCTCCGCCAGCCCAGCCGTTGTAGCCACCTGCGTCGCCGCGGTATCCCCCGCCCGCGCCGCCGGGGCGATAGCCGCCGCCGCCGCCTGCGCCGCCGGGGCGATAGCCGCCGCCGCCACCTGCGCCGCCGGGGCGATAGCCGCCGCCGCCACCTGCGCCGCCGGGGCGATAGCCGCCACCGCCGCCGCCGCCTCCTGCGTAGCCACCGCCGCCTCCTGCGTAGCCACCGCCTCCGCCGCCGCCGCCGCCTCCTGCGTATCCGCCGCCGGACCTCCCGCCGCCGCCTGCGTAGCCGCCGCGGTCACCGCCACCTGCGTAGCCGCCGCGGTCACCGCCACCTGCGTAGCCGCCGCGGTCACCGCCACCTGCGTACCCTCCGCGGTCACCGCCACCGCCACCTGCGTAGCCGCCGCCACCGGACCTGTATCCGCCGCGGTCGCCGCCACCTCCGCCCGAATACCCGCCGCGATCGCCACCGCGATCGCCGCCCCGGTATCCGCCGCCCTCAGCACCACCTGCGTATCCGCCGCCGCCGCCGGCAGGCCGATACCCCCCGCGGTCCCCGCCGCCGCCAGCACGGTATCCACCGCGATCGCCGCCGCCGCCAGGACCCCCAGGGCCTCGCCGGTCCTGCGCCTCGTTGACGCGAATGCGCCGTCCGTCGACCTCTGCGCCGTCCATGCTGGCCAGCGCGGCGTCTACATTTGCGTCATCGACATAGCTGACAAAGCCAAAGCCACGGCTACGGCCAGTGTCCCGATCGCGGATAACGCGAACATCCGCGATCTCACCGAATGATTCGAAGGCTGCTCGCAGCGACTCATCCGTTGTGTCCCAGCTCAGTCCGCCTACGAAGAGTTTCTTGCCCATATTCCCGACTCGCGCGGTAGGGTCCCGCGACGCTCACGATTCACAGGCCACTGAGACACCGCGTCACAGCACACCCGCGTCTAGTGTGCTCGATTTCGACGCTCCCGGCAAGGCTCTCCTTCGCGCGAGCAGAGGAGGAACGCGGAGGGTCCCGTCGGGCCGTCGACCGGCGTCCCGTGGGGCGCAGGTTGAGAGATGCGCTCCCGGCGCGGTGGCGCCGCGCGCTCCTCCGAGGATCAGCGCCCCTGTGGCTCCCTCCATTGCAGGACCGCGTCCAGGAAGGCCGGGATGTCGGGGATCGTGGGGGTGGGGGCGGACACGGGCGGGAGGCGTCCCACCAATTCTGCGGCCAGGGCCCGCTCCCCCTTCTCAAAGGGCGCCTCTTCCAGCATCGCCGACACCTCATCGGGGGACAGGGCGCCGCGGCGGACGAGGTCCTGGAGCAGGCTCCCCAGGGCGTAGAGCCCCACGTCTGGCGCCCTGCACTGGTCGAGCAGGACGGGGAGCGCCTTGACGCCCAGTCGGCCCCGCTTCCAGAGCACCGCGCCGGCCTGAAACCAGCAGAACACCGGCGTCACCGCGCCGCCGAGGTGGTGATAGGGCGCCAGGGGCAGGTCGCTGTCCACGAGGATGAAGATGTCCTCCACCCCTTCCTCGCGGCGCACCCTGGCGAGGTGTCGCCACACCGCCGCCGCCTCGTCCTCGTAGACCTGCTCCCGCTGCAGCAGGGCCTCCAGCGCCTCGCGCGAGAGCCGCCCCGCGATCACCTCGCGGTAGGCCGCGTAGATCGCCGCGTCGATCTCCGCGTCGTCACCAAACAGGGTCTCCGTGGCCCCGGGCGCCGCCTCAGCGCGCAGGCTGAGCAGCGCCGGGAGCTTGTAGCCGAGCTGCCCTCTGAGTGCGCGCCAGCGGCCCTTGCGGAGGTTCCTCAGGTTGTCCTTGAGGATCAACCTGTCGCACCGGATCCCGTCGCGGCGGAGCTTCTCCTCCAGTACCCCCCGCATCTGCAGCGGAGACCCCGACACCACGCTCACCCGCGCCGCGGGGGAGGCGGCGATCAGCGCCCGCAGCAGGTGATCCGCCCCTGGGATGTTGCGCTTGTCGGCGGCTCCCTGCAGCGCGGCCTTCACCAGGCCCCGCACGCTCTGGATGTCGGTCTGGAGATAGGTCTTGTCCAGGTCCCAGCGGTAGTGGTGCATCGGCGCTCCGCGATCAGGGGGTGAGGGCCTCGACCGTGCCTATCGCGCCGTGTCCGTCCCCGGTGCCGGCATACCAGAACCTGAGGCCGCCGTCGATCGGCTCGATGAAGGCAGCCTGGGTGCCGTAGGAGTTCCAGGTGGGGGGAGCTGTCGGCGAGATCACCGGCTCGTCGGCCGCGATCCAGTGCGTCCCGTCCGCGGACGCGGCCCAGCCCACCTGGTAGCAGCCCTGTCCGCAGCCGGAGTAGGTCATCAGGTAGCGCGCGCCGTCCCACACCACCTCGGGCGCCTTGACGTGTCCTTCATCCCAGGAGGACGCCCGCCCTGACAGCACCGGGTTGCCGCAGTAGCGCTCCCAGCTCACCCCGTCGGTCGAGAGGGCGAGGCCGATCTCCAGGGTGCCTGAGGCGTACCAGAGGTGAAAGACCCCGTCCCGCACCAGCACGGACGGGTGGGCGACTGAGGCCTCGTCAAAGTCGCCGGGCACGCCGGTGGGAGAGAACACAGGGCTGCTAGGGTGGTCCTCGAAGCGCAGTCCGTCCTCGCTGATCGCGAGGCCGATCGAGAGCTGTCCTCCCTCTGCGGCGGCGCGGCCGTTGTAGTAGAGCCACACGGCGTCGCCCACCACCAGGGCCTCCGGGGTGTTCTGGGCGTAGAAATTCCAGTCTCCGTCCACCGCGCCGGTCTCCTCGGGGGTGAGGATCGGGTTGCCCTCGTAGCGGGAGAAGGGCTGGTCGTCGGCCTCTCGGTAGGCCACCCCCAGGTGGAACACGTCCGTCTCGCTTCCCGCGTAGTAGAGGAACCTGGTGCCGCCGAAGCGCACCGTGGAGGGCATCATCACCGAGTAGCGCTCCCACCCGTCTGGTACAGGGGACAGCAGCGGGGGATCGTCGCGCCCCACCACCTCGGGGAACCAGGGCAAGGCCGCCAGTGGCTCTGAGGGAGGGAGGCCGAAGGCCTCTCCAAAAGACCTCACCTGGAGGGGCAACAGCGCAGTCTCTTCGCCCTCTACCGCGATCGCGAGGGTGTGCTCCCCAGGGCTGAGCGGGGTGGGCAGGCAGAAGGCGGCCCTCCCCAGCTCATCCAGCGCGCGGCCCGTGATCAGGAAGCCGTCCCGCGACGACTCCGCGCTCCACGCGGCTCGGGCGGACCCCGGCGCGGTGATCTTCCCGCAGATCGCCACGCACTCGTCCCCCTGCTCGGTGTCCAGCTCCACCGTCATCGGGACAGGGGGCGGCTCCCCCGTGTCGCGGGGGCAGGGCGCCGCCGAGTCGTCGGGGGCGGGCGAACAGGCGGCGAGCAGCAGGGGGAGGAGGCGAGAGCGCATGCGCGCATGATAGCTTGAGTGCCACTGGGAGGACACACCTTGGGCGCGCTCACCCGTCATGGCCTGTTCTGGCTCGCCGGCCTCTTCGCCTGCCACGGGGGCGGCCCGGAGGAGACCGCCTCGCCTTGCCCAGACTCCGCCGACACCGGAGCGATCGAAGCCCCTACTGAGTGGGCGTGGCGCGCCTGGGCGCCCCCCACCAGCGCCCTCGCGGGGGTCACCGGCGCGGTGGAGTCGGTGCGCGCCGCTGGGAGCGACGCGGCGTACCTGCTCGACGCGGATCGCCGCAGGGTCCACGTCTTCTCCCGGGCCGGGGTGCAGCCGCAGGGGCAGTGGTGCGTCGAGGGCCTCGGTGGGGTGGCGGACTGCGAGGGGCTGCTGATCACCCCGGGCGAGATCGAGAGCCGCGGTGTGACCCACCTCTGCGGTAACGCACAGGGCACCTCCCTCTATCTGGTGCGGGACGACGGGCGCATCGACGTGGCAGGCACCTCGTGGGGGGGGGCGGACTGGAGGCGCCACCACAGGGTGTACCGGGTGCTTCGCCCCGGGGTCGCTCCTGAGGAGCCCCTCATCGGGCCCTGCGCCGCGGTGGAGGGGGGGCTGGTGCTGAGCGACGCGGCCAGGCTGGTGCGAGCCAGGATCCTCGACGACGGCACCTGGCAGCTGCGGGCTGAGGCGGCGCTGCCCGCCGCCCCGGTGGAGCTGGCCAGCGCGGGGCTGTGGGTCGCCGGCCTGGACGTGGAGGGGGGGGTCAGCCTGTTCCGCGCCGAGGGCTTGGAGCCGGTGGGGCAGGTGCTCCCCAGGGTGGATGGGCGCCACATCGCCCTGTCCCAGGACGCCCTGTGGATCGCCTCTGGCTACGTGCTGTATCAGGTGCCGCTGGGGCCCGACGGCCCGGGAGAGGCGGTGGAGCTGCCGCTGAAGGGGGTGCTGGACCTGGAGCTAGACGCGCGAGGGTTGGCCTTCGCCCTGGCGGAGGAGGGGACGCGCCTGGTGCTGGCGGGTCCCGGTGAGGTGCTGGCGGAGCAGGCGCTGTCGGGGAAGGTGGTCGCGATGCTGCCCCCCGGTGAGATGGGCGATGCCGTGATCGTGGCGGAGGTGGACGGGGAGCAGCGGGTCAGCGCCTACACCCCTGTTCCCACGCCTGATCTCAGGCCGCCGCTGGACGCCTTCGTCATGACCACCCTGGAGCAGCCGTTCGGCGCTGTGGACGTGCCCTGTACCGCAGCCGAGAACGAGGCGTACAACTGGGAGCAGTTCCTTGCCCAGCTCCGGGCCAACGCCTCGCTGCTCGCCTCGCTGGGGGTGGGGGTCACCTGGGAGTTCTATTCGGCCTCCGCCCGCTGCGGCGAGGCGGGGATCCTGGAGGAGCTGGAGGGGCTCGGCTTTGAGCTGGGCTACATGTCCCACTCCAAGCCCTGCTACTCCTGCACCGACCAACAGGTCGCGGGCCTCCACCCCGTCCAGTGCCCGCCCACCGACCCCAACTACGCGGCGCCGGGCTCTGTCGACGCCTGTTGGCCCGATCACCAGGACTACTGTGATCTCGGTGACAACGACTGCTGGCTGGCCTTCATGCGCGATCAGGCGCTGGAGGTGGATCGCGCCATCCCCGGCGGGGCTCGCTTCATCCTCGGGGCGGACCGCCACGCCCTGTGGGGCTGGGACTGGGTCGACGGCTACCAGCGCCTGCCTCGGGCGGACGGGAGCGTTGGGTACGACGCCACCCTGTTTATCGCCGACTGGGTGTACCCGGAGGTCCGGTCGCTGAGCGATCCCAGGGGCAAGGACCCCGCGCCCTGGGAGCCCGCCAGGGTGGCCGAGGTGTGGCGCGCCTCAGACCTCGCCCACTGGGAGGAGCGATCCAGCTTCTCCGAGCTCGCGGTGATGCCGGGCAACAGCGTGTCGATCGGGCGCCTGTGGGAGTGGGAGAGCACCGGGCTGACGGTGGTGCAGCTGCTCACCGAGGGGGTGCGCGCCCCAGTCAACGGCAAGGACGCGGAGGTCGCGCTGGCCCTCGCGCGCCACGCCAGCGCCAGGCGCTCCGGGGAGGGGCCGCAGAGCTTCTATGTGCACGTCCCCGATCTCACCAGCTGGAGCCTCTCCGAGCCCTTCGGCCCCACCGACGATCTGCCGATGGACGTGCTCCATGCGCTGGTGCAGGGGATGGACGAGGTCCCCGGGGCGCGCTGGCGGGGGCCCACGGCGATTCGCCAGGACCTCCCATGAGCGCGGCGGCTGATCCCGAGCTGGTGGCGCTGGTGGGCCGCCTGCGACACGATCTTGGCCGCTACATGGCCTTTCAGCTGCGGGCGGTGGGGGATGGGGCGCCCCACACCCTGCTCTGCGAGGCGCTCCGCGCCGATCTCCTCCAGACCCGTCGTGGGCCCGCCGGGGTGGAGCGGGCGGTGGACCTCTGGGACCGGGCCCTGCCGGCCCTGGAGCGATCGGCTGCCCGTCAGCTTCAACCCTTCGAGGACCTGCGCCGCGAGATGGAGCGCGTCCGCTCCTGCACCGATCTGCTGGAGCGCGGGGCCCTCTCCCCCCCTCAGGCCCTCGCGGGTCGAAAGGCCGCGCTGGCGGCGGCGGACGCGCTCCGTGCCCTCCACACCCGCCTCCGGGAGGCCTGATGGCCAGCATCTTGTTGATCGACGACCAGGACCGCACCCTCGCCCTCTGCCAGCGCGCGCTCCCGCAGCACCGCTACCTGGGCCCGGCTCGCCACTGGGAGGAGGCCTCGGCGCAGCTCGCGCGGGGGGGCGTCGACCTGGTGCTCCTCGACGTCCACTTCGACATCGACGCCGAGCACCTGCTGGGGTGGAGCGAGGGGATGAGCGCCAGCGCCCTGGAGCGTCTCCGCCGTCGTCAGGGCCTGGAGATCCTGGCTCGCCTGCGCCGAGCCCACTCCGAGCTGCCGGTGGTGGTGATGACCTCGCAGGAGGAGCTGCCCCTCGGCCCCGGCGACCGCATCGAGGAGGAGGACTACACCTACTTCCTCGATGACGACTACCTGGACGCCAGCTCGCTAGAGGTGATGATCGCCGGAGCGCTCAGCGCCAGCCTCGCCGAGGAGGTAGACGGGCCGATCTACTGGGGGAGATCCCGCCAGCTCGCCCGCCTCCGGCGGCGGCTCGACGTGTGGTCCAGGGGGGCCCTGCCGGTGATGCTCCTGGGCCCGACAGGCACGGGCAAGAGCCTGGTGGCTAGGCACTTCGTCCACCCCCGCTCCGGGCGGGAGGGGCCCTTCGTCTCGGTGGATCTCTCGACCCTGCCGAGGGATTTGATGGCGGCGCACCTCTTTGGCTCGGTGCGGGGCGCCTGGACCGGGGCGCTCACCGACAGGGTGGGGGCCTTCGAGGCGGCGAGGGGCGGGACGCTGTTCCTGGACGAGGTGGCGAACCTGTCGGACGACGCGCAGAAGCTGCTCCTGTCCGTGCTTCAGGAGGGGCTGATCACCCGCCTCGGCGACACCAGGGAGCGGCAGGTGGACGTGAAGCTGGTGGTGGCGACCCACGAGGACCTCGCGGCGCGGGTGAGCGAGGGGACCTTCCGCCAGGACCTCTACATGCGCCTCAACCCCGCGGCGGCGGTGGTGCTCCCCCCGCTGGTGGAGCGGGGCCTGGACTGGGGGCGGCTGGTGCGCTTCGCGGGGGAGCGCGCCCTCGCGAGGCCAGCGCTGGCTGGGTTGATCGACAGCTACCGGCGCCTCGCTGGGGTGGACGGTGAGGGGGCCTCCTTGGTGGTGGGGGGGGCGCCGCCCGAGGGGAGCGGGACCCTCATGTTCTACCTCTCCCATCGAGCGATGAGGGAGCTCCGACGCCACACCTGGCCAGGAAACCTCCGCGAGCTGACCATGGCGGTAGAGAACGCGCTGCTCTTCACCCTGGCGGAGCACTTGGAGCTGGCGGGGAGGGGGCCCTCGGTGCTGCAGGTGCGCCCCAAGACGGTGCGCGAGCTGCTGCGGCTGGAGCAGCGCGGGGTGGGCGCGCCCTCGTCGGGGGGGCGCGCGCTCCAGGTGGTGGTGCAGGCCGAGGACGGCCTCAACCGGGTGTCCCAGTCGCTGGAGCGACAGGTGTTCCTCCAGCTCTACTCCGAGGAAGACGGTGATTTTGCGCGGATGGCTCAGGTGCTTCTCGGAGACGGGACCCACGCGCGCAAGGTGCAGCTCCGCTTCAACCAGCTGGGGCTGAAGGTCCGCGATCTCAAGGCGGGTCGGTGAGCTCGCTCCTCTGGATCGCCGCGCTCGCCCTCGCCGCCCCCGTGGACGCCCTGGGGCCAGCGGCGCAGACCTTCTACCAGGAGGCCGCGCGCGCCGAGTCGTCCGGGCACCTCGACGAGGCGGCGCGCCGCTACCGCATGGTGATCCAGCTGGACCCCGCCTTCACCCAGGGGCGGGCCGACCTGGCCAGGGTGCTGAGGGCGCAGGGGCGCCTCGACGAGGCGCTGCGCGCGTATCGGGCCGCGCCCTTTGACGCTGAGCTCTGCGAGGGTGAGGCCAGCCTGCTGCTCCAGCTCGGCAGGCGGGACGAGGCGCTGCCGGTGATCCGGCGCCTCGCCGCGCTCACCCCGGAGTCCCCGGTGTCCCTCTGGCTGGAGGCCCGGGCCCGGGCGGGGGAGGTGGGCTCTGCCGAGCTGCTGCTCTCGGCGGTGGACCACCCGGCGAGGGTCGCCGACGAGGGGTCGGACCTGGCGATCCTGTCGGTGCTGGAGGGCCTGGCGCCGGGTGATCCCGCGGCGGAGGCGCTGCGGATCGAGCTGCTGGCGCGCTGGCCGGAGCTGGCCTCGCGGGAGGCGCTGGTAGAGCCGCTGGAGCGGGTGCGGGTCGAGGGGCTCGCGGCGCGCCTCCTGTCCAGCGGGGCGGTGCCGTGGACCGAAGAGGACCGGCGCCGCGCGGTGGCAGCGGCGGCGCTGTCGGGAGCCGAGGCGGTGGCTGCGGCCGAGGGGGTGGTCGCGAGGGCCCCGGACAGCGCCGCGTCGTGGGCGCTGCTTGCGGAGCTCCAGGAGCGCGAGGGCGCGCTGGCGGCGGCCACCTTCTCGTGGGAGCGGGCGGTGGCCCTGGACCCCCTCGACGGCGCCCAGCGGGCCAGGCTCGGGGACCTGCTGGCCCGGGCATACGGCGGTCGCTACGACCGGGAGGCCCGCGCGCAGCTCGAGATCGCGGCGGACCTCGAGCCCGCCAGGCCGGAGCTGTGGCTGCGCCTCGGGCGGCTGGCGCAGCGCCTCGGCGATCCGGAGGGCGCCTCCGCGGCCTTCCTCCAGTACCTCGCGCTGGCACCCGAGGGGGCGCAGGCCGACGAGGTCCGCGCGGAGGTGAGGGGGCTGCGGCGCGACAGGCTCCCGTCCCCGCCCACCCCAGCGCTCTCGGCGCTGCCGGATGGCGACGCCCTGCACCTCGCGGTGGCGCAGGTCTACCTCTCGGAGGGGCGGCTGGATCAGGCGGTGGAGGCGCTGGCTGAGGTGGGGGCGCCGTCGGCCCGATCGCTCAACCTGGAGGCGTCCATCGCCCTGCAGCGGGGGGAGCGGGGGCGCGCGGTGGCGCTCTATCGGGACAGCCTGGCGCGGGTCCCGGCGCAGCAGCGGGTCTGGGAGGTGCTGCTCCGCCTCCACCGGGGCGGCGCGGTGGAGGCGCTCCCGGTGCTGGAGCATGTGGCCGCGGGGGGCCAGGGGTGCGCCTGGGTGCTGCTCGCGGAGGACGCGTGGAGCCGCGGTGACGAGGCGCTGACCAGGGAGCGGCTCGCCCTCGCGGGGCAGGCGTCGGATCCAGCCTGGGCGTCGAGGGCCGCGGCGCTGGAGGACGCCCTCGCCGCCCGGACGAGGTCTCGCTGGAGGTGGGGGTTGGGGCTGGGCGGGGGCCTGGGTGCGCTGCTGGGGCTGCGGTCCCTGTGGCGGTGGCGGGGGGTGTCGCTGGAGGGGCTCCTGACCCGCGCGCCGCGCGCCTGGCCTGAGGTCGCCGCGGTGGTCGCCGCGATCCGTCACGAGGTGATCCGCCACAACCTCTCGATGCTCCCCGCCTTGGCGGACGCCCTGGAGCAGGGGGAGGGGGAGGTGGTGGGGTGGGCGGCGGAGCGCTTGTTCGGCGCGTCGGGGGTCATCGACCGCTTCGACCAGTCCCGCCGCGCGCTGGAGGAGGTCGCGCGGGTGTGGGGCGCCCCCCTCAACCTCTCCATGAGGGACCCCGTATTTTCACTGATGATCGCTGATTTCTCGGCGCTTCGGTCGCTGGAGGCTCGGATCCGCCGGGGAGATCCGTCCGCTGCCCCCGCGCTCCGAACGCTGGGGGTGCGGCTCAGCCGAGACAGGGCGGGGGAGCTGGCGCGACTGATCCGGCGCGCCGCCCTCCTCCGGGTGGATGGCCAGCAGGTACAGGCGGCATGGGAGCGGGTGATCGGTGAGGCCTCGCTGAGGCACCTCGCGGCCCCCCTGCTGGACCTCCGGGATCTCACCGCGGGCCGGGGCCTGGTGCGGGTGCCCCCCGAGGAGCTGGAGCGGATGCTCGTCAACCTGATGCGGAACGCGCTGCAGGCCTCCGATGTGCCAGTGGTCGGCGTCTCTTTAGAGGTGGAGGAGGACTGGGTCACCGGGCTGGAGTCTCTGGTCCTCGCGGTCTGCGATCACGCGCAGGGCACGCTCAGCACCGGCTTCCTGCGCAGCCGCTTCGTGTCGGGCGGGCTGGGGATGACGGTGGATCTGGTCTACCGGCACAGGGGCTCGGCGCGGGTCGCGCCCCGCGCTGGGTGGGCCAAGGCGGTGGAGCTGCGGCTCCCGATCGCCGCAGAGGAGGAGCTGTGAGGATCCTGATCATTGAGGACGGCCATGAGTACCACGAGCTGTTCAGCCGCTTCCTGCCGCGCGACCAGTGGATCCGAGTCGGCTCGGGGCCGGCGGCGCTGGACTGGCTTGGGCGAGAGGTCGCGGACGCGATCTTCCTCGACATGCGCTTTGATCGCGCGCCTCCCGCCGAGCTGCTCGGCGATCTGGACCAGGCCGCAGAGCGCTTCAACGGCGACCCCGTCCAGGCGCGCGCCTTCTTGGAGGATCACCAGGGGCACTTCATCCTCGCGGCGCTGAGGCAGCGCGGGGTGGCGCTGCCGGTGCTGCTGGCGGCGGATCTCTCCGAGGAGCCCCGGCGCTGGGCGCGCCTCGCCGCGCGCTATGCGCCGCTCGACGGCCTGCCCGAGGGGGCTGGGCCCGACGAGGCGAGGTCACTGCTCCAGGCGATGGTCGGGGGGCACCCCGAGGGGGGGGACCGAGGTCCCTGACAGAGGCGTAGGCCGCGCCGTCTGTGTCGGCTGGGGGAGCGGCGCGGGCCCTCGGCGGTCCCGTGAGGCGCACGCAGGGACCTCATCGGGTCATAGGCGATAGCCATGCATCGTTCAAACTGCTAGAATCAGCGCGAACGGGTGTCTTCTCCGCGCTGTTCTGATGGAGGTCTCTATGCTTCTTCGCCGACTGTCTCCCCTGCTTCTGCTCTCGACCGGGCTGTTGATCTCCTGCGGTGAGGACGAGGATCCCGCTGGCGGCGGCAGCAGCTTCGGGGAGATCGAGTTCCCCAAGGAGTTCCAGACCGCGGCCACCAAGATGGCGATCCGCCTCACCGGGGTCAACACCACCGATGAGGTCACCACCAAGGCCCTCAACGACATCTTCAACAACCGGATCAGCCTGGCGGATATGCTGATGCGCGGCGGGCTCCCCGACGACCCCACCGAGCTCACCGGGGACATCACCGGCACGTCGCCGCAGATGCTCAAGGCGCTCTCTGACAACGGGAGCTTCCCCGTCGATCAGGGCGTCGATTCCTGTGGGAACCCGGTGATCGCCAGCTTCATCACCCCCGACGTGGCTCAGTACGCGTTCTCTGACTTCAGCGAGTACGAGCAGATCTGGCCCGACGCCTGCGGGATGGACGCGGACTGCGACGACTTCAAGCAGGGCGTCATCGAGGTACAGCTCACCAAGCCCCGCTACGACGGCATGGTCGACGTGATCATGAGCGTGCACCAAGACGTGCACACCAACCCGCCCACCCCGGCGATGTTCGGCCACCTGCTCGGCTTCCTGCCCACCGACAACAACCCCGGCTTCAACCAGCTCCCGATCTTCATGAACGCCAAGTCGGCGAACCTGATGGCGGGCGGCCTGCTGGAGTTCGGCTGGAGCCAGGGAGGCTACTACGGGTCCCAGAACACCTACGTGTTCCCCCACACCGCCCGCAAGCTCTCGGCGAAGGACGTGTCTGTGAGCCTCCTCGGCCACGAGCTGTGCGACAGCCTGTGGAACGACTTCTACACCGGCGAGATCCCCTACGGCTGCGATCCCGAGGGAGGCATGACCAAGCCGCTGCAGGTCGAGACCAACAGCTCCCTCGGCGGGATGCTCTACGAGACGGTCTTCGCAGACGGCGAGGATCCCACCTACATCGACAAGATCGCCGATGCGTTCACCTACTCCATGGCTCAGAGCATCGCCTGCCCGGTGGGGGCCGAGGAGTCCTGGATCCGCCAGGGGCCGGTGGAGCTCTTCCTCTGTCCCTCGGGTGAGATCCGCGACTGCGTCGCCCGGCAGGACATGGAGGACGCGGGCTGCCGTGCCACCTCCGACGCTCCCGCGGGCGAGTTCGAGATCAGCCCGCTGCGCGCCTCCGCGCCCTTGCTGGTCCCGGCCGCTGCGCCGATGACCCTCATCGCCACGGATGAGACCGCGGGGATCGGGGAAGGGGACCCTGCCGAGGGACCCCCCTACTACGCGGCGGTGGCCGGCGTGGGGGGGCAGACCCTGGTCGTCTACGCCTCGGTGGGCTTCGCCGTGCTCGACGGGACCGGCGCCGACAAGACCTCCCAGGTGGTCGAGCTGCTCGAGAACACCCACTGCGAGGGCGCGGGGACCAAGCGCTACGACCTCACCTTCCCCGCCAACGGCACCTACTACCTGTCCTTCAACTTGTCCTCGGGTCAGGAGGTGCAGCTGATGGCGACCGACTTCACCCACTTCATTCCCTAGCGGGTGACGGCGGAGTGACCTGAGGGGTGGGCCATGGCCCGCCCCTCGCTGCTCAGCGTGAAGGCCTCGCGGTCCAGCCGTAGCGGCGCGGGGCCGCGGTCCTGGCGCCGGTAGCCATCGCGGCGCGCCCCTTCGATTCCAGCGTGGTGCCCGCCGTCACGACCCCGAGCCGTGTTGAGGGCGCCCCGGGCCACAGGCAGGCCCGCGGTCGATCGGTCGCTGCCTGGGCAGGGGAGGGCCCGGTCCCTGGCGGTCAGCCTCACCCGCCCCAGCGCCCGTCGTCTGGGCCTCCCCCCGGGAGGCATTGCCTGGAGGCCCCAGTCGACTAATCCCAGTGGACGCAGCGCTCATCGCGTTGGCCTCGCCGGTCGAGCGCGCGGTGCCCTGTCTAGGAGGCTCGGATGTGGTGGCTGGCTCTTCAGGCATGTCTCGCCCAGGACGCGCCCCCCCCGTCAGGCCTGGCTTCGGCTCCCCCCGCGCTGGCAGAGGTCGCTGATAACAGCACGGTAGGGACGGCCTTTCCGCCACCTTCCGGGGCGCGCAGGATCCCCGGCGACGCCTTCGGGAGCTCGCTGCGGTCGCTCCGGCTCGAGCCTGTGGGCACCCCGGTTCTCACCTACGACGGGCGGGTGGTCCGGCGCGACGCCAGGGTGATCGCCCTGCCCCTGGCCGAGGGGGACCTGCAGCAGTGCGCCGACTCGGTGATCCGGGTGCGGGCCGAGTGGCAGCGCGAACAGGGTCTCCCGGTGAGCTTCCACGCCACCTCAGGGGATCCGCTGCCGTGGGCGAGGTGGCAGGCCGGGGAGCGCCCCCGCGAGGTGAGCGGCAGGCTGCAGTGGTCCGGGGGGCAGGGGCCGGGCACCTGGGAGGGCTACCTGCGCGCGGTCTTCATGTGGTCTGGCTCCTGGTCGCTCCAGCGGTTCGACTCCGTGCCTGCCGCGGACCCCGTGCCGGGCGACGTGCTGGTGAGCGGCGGCTTCCCCGGCCACGCGGTGCTCATCCTGGATGTGGCGGAGCGGGAGGGCGAGCGCTGGGTGCTGATCGGGCAGGGGTTCATGCCGGCACAGAGCTTCTATGTCGACCCGGGACCCGTGGGGGGCTGGTGGCCTTGGGTCGATCCCCTGGCCCTCTCGGTGTGGACCTTCTCCACCTCGGAGCTGCGGCGCTGGCCATCGGATGCGGCACCCCCAGCGGCGCTGTAGCCGGGGCAGGTCAACTGCTGCCCGCTCGCGAGGATCCCGTCGTCGGTGTCGCCCGAGATGTCCGCCCCGCCGGAGCCCGCGCAGCGGATCCCACAGGTGGCTCACCGTCCTCCTCGGACCGATTGCGCTGCGCCTGCGCCGTCCTCTCGCTGGTCGGCACAGGCGTCGCTGTTGTAGCCTGGGCCCGCTGGCGGTGAGGAGGAGCGCGCTGCGGCGGGTGAAACGCCGGAGCCGTCGCCGTCGCGCCAGTAGCCCCGCGCCTCCTCGTCGAATTGCCCCTCGCGGTCGTTGTCGTCGCAGGGATCGTCCCTGTCAGACAGGAACCTCGGCCGAGGACAGGCATCTTCACATCGCAAAGGACGGTAGGAGGCGGCTGATCGTGGTGCCGACCGCCAGGGGGGCTTGATCCTCCTCTGCTGGCTCCCGGGATCGACATCGCCGCGTCGCCGTGATCTTCTAGGCTCATGCCTGCTGCATCCTCCTCATCGCCGGACCTGTCCCCCGGATCCGAAGGATCAAGGAGCGTCTGCACCCGGCGCGCTGGGCCGACATAGGGCAATACAGCGAGCGACTACGAGCGGCGTGCGACGAACTCCCGGGCCGCAGCCTCCGCTTGGACAACAAAGCGCTGCGCTACACGGTCGTCGACCGCGGGGGTGGCTCATGACGGGAGATCGATCCGTCGCAGAGGGCCGAGGTCCCTGTCAGAGCGGACGCTAGCGTCGCGGACGTCGCGGTCATCCCTCGACGGGATGCTGTCCTGTTCGACCTCGTCCTTCGGACATGCAGCGCGCGAGGGGGTGCGCGAGGAGAGCCCGAGGGGGAACGTCGCACGAGGGGAGCCTCGAGAGGGGTGCGCTCCATAACGGTATGTGGAGCAGCGTCGCTGCGTTATGCCGCGCTTGTTGGCGCCTGGTCGAATAGCAGAGCTGGCTGCGCGTCCATCGCGCTCTGGAGGTGTGACGATGCTGATCTTTCTCCTCTCACTGGCGGTGGCGCGGGCGGAGGGCGAGTGCGACGCGGTGCGGCAGGTGCAGGGCCTCGCCGCGATGCACCACCTGGAGGACGACAGCCTGCGGGCGCTGAGCCGGATCTACTGCGAGAGTGGAGAGCGACGCAGCCCGTCGCGATCGTGCCAGGTGCTGTCGTCGATGGAGTACCTGGCGCGGATGGGGGAGCCGGGCTCCCAGACCGCGCGCACCGTGATCCTGTCGCGGAGGGTCTACTGCGCGCTCCCCGCGAGCGAGGACCCCGAGCGCTGGAATTGGTCGAGTGGCGTCACCGCGCGCACCACCTCGGACAGCTGGAATTGGCCGAGCGGTGTCACTGCGCGGAGCGCCAGCGGCGCCTTGTACTACCCCAGCGGCACCACCGCTCGCGGGAGTGACGGCCGCTGGAAATGGCCGAGCGGCACCACCGCCTCCACCACTGCGGGGAGCTGGTACGCGCCAGACGGCAGCTCGGTGGGAGGCCTCGGTCAGCTGCTGCGGCGGGCCTGCGAGGCGATGCCGACGCGCTGCGAGGTGGCGGTGGGGCAGCAGGAGACGCTGCCAGAGCCAGAGCGGACCCTCGCCCTGATGGAATTCGCGTGGTTCACGCTGCAGACCCCATCGGAGTAGCCGGCTTCAGCTCGGCCGCACGTCCGCCACAAGCCGCAGCTGGTTCCCGCCGAGCACCCTCCGGATCCGCGCCTCGCTCCAGCCCCTGTCGAGCATGTCCTGCACCAGGGCGGGGTGGTGGGTGGGATCGGGCAGATCGCGGGGGAGGAGGATGAACCCGTCGTAGTCGCTGCCCAGGGCCGCGAGCTCCTCCCCGCCGATCCGGATGAGGTGCTCCAGGTGGTCGATCAGCGCCGCCCTTCGTCCCATTGGGCGCCCGTCCAGGAAGGCCGAGGCGTAGATCACCCCGATGACCCCGCCGCGGTCGGCGATGGCGCGGATCTGTCGGTCGTCCAGGTTCCGCCAATGGGGCAGCACCCCGCTGACGCCGGTGTGGCTCACCATGGGGGGCACGTCCGCTGCGTGTACTTCGAGCGCCTCCCAGAAGGTGCGTGGGGAGGCGTGCGCGAGGTCGACCAGCACCCTTGCGCCGTTGCAGTGTGCGATGAAGTCCGCCCCCTTCGCGGTGAGGCCCCCGGCCCTCCCCAGGGGCGCCGAGCTGCTGCCCAGGCAGGAGCGGGTGAGGTGCACCAGGGTGATGCGGTGCAGCAGCTGCCCCACCGGCCCGTCGAGCACTGAGGGATCCCAGGCGAGGGCGTTGCCTCCCTGCAGCGAGGGCCACAGGGCGAGCCTTCCCGCCGCGCGGGCGCGGTCGTAGTCCGCCTTGGTGCGGACCAGGGCCAGCTGATCGGGGTGGCGCCGCACCCGGGCCTCGATCGTCTGCAGGTTGGCGAGGGTGGCGCGCTGCCGCGCCTCGGGGCGCCTGGCAGGGTTGGTGGTCACGTCCCACACCGCGCCGTTGTAGCCCCCCTCGATCAGGCGAGGGAGGTCCACCTGTCCCATCAGCGGGAGCGGTCGGCTGGCCACAGGGTGGCGGCGCTCCGGGTCATAGCCGAGCAGGCGCGCCGGCAGCTCAGTGACCACGTGCAGATCGATGAGGTCGGCGCTGAGGACCAGCGCTACCGCCTCTTGGGAGACCCCCAGCCGCGCGGCCCACGCGGCGGGATCTTGCGTCTGCAGGGGGAGGGGCACAGGACCTCCAGGCGGAAATTTCGTGGGGCAGGTGGCCGCACTGCTATATCAGCCCGTGCGCACCTCCTGAGTCCGTGTCAGAATACCGCCTGTACTACTGTGAGGCTCACTATGCGCGCTCTCTCTCCTCTGCTCCTCGCCGCACTGCTCGGCTGCAACAGCGACATCCAGGTCGCTGAGACTGGAAATGTCGCTCCCAACGCTGTGATCAACGCCCCTGAGGACGGTGGCGCGGTGGAGGAGGGCGTGGTGGTCGACCTGATCGGCACGGTCGGGGACTACAACGGCCTGAGCACGATCCAGTCGGTGCTGTGGACCTCGTCGCTGGACCTTGATCTGGGCAGCCCGGAGCTGTCCATGCCCGACGCCAACGGGGTGACCCACATCTCGGCGGTGCTCCAGCCAGGGCAGCACGTCATCACCCTCTCGGTGACCGATGAGGGCGGCCTCAACGCGACCGACTCGATCTCCTTCGGGGTGGGGGTGATCGAGCAGGCTCCCCAGGTGGAGATCCTGTCGCCGGAGCCTTTTGAGGAATACACCACCACCGAGTCGGTGTCGATGATCGGCCTCGTCGAGGACTTCCAGCAGAGCGCCGACAGCCTGAGCGCTGAGTGGATCGCGGTGCCCGCCTCCTCCGGCCAGCCTGTGACCCTGTGGTCTGGCAGCCCCACCGCCGGAGGGGACTGCTCCTACACCTGGGCGACCCCCGCCGCGGGCAGCTGGTCTCTGCAGCTGGTCGTGACCGACGACGACGGCAACGAGGGCATGGCCGAGGCGCACGTCCTGGTGGGCGACGCCAGCCTCCTCGACCGGGACGGCGACGGCTACTCCCCCGCCGAGGGAGACTGCAACGATAACGACGCCAGCTCCAACCCCGGCGCGGCCGAGGTCTGCGGTGATAGCCGCGACAACGACTGCTCGGGTGAGGTGGACGACAAGGACGACGACGGGGACGGGCACATCGATCTGGACTGCGCCGCCTATGCCGGCGCCACCCCCAAGGACGACTGCGACGACAGCCTCGCCTCGGTCAACCCCTCGCGCACCGATATCCCCGACCTGGACTACCTTGACGCCAACTGCGACGGGGTGGACGGAACGATGATCGACGCCATCTTCCTCGACCCCGCGGCGGGCAGCGACTCCGCGGACGGCACCGTCCCGGCGAACGCGGTGAAGACCCTGGACCGTGCGCTGCAGGCGGCCGCGGGCGCGGGGCGGCACTGGGTGCTGATGACCACGGGCGCGGTGACCCTGAGCGGCAGCTTCGCCCAGGGGATCAGCCTGGCGGGGGGCTACGAGCCCAGCGCGGACTGGGAGCGGCTGTCCGGGAACCTCCCCACCATCGCCCAGCCGGCGAGCGGCGCGGTGATCTCGGGGTGGACCACGCCGACCACCTTCCAGCAGCTCGAGATCCACTCGGCGAACGCTACTGGCTACGGGGTGTCCTCCTTCGCGCTGCAGGTCCACAACAGCTCCGGGCTGCTGCTAGAGGCGGTGGAGCTGAGGGCGGGGAAGGGGAGCGTGGGTAGCGCAGGGAGCGATGGGGTCGCGGGTAGCGCGGCGGCTGGGGGCGGGAGCGGCGTCGACGGGTGTGAGAACGACGACACCTGGTACCTGGACTGTGACTCGTGCACCAAGCCTGCCTTTGGTATCGCCGGCACGGTGGGGTGTGCCCCAGGTGGTCCCGGAGGCGCCCCAGGGTGGGCCGACGGCGCGGGCACCGCGGGGGTGCGCGGCTCGGGCACCGCGGGCGGCGCCGCGGGCGCGGGCGGCACGGCGGGCGGGGGGGGTACCGACGGCGGGCACGGCGGCGATGGCGCAGAGGGCGCCCTGGGGAGCGCTGGGGCGGGCGTGGGCGTCTTCTCTGCGGGCGGCTACGCCCCGGCGGGCGGCGGCGTCGGCGGGGTGGGCGGTCCCGGGAGCGGCGGCGGCGGCGGCGGCGGCGGCGGCGGTGGCCCCGAGGACTACTTGTGCTGGTCCTACGGTGGCGCGGGCGGTGGCGGTGGCGCGGGCGGCTGCGGCGGGACGGGCGGCGCGGGCGGCGGCGGTGGCGGGGCCAGCGTGGGCCTGCTGCTTGTGGCCTCGGACGTGACCCTCGAGGCCTGCGAGCTCCTCACCAGCGACGGTGGCGACGGCGGCGACGGCGGCGACGGTGGCTACGGCAGCCGCGGTGGCACGGGCGGGGCGGGCGGCGCGAACGAGGACACCTCCGGTATCGGCGGTGACGGCGGCGACGGTGGCGACGGTGGCGACGGCGGGGCGGGCGGCGGCGGGGGCGGCGGGCCCACCATCGGGGTCTCCTGCACCGGTGGCTCGTCCGCGACCATCGACGTCTACACCAGCTTCGACCTGGGGCGCGGCGGCGCCGGGGGGCGGAGCAGGGGCCGCGACGGAAATTCTGGGTTGGAAGCCAACACGAACGGCTGCTGATCATGGGCACCCTACAGCGCGCGCTGCTGCTCTCTACCGGGATCTCGCCTCACCTGGAGGCCCTGGTGATGCGGGGCGGGCGCCTGGGTGTCGCCGAGATGCCCGCCCACGTCGGGGTGCTGGTCCACTCCGAGCAGGGGGTGGTGCTCTTCGACACCGGCTTCGCCCCGCGCCTGCGGCGAGCGGTGCGGCCCTTCCCCGACCTCCTGTACCCCGTGCTGGTGCCCTGGCGGGACGGTCGCAGCGCCGTCAGCCAGCTCCCCGACTACGGGATCTGCGCTCGGGAGGTGCGGCACGTCTTCGTGTCGCACCTGCACCCGGATCACGTCGCGGGGCTGCGGGATTTTCCCAACGCCACCTTCCACCTCTCGCCAGAGGCCTGGCTGGCCCTGCGGGACGCGCGGGGGCTGGCGCGGGTGGTCGCCGCTTGGATGCCGCAGCTGCTCCCCGAGGACTTCGGGGCCAGGGTGCGCTGGATCGACCGCTTCACCGGGCCAGCGCTGGGGGCCTTCCCCGCCACCTGCGATCTGTTCGGTGACGGCACGCTCAGAGCGGTGCCGCTCCCCGGTCACGCCCCGGGGCAGCTCGGGCTGCTCGCCGACGGAGGGGACAAGGGGCGCCTGCTGTTCGCCGCGGACGCCGCGTGGCTTTCGCGGGCGGTGCGCGAGCGTCGCTCGCCCTCTCGCCTCTCGGATCGGCTCACCTGGAGCCCGGCGGCGCGTGACCTGACCTTGGAGCGCCTGAACAAGCTCTGGTGGGAGGACGCCGACACCAGGATCCTCCTCACCCACTGCCCAGAGCACAGGGTCGGGGAGCTGTGGTGACTCAGGCCGCCGGGCTGATCCTGGACCGGATGGACACGGGCACCGGCGCGGTGATCGCGGGAGGGCGACGGACGGCCGCGGCAGAGATCCGCGCGCGGGCCCTGGGCCTGGGCGGCTGGTTCACCCAGCGCGGGGTGCGCCCAGGGGACAGGGTGCTGCTGCTGGTGCCGCCGGGCCCCGAGCTGGCGGCGGCGCTGTTGGGCCTGGTGTGGGCCGGCGCGGTGCCGGTGCTGCTGGAGCCGGGGCAGGCCGCGGGGGCATGGCTCGCCAGGGTGGCGGCGGTGGCGCCGCGGTTCGCGGTGGTGGATCCCAGGCTGCGCTGGGTGTGGTCCGTCCCAGGCGCGGTGTCCCTCGCGCAGCGGCGCTGGCCGGGGCTCCCCCCGCGCCCGCCGGTGGAGCTGATCACCCTGCCGCGCAGGGTGCGGGGCGAGGCGCAGGCGGTGCCCCGCGACGACACGGACGAGGCGCTGATCCTGTTCACCTCGGGCACCACCTCCGCCCCGCGCGCGGTGCTCCACACCCACGGCTCGCTGCCGCACTTCCTCGGCAATGTGGCGGCTGCGGTGGACGGCCTCGCGGTGGGCTCCTACCTGGCGGAGACGCCGCAGCAGATCTTCTACGCCCTCCTGCTCGGCTCCACCTGCCACGTGGTGAGCGGGCAGGGGGAGGTCCGCCTGCGCCGCACCCTGGAGGTGCTCCGCTCCGGTCAGGTGGAGGCGTGGTTTGGCAGCCCCTGGACCTGGGTGCGGTGGCTGGAGGGCGGGTGGCCCGTGCCGCCGGGGCTGCGGACGGTGCTGCTGGGATCGGCGCCGGTGTCGCGCCCGTTCCTGCGCCGCCTGATCGGGGCGGTGCCCGCTCAGACCGCGGTGCGCGGCGTGTACGGCCTCACCGAGGCGGGGCCTGTCACCCTGTTCGACGGGGCCGAGAAGGCCGCGCGAGACGGGGAGGGGGACTGGGTGGGCTACCCGCTCCCTGGGGTGGCGCTGCACCTGGACCAGCAGCAGGTGATGGTGTCTACCAAGGCGCTGGCATCGGGCTACTTGGGAGAGACCCCGCTGGGGGACTGGCTGCGCACGGGGGACCTGGGCAGGTACTCGGACGCGGAGGGCCTCACCCTGATCGGCCGGGCCAAAGACATGATGATCCGCAGGGGCATCAACCTCTACCCCGGGGTGCTGGAGCCGCTCCTCCACGAGCTGGTCGAGGACGCGGCGCTGGTGGGGGTGTACGACGGGCAGCGCGAGGACGAGCGGGTGGTGCTGGCGGTGGTGGGGGAGCCGCCCGCAGGCCTCGACGCCTTGCTCGGTGACGCCGCGCCGGATCACGTCCTGCGCCTCGACGCCCTCCCCAGGGCCGGGCGCCAGAACAAGGTGGACAAGGAGGCCCTGCGCGCCGCGGCCAGGGCCAGGTTCGGGATCCCCGAGTGAGCGGGGTCCGGTGGGACGGCTACCGCCGCTTCGCGGCGCAGCTCTGGCGCGAGCGTGGCGCCGCGGGGGTGCCGGAGGTGGCCCTGCGGGGGGCGATGGGCTTGGCCTGGGAGGCGAGCTGGGCGCTGGGGCGCGACGCCGATCTTCCTGACAACACCGTGATGATCGTGGGGCATCAGCGCTCGGGGACCACCCTGCTCCACCGGCTGCTCGCCGCGCACCCCGCGGCCTCGTCCATGCCCCTCCACGCGCTGGTCTTCCCCGCAGACGCGGTGCAGGTGCCGCTGCGCTCGCTCCCGCGCCCTCAGTGGCTGGATCGCGCCCAGGACCGCCTGCTGGCCCGGATGGACCCCATCCACCGCGTCCGCCTCCACGAGCCGGAGGAGGACGAGTTCCTCCTCTGGGCGCTGTTCCGCTCCCCGATGAACACCCTGGACCGCCCGTGGCGGGATCCCCCCTGGGTCGAGGTGGACGACGGCGGCCTCGCGGTGTACGCCCAGGCGGTGGCGCGGTCGGTCCGGCGGACTGGGCTGCGCCACGTGGGCAAGAACCCTCACTTCACCTGGCGCATCCCCGCGCTTCGCCGCGCTCTGCCAGGAGTGAGGGTGGTGCAGCTCCTCCGCGACCCGCTCCAGGCCATCCCCTCGCGCCTGTCGCTGATCCGGGCCATCTGGCGCACCAGGGGCCTGCCAGCGCTGGACGCCGCCGCGGTAGAGCGCATCTATCAGTCGTCGCTGCGCACCTACCTGGGGGGAGTGGGGCAGGCAGATCTGGACCTCTCATACGGGGCGCTGGTGCGGGACCCCGTCGGGGTCGTCCGTCAGATCCACGAGCGCTTTGGGCTGGAGCCCGTGCCAGAGGGGTTCGCAGGCGAAGTAGGATCAGCTCACCGCCGTGGGCCTGGCCGGCATGTCTATGCGCTGGAAGAATTTGGCCTCTCCGAGACCCGCGTCCGCACCGACCTTGAGCCCATCTTCGAGCGTTTAGCGGCTCTCGCGCCCTGATCTTTTCTTGGTGCGCGCGACGCTGGGGCATTACCCGGGCGCCGTATGGAGTGAGCTGACATGGTTGTTGAGTCTGGAAAGCGTCGAGGCAGGGGGCGTCCCAAGGAGCCCATCCCGCGCTCCACCTTCCTCAGAGCGGCGCAGGGGATATTTGCTGACGCGGGCTTTCAAGGGGCCAGTATGTCCGCGATCGCGCGCGAGGCGGGCGTCTCCAAGGCCACGCTCTTCCACCATTTCGAGACCAAGGAGGACCTCTACATCGAGGTGCTCACGGCCATCGCCTCGGATCTGGGGCGGCTGGTCCACGAGGCGGTCGAGGACCGGGGCAATTTTCACGAGCGGCTCGACCGGCTCGCAGAGGCGATCATCCGCTATCTGGGTGGCACGCCAAGAGCAGCGCGCCTGCTGCTCCGTGAATTTGTGGACGCCGGCCCGTTCATGAACAGCGCCGCAGCCCTCTCGGTGGCCACAGTGCTCGACGACGTGGTCGCCCTCTACCAGGACGGGCAGGACGCCGGGCTGGTGGTCCCGCAGGACCTCCGGCACCTAGCGGCCACCTCGGTGGCTCTCCACCTCCACTGGTTTGCGGCCACCCCAGTGACCCGGCACCTGCTGGGGGGCAGCCCGTTCACGCCAGAGGCCATCGAGGACAGGATCCGCGAGGTCAAGGCTCAGGCCCGCCGGCTCTGCACCCTGTGAGCGGGCGGGGCGCCGGTCCATCAGCCGGACAGTCTCCCAGGAAGCGCTTCATCCTCCCATAGGAACCATCCGACGAGGTTGCTCGTCGGATCTTCCAGACTGTCAACGGGCGCCGCGTCGCCAGGCCTGTCGGCGTGTGGCCGACGTTCCCTGGGGAGGAAACGTGCTTTTGTGCGCGACGAGCGGAGGACCAGGGACACGCTCCGAGAGGCCAGCGACTCGGCGCCGCAGGGGGGGCGTCAGGCCCTTAGCAGCATCCTGTGCACCGCCCACTGCACCCAGGAGAAGGGCAGCAGCTTCACCATCGTGCTTCGGAGCTGCGCGTCTGCCCCCGTGGGGTAGCGCAGCCTGGGGTGGGGATCCGCGAGGACGCGGAGGACCAGCGCGCCGATCTCCGCGGGATCGCGGGCCTGCCGGTCGGCTATCGCCGAGAAGCGCTCGTTGGCCCGCTGTGCCAGCGTCGCCCAGGGGCTGTCTGGGTCGCTGGCCCGCCGGGCGAGGCGCCGGTTCCTCTCGAAGATGTCGGTGCGGTACGCGCCGGGCTCGATCAGCACCACCCTGACCCCGAAGGTGGCCAGCTCGTGCCGCCAGGCCTCGGACATGCCCTCCAGGGCGAACTTGGAGGTGGCGTAGGCGCCCAGCCCCGGGAAGGCCATCCGCCCCGCCATGGACGAGATGTTGACCACCGTGCCGGAGCGCTGGGAGCGCATCGCCGGGAGAACCGCCACGGTCATCCCCCAGACCCCGAACAGGTTCACCTCCAGCACCTGCCGCAGCTCGTCCTCGTCCACCTGCTCCAGGAAGCCGCCCAGCGCGACCCCGGCGTTGTTGACCAGGGCGTCCAGGCGCCCCTGCTCGCGGAGCACCCGCGCCACAGCGCGCTCGCGCTGTTTGGGGTCGGTGACGTCCAGCTGGAGGGGGGTGACGGGCGTGCCCGCGCAGGCCTCAAGCAGCGGCCCGGCGGTGTCGAGGTCCCGGAGCCCAGCGTACACGATGTGGCCGGCGCCAGCGGCCTGTGCCGCGATCTCCAGACCGAAGCCGGAGCGTGCCCCGGTGACGAGGATCACCTGCTTCATCGGTCCCCCTCCAGGAGCCCCATACGCGCCTTCAGCTGGAGCACCCGCCGCACAGAGCGGTCTAGCCGAGGCTCCAGCGCGGGGTCCTCTCGCACCATTTGGCTGATGACGCCCACGTAGTCGACGCCCTGGTCCCAGTCTGGAGGGGCGGTGGTGAGCAGCAGATCGTTCCCCGCCAGGAAGGCGCGGCGGACCACCTGCTCGGGAGTACCGCCCACGGTGTCCCCCAGCACCCCGATCGCCAGGTCGTCGGTGACCGTCAGCCACCCCTGCCCCTGTGCGGCCTGGACCAGCTCGGGGTCAAGCACCGCGGGAACTCCGCCGTAGGCGGCGTAGCTCACGTTGGCCATCATCACCCCGCCCATCACCCCGTCGACCTGCTGAAACACCGACATCTCCCGCTCCACGCGCTGCCGGTCCCAGGCCGCGGTGACCAGGGCGTGGTCGGTGTCACCGGGCAGATCGCCGTAGCCGGGGAAGTGCTTCGCCACGGGGATCACCCCGCTGCCGGACAGCCCCTTGGCAAAGGCGAGGCCCTTGGCGACCACCAGGTCCGCCTCTCCCCCAAACGACCGGTGGTTGTCAGACATGTGGCCGGAGCTCGCCACGTCCAGCACCGGCGCGAGGTTCATGTTGAGGCCCACCTCGTGCATCACCCTGCCGATCCGGCTCCCCCAGGCCTCCACCTCTGCGTCGGGGAGGGCTCCTAGCGCCGCAGCAGAGGGGAGCAGCGCGAGGTCGGGGTGCCGCTTGAGGCGGTTGAAGTCTCCTCCCTCGATGTCGGCGGCGAAGAAGGGGGGGATCCTGGCGCGCCGCCGGGAGGAGGCGATCAGCGCCCTCGCGCGGTCCAGATCCTTGAGCAGCGGGCCGATCATCAGCACGCCGCCCACGTCGACCGGCCCCTCGCGGTCGAGCTGTGGGTAGGCGAGCAGGATCTGCGCCGCCTTCTCTTCCAGCGTCATTTGCCACATCAGCGCGCTGATGCCCGCTCCGTGCGGCGGCGCTGCGATGGCGGCCGATCCCGGGTCGGGGAGCTCTGCGGGCTCTGAAGCCAAGGCGAGGCAGAGGGCGAGCAGCGCGGTCATGGTCGCTTCTCGTAGATCAGTACGTCGAGCTTGGCGCCCTTGCCGCTCACGAGCAGCTCCAGGTGCCGGTCCCCCAAGGACGCGTTGAGGAGGGTCATCGGGCCTGCCTTGCGAGGCGCGGAGACATCCCACCCGCCAGCACGGAGCGCCGCGGACCACACCTCCACCAATTGATCTCTGGAGGCGCCCTGGTAGACCAAGTGGAGGTCTCCGCTCTCCTCTGGGCGAACCTGCGCGTCCAGGGCTGGCGCGGGGAGATCGGTCCACGGGGTGGGGAGGGCAGGGCCTGTGCTCTGCGGGGTGGAGCAGGCCAAGAGCAAGAGGAAGAGGGCGCGCACTGAGAGGTCCTCGGGCTATGCCTGTGTGTAGCCCGATGAGCGCTCGTCGCAAGCGCGCTGCCGGTGCCGCAGACACGGCCACCATCGAGCGATGCGCCGGGTGAGCGCCGGGGCCACGCGCCAGGACGTGGGGCCGCTGCCGATCTGCGCGCCCCAGGCCCATCGCGGCGGTGGTGGGAGGGCGTCTCCAAGGGCTGGTCCTCGACGGGAGCGGGTGCTGGAGGACCGCTGGGCGGACCCGCTGCCGGCACGGGTCCATCGGTCGGACAGGCTCACAGGAGGCGCTTCATCCCTCCACTGGAACCATCCGATGAAGTTGCTCGTCGCGTCTTCCAGACCGTAAACGGGCGCCGCGTCGCTAGGCCTATCGGCGAGGGGCCTCCGTTCCCATGGGAATAAGCGTGCTTTTGTGCGCGACGAGCGCAGGAACAATGACACGCGTCGAGAGGACAGCGGAGGGGGGCCCGCTCGCCGTGGCGTGGCCGGACCGGCCCCGTTGAAGGACCGGAGCGGGGGCGCTGCCGGCGCTAGCGCGGAGGGGGGCGCCCGCTGGTCAGGGCCGCGACGGCGGCCGGACCGCGGTCCCCTCGCGCCCTGGTGGGAGCTGGCCCCGGGAGACAGGGCGGCGGAGCGCGCGCGGCGCCGCACCGGGAAGGAGTCGCGTCCCTGCCGCGCTCGTGATACCCTGCAACGATGAAATAGGAGGAGACGTGCGCGCTGTCATCCTGTCCGCTCTGCTGTGGCTTCCCGGTCTCGCGTCTGCGGCCTGTACAGCCCCCTACACCATCGACCAGGTCCTGTCAGACCTCGGGACGGTGGAGTCCTCCCTCATGGGGCGTGACAACGCCGCAGCCGGAGCGGCTGCGACCAGCATCCAGCAGGGGCTGCCCTGCATGAACGAGGTGCTCCCCGCGCAGATCACCGGGCGGGTCTACCGTGCCATTGGCTCTGGTCTGTACGCGGGCGGCGACATGATCGGCGGCTTCGACTGGTACATGACCGCGCTAGAGGTGGACCCGGTCTTCTCCTACGGCACCGAGGACCTGCCGCCAGATCACCCCTCCCGGCTCGCCTACGAGGACGCCAAGCGCGAGAGCCAGGGCGATCCCGTGGCCGTCGAGGGCAAACAGCTCGATCCGGCCGGCGTTCACTACCTGGACGGGCGCAAGATCTCGGCGCCTCAGGCCCGCCAGGGGCGCCCGCACCTGTACCAGTGGGAGCACGGCGATGTGCAGTCCTGGGTGATCACCTCCAACGACTTCCCCCCCCAGGCGCTGGGCGCGGCGGTGGCTGAGAACACCGGCAAGAAGAAGAAGGACAAGAACAAGGGGCAGGTGACCACGGCAGACGGCGCGATCGAGCTTGGACGCGAGCGTCCTCCCGAGAAGACCCCGCTGATCGTGGGGGGGCTCGGTATCGTCGCCGGGGCAGGGGCTCTGTACATGATGTCTGGGCAGAAGCTGGCGGAGTACAACGACGCGACCACCCTCGACGAGGTAGAGACCCTCAAGACCTCCACCAACCAGCTCTTCCTCCTCTCCGCAGGGGTACTCGGGGTGGGGGTGAGCACCTTCAGCTGGGGCGTCATCCTCGACGGTGGCACCCCCATTCCGACCTTCGGCGGTCGCTTCTAGGTGACGACAGCGACGCTCCCCTCCTCGTGGGAGGGGCGATCGGGGCGTCGTTACGTCCCGGCGCCTGGCGCGCGCGCGCGCCGCGGTGGGCTAGCCGTGGTGCGCAAGGTGCTGGGGAGAGGAGGACCCGTGGGCACCTCCTCCGTCTCTAGCGGGGTGCCGCTCGCGCTCAAGCTGTGGCACGAGGGCGACGAGGAGTCGCTGGACCAGCTCCAGGGGGAGGCTCAGATCCTGATGGCGCTGTCGCGCCTGGAGGAGGAGCTCCCGTGCCCGAGGCTCTACGATCTGGTGGGAAATCCCCTGGTCACGGGCTTGGTGATGGAGTGGTGCCCCCTGGACATGGAGGGGTGGTGGCGCGAGAAGCTCACCGAGCCGGACGCCATCGGGCGGCTGATGGCCGCCGCCGCGGAGGTGGCCAAGCGCCTCGCGGACTTTCACCGCTTCTTTGAGCACAGCCGCGGGCAGGCGGTGGCGCACGGGGACGTCAAGCCGTCCAACGTGTTGCTCTCGGCCGGGGGGCGATGGCTGATCTCAGATTTTGGGGTGGCCCGTGACCGCGAGGCCAGCGATGGCCTGTGGGAGACCGGGCGGCTCGCGGTGGGCACCGACAACTTCCTCCCTCCAGAGCACCTGTTCCGCGCGATGAGTACCACGCCCGCGGCCGCGGATCAGTGGTCGCTCGCCAGCTCGGTGTTCGCGCTGCTCTGGATGCGGAGCACGGTGCTGGAGGGGGGGGCGATCCCGCGGAACGGGGCCCACTCCCCGCGCTTCCGCATGGCCCGGATGAGCGAGGTCTTTGAGGTCTACGGGCGGGACCCCAGCCAGTTCCTCGACCGCTGGCTTGACGCCTCCGCCTTTGGGAGCGGTGACGCGCTGCCGGACTCAGACCGCGCCAGGATCTCGGAGGCGGTGAGGGGCGCCTTCGGCGCCGCTGGTGCGGAGGCAGAGGATCGCTTCTCTGGTGCGCTGAGCGCCCTGATGGACAGGGCGCTGGCGATAGACCCCAAGGGGCGGTTCCCCTCGATGAGTGAGCTCAGCGACGCCTTTGACGGCCTGGTGCGCCTGTACCTGGAGCTGTCCACCGCCTCCAAGGGCCCTGGGGGCGAGGTCACCGCGCCGCTGCAGATCCACAACCCGGCCTGTGAGGCCACGCGGCGCACCCTGCAAGACGAGCTTGTCTCCGCTCAGGCGGAGATCGAGCGGCTGCAGCGGGTCGCGAACCCCGTGCGGCCGCTGGCATGGCCGTGGTGGGCGGCGGTGGTGGTCCTGCAGCTCACCACCCTGGCGTCGATTGGGGCCCTGGTGGTGTATCTGGTCTGGTCAGGGCGCTGACCGCCTGGAGGGGTTCCTCCACAGCACCTCTGGCTCCCCGTACAGGCGGCTCGCGTACCGCGAGAACACGAACAGCGCGTCCGACAGCCGGTTGAGGTACATCACAGGCACCTCACCGAGGCCCTCCTCAGCGCTCATCAGGGTCACCACCCTCCGCTCGGCCCTGCGACAGACGGTCCGCGCCTGGTGGAGCAGCGCCGCGACCATCCCCCCTCCGGGGAGGATGAACTCCTCCAGCGGCGGGAGCTCCTCGTTGAGTCGATCCATCCACTGCTCCAGCCGGGTCACCTGCTCCGTGCCGAGCCTGTGCATCCCAGGCCACCGGTCCTCGGGTCTCGTCGCGAGGTCGGCCCCGAGGTCGAACAGCTCGTGCTGTACCAGCTCCAGCCACTCGCGGAGCAGGGCAGCCCCCTCGCCCTCCGCGCTGTGAGCCGCCAGCGCTACCCCCAGCACCGCGTTGAGCTCGTCCACATCGCCATAGGACTGGATGCGGACGTGGTCCTTCGAGACCTCCCTCCCCATCACCAGTCTGGTGAGGCCGTGGTCTCCCGTCCGGGTGTACACGCGGCTGATTCTCATGGCAAACGCTCCTGCTTTGGTGACGGATGGGTCCGATGTCAATAGCTTGAGGTGCAGCCTGTGCAAGGAGACATTGTGCACGAACGAATTCAGATCGACGCCCTGCGGACCTCGGACGCGCTGACGGTAGAGACGCTCGCCGCCGCCGCGCTGCGTCTGCCCCTGGGGCAGCTCGCGTCCAGGACCATCGTGGACCTCTTCGCACTGGTGGACGTGGACGGCCTCTCGTCGATGCTCCGGCGCGACCTAGTGGCCTTTGCCGCTCGCATCGAGCGAGAGGTGGCCGATCTCCCCGATGGTGCCACCTGGGAGGAATTTCTCTCTGAGTACGACGCCATGCCTGCCGAGCGCATCCCAGGCCGCTTCCGGGAGATGTTGCAGCGGGAGTCCGTGAGCGAGTACCGGAACCCCGCAGCGCGCGCCGCGGCGGTGACGCGCCTCGAGGGCTGGGCCGAGGTCGAGCCGGAGCTGGTGAAGCTCCCGGTCCGCACCAACGCCGTCCAGAGGGCGCAGGCTGACGCGGCAGAGAAGCTGGAGAAGCGCCGGGTGTCGGAGCGCACGCCGCGCAAGCGCGCGGTGCGAGAGAAGGCGCCGGTCCTGCTCACGGTGCAGGAGGCTGAGCAGCGCGATTGGGTGAGGAAGGCTGCCCTGGAGCGCCTCCGCTCCTACGGTGACAACGGTCTCTCAGAGGCGGTGCTGATGGCGGGCGTGATGCACGCCGCGAAGGACACCTACCCCGCTCTCGCGCCGCAGGACGTCCACTCGGTGCTGCTTGAGCTCAAGAAGACCGGCATGGTCCGGCAGTCCGCTGGCCGGTGGAAGAGCGCCTCGCGCTGGTAGCCTCCTGCTGCCCCTTCGGGGGCGGCGCTGTTCGCCACCTCGGGCGGTCCAGCCAGCGGAGCTGTGCCGCGGGCTTGGAGGCAGCGGTCCAGGGCTCGCCTCGCGACTGGCGGGTGACCCTGGCTTGGCGCGCCGCAGAGGGGCTTGGCCCTTGCGGTGGCGCGTTGGGTCGCATATAGCCCCTGCGAGAGGTGCTGAACGCGCGAGCGTTCGGAGCAGCTCATCCCCTGGGGGGGTGTGGCGGAATGGTATACGCGCTCGACTCAAAATCGAGTGGCTTCGGTCTTGAGGGTTCGAGTCCCTCCACCCCTACCCAGGCACATCACGCTCCGATGCGGCGATCAGGGGCGCCGGGCCCACACCGTGGGGCCCTCGCGATAGGCGCCCTCTGAGTATCGCTGCTGGGTCGCGACGCTGAGTCCCCGCTCATCGAGCTGATAGAGGTTGAAGGTGCCGGTGCGATCGCCGTGCGGCGCGTACCCACCTGCCCCCGCGTCCAGCTGCAGCAGCCGGCGTCCGCTCGGCAGGGTGTGGGTGGCGCAGTACGCGCGGTGGACGTGCCCCGACAGGATCGCCTCCGGCAGGGACCGCTGCTGGTCGATCAGATCGGTCAGGGCGTCCGCGTTGAGCAGCCCGTGCGATCGCTTCTGGTAGAGGCCTCCGGCCGGATCGATCACCGGGTGGTGGATCGCGATCAGCAGGTGCCTGTCGGCGAGTGAGGGGTCGCTGAGGGTGGTGCCTAGGGCGTCGAGCTGCGCCTGGGGCAGCAGCCCCGAGGCGAACAGCCCCGGGCGGTTGGCGTCCAGCCCGAGGCAGGTCACCCGCCCAAGGTCCAGCCGGCCGAGAGGTCCCTCGCCGAGCCAGGGCGCGAACAGCTCCCGGATTCGATCCTCCCGCGCCGCGCCCCTGGTGTAGACGTCGTGGTTCCCGGGCACCAGCAGGGTGGGGAAGCGCGACAGGATCGGGTCCAGACACCCTCTGGCGAGCCTGAATTCCTCGGGGAGCGCCTGCGCCGTGAGATCCCCTGAGATCACCACCATGTCCGGAGCCAACGCCACCACCCGCTCCACCGCGGCGCGCTGCACCTCGCGCTGGAAATGCCTCCGCCGCCCGCGCAGGTAGAGGTTGGCGCTCCCCAGCAGGCGCTTGCCCACCAGCCGCGTGGGGGAGGGAGGGGTCATCCAGTGGAGGTCTGTGAGGTGTGCGATTTTCACGGTGTTTCCCAGCTCCTCGCGGGATCGGTGCGAGGAGGGTGGGTGCTGCACTCGGCTGGCGCCTCGTGCAGCACCCTGGTGGGGTCCGCGTCCGTGGCCCGGACCTCCTCGTTGAGCTGACCGACGTCCCCAGAGGGGAGGCGGGTCAGGATGCGCGCGCGGTCACCCGGCGCACCGGGACCGATGAGATCAGCGCTACCTGTCCCTCGGAGCGGTTGAGGCGGAATTCCACCCCGCTCTGGTCGATGTCCATGTAGCGGTTGATGACGTCCAAGATCTCGTCGCGCATCATGTCGAGCTGCGCCTGCGAGAGGTCGACCTGATCGTGGATAAGGAGCAGCTTGAGGCGCTGCTTCGCGTTCTGCGAGCTGGTGGGGGGCCCGGCGAGGAAGCGCTGCAGGAAGGCGAGCATCAGACCACCTCCCGCAGAGGGGCGAGCCCCATCCACCGCTTGAAGGTGCCCCAGAAGGTGGTGTCCTCCTCCATCGAGGGGAAGGGGAGCTGGTGCCCCTGGACCCGGCCGGTGATCCGCATGAAGGCCCGCCCCACCTCGGAGCGCGGGTCGAACACCGCGGGCAGGCCGCGGTTCGCCGAGATGATCACGTCCTCGTGGTCAGGGATCAGGCCGATCAGGTCGATGGCGAGGATCTCGAGGATGTCCTCCTTGTTCATCATGTCGCCCCGCTGCACCATGCCGGGGCGATACCTGTTGATGATCAGCTTGGGCTCGGGGATCTCGTGGGCCTCCAGCAGGCCGATGATCCGGTCCGCGTCGCGGATGGCGCTCACCTCGGGGGTGGTCACCAGCAGCGCCCGGTCGGCGCCGGCGATGGAGTTGCGGAAGCCCTGCTCGATGCCGGCGGGGCAGTCGATGAGGACGTAGTCGAAATCCTCCTTCAGGCTCGCCACCAGCTTCTTCATGTCCTCGGGCTTGACCGCGTTCTTGTCTCGGGTCTGCGCAGCGGGGAGCAGGTACAGGCCCTCCACCCGCTTGTCCCGGATCAGCGCCTGAGTGAGCTTGCACTCCCCCTCGATGGCGTGGACCAGGTCGTAGACGATGCGGTTCTCCAGCCCCATGACCACGTCGAGGTTGCGGAGCCCGATGTCCGCGTCCACGACCACCGTCCTCCGCCCCGAGAGGGCGAGGCCGGCGCCGATGTTGGCGCAGGTGGTGGTCTTTCCCACACCACCCTTTCCAGACGTAATGACGATGCACTCGGACATCACTCTCTCCAGCGGCTAGCGGGCAGACCGCGCCCGATAGGGTTCAATCAGGATCTGACTGTCTACGAGCCTGGCAAATTCCGGCTCATCGCGTCGGTTCCCCTCGTCTGGGGGGATGGCGATCTTGCGGCCGATCCTGATCTGGGTGGGGTGGAGCTCGAAGGCGAAGATGAAGCAGTCGTCGGCCCCCGTGGCCCCTGCGTGGGCCATGCCCTTCAGCGCGCCCATGATGGTCACGTTCCCCGCGGCGATCACCTGCGCGCCGGGGTTTACGTCTCCAAAGATCACCACGTCGCCGTCAAAGCGCACCACCGTGCCGGAGCGGAGGGTGCGGTGCAGGCTCATGGTGCGACGCCCGCTAGGCTCTGCTCTGGCGGGGGCGATGGGGGGGCTGGGGCGGGTGAGGAAGTCGGAGTCCGGGCCGCCGCTGTCCTCGGTGACCGGGAAGAAGGCGGGGGGAGGTGGCTCCTTCAGGGTGTCGTCTAGATCGACCGAGGTGATGTGCTCGGGCGCGACGTCGTCGAGGTCCTCGTGGGCGTAGAGGTCGAGCTTGAGCTGCCGCTCGGCGAAGCGGTGGATGTGGTGACGATCTGCGATGAGGCCGGAGTTTTCGGCCTCAAAGTCGTCCTGCAGCAGCGCGACCAGGCGCCGGATCTCAAACAGATCCAGCGCCCTGCTCCCTATGTCCAGCCGAACCCGCCGCCCCGCGAGGCTGTGCGGTGCGGTGTGCTCCTGGATCCACGAGCGGAGCTCGTCGAGGCTCCTGTCTGCGGGGATGGCCAGGATCAGGTCCTCCCGGTACACCGGGGGCTGCTCTGGCGCGTGGGCGTCCAAGGCGGAGAGGGACATGGGGGCTACCGAGGGGGGAGGGGAGGTCCTCGGGGGGAGTGAGGACCGGGAGGTTGCGTCCAATAGTTAGCACGCATTCGCCGCTTGGTGCAAGCTAGATCAGAAACTTGCTCAGGTGATACCCAAGGAGGTGTGTTGACGCGTCAATGAGACGAGCGAGGCTGCCGCCGGCGCGGGCCTCGCTCTGGGGCGCGACAGGGATCTAGTAGGTGGCGGGTCGGATCGAGAGGGAGCCAGCCTGATCGACGCTGTCGTAGGCCACGATGTCCATGACGTAGCCGTGGTAGTAGGGGTCGAGCCAGGTGGAGCCCCCCAGCCAGTCTGAGTACCAGATCCAGGGGTCGTCGGTGGGGTACAGCTCAAAGGACTCGATGTAGAGGTCGTCCTCGTAGAGATCGTACACGTCCGCCCAGACCTCCACCACGTCCCTGGGCCCGTTGCTGTCCTCGACCTCTGCCTCGAAGTACCAGATGTCGTCGCGGTTGTAGTCGTCCCAGTAGACCCCCGCGTCGGCTCTCAGCACCTCGGGTGCGTAGTTGACCGGCTGGTGGTACGGCGCGTCGTACGGGTCCACGTCGTGCTCATAGACGACGCAGCCAGAGGTGAGGGCCAGGGCGACGAGGGGGATCAGGGTGCGCATGGGTGTGCCTCGGGTCATGCGGGGTGGACGCCGGACCGGCGGGTTCATTCACCGTGTCCAGAAAAAACTCAGCGCGCCAGCGCCGCGGTGAGCTCGGCGGGGAAATCGGTCTGGATCACCTGCGCCCCCTGGTCGACCAGCGCCTGGTAGCGCCAGCCGGTGTCGCCGGTCTCCACCCACATCGCCTCGATCCCCAGGGCGTGTGTGAACAGCTTGACCCCCGCGGCCCGCGCCACCTCCGCCGACGCCGCCACGTCCAGGTAGTCCACCTCAACCAGCGCGGGCGCCAGGTGCAGGTAGGCGTCGAGCTCCTCGGGGCTTGAGAGGTTGGGCATCAGCGCGACCTCGGGCAGCTCAGCGCGGAGGGACTCCCCCGCCTCCACCGACTTGGTGAGGATGAAGACCCGATCCGTCATCCCCGCGCCGCGCAGCGCCTCGGCGAGCGCGGTGGCTGACACGCTCTTTACGTCCAGGTCCAGCGCCAGCCCCAGCTCGAAGGCCAGGTCCAGCGCCTCGCGCAGGCTAGGCACCCCTCCCGGCGCCTCCTGCCCGTCCACGGTGAGGGCCTTGAGCTGTGCAAGCGTCAGATCGCCTGCCTCCTCCTCCCCGTCGGTGGTCCGGTCCACGGTGCTGTCGTGGAGGAGGACCAGCGCGCCGTCCGCCGCGGTGCGCACGTCCACCTCCACCCCGAGCACCCCCATCGCGGCGGCCAGCCGGAGCGCCTCCAGGGTGTTCTCCGGCCCGGCCAGCCCAGCGCCCCTGTGGGCCACGGCGAGGGGCACCTCGCAGCTGAGGTCGAAGAAGCAGTCGCTGGTCACCCCCGGGGGGGGCCCGCTGGTGTCCGCGGTGCTCGCGCACCCAAGGGCGAGGAGCCAGAACAAGGAAGCCCTCCCAGGTTGGGAGGGCCAGTGTGCCACAGGGAGGGCGGTGGTCCTAGTAGGTGTAGGGGACCACGGTGATGTAGTCGGCCTCGTCGAAGCTGTCGTAGACCACGAAGTCAACGGCGTAGCCGTGGTAGTAGGGGTCGAGCCAGGTGGAGTACCCGAGCCAGTCGGAGTACCAGATCCAGGGGTCCGAGGTGGGGAAGAGCTCGAAGGACTCGATGTAGAGGCCGCCATCGAACGCGTCGTAGACGTCGGCCCAGACCTCGACCACGTCGCGGGGCCCGTCGAGATCGTCGACGTCCGCCTCGAAGTACCAGATGTCGTCGCGGTTGTAGCTGTCCCAGTAGACGCCCGCCTCTGCGTACAGGAGCTCTGGGGAGGCGTTGTAGACAGGCGCTGGCTCGTAGGTCTCGTAGGGCTCGTAGGAGGTTCCGTCCGCGTCTACGACGATGCAGCCGGAGGTGAGGGCGAGCAGTGCGATGGAGAGCAGCTTGTTCATGGTGTTTCCTTCGGCAGGGGGTGATGTGCCTGATGGACGCGGTCCCCCCCTCTCCATTCAACGGGCGCGCGATTTCTTGGAGCCTGAGGCGCGAGGCCCGTGGCGTGATAGGGACGCGGCTGGAGGTGCCCGTGCGAGCTCCTGTCATCCGACTCTCTCGAAAAGCCGTCAGCGCCGTGGAGCGGGGCCACCCCTGGGTCTTTCAGGAGCCGGGCACCCGCGCGGAGGTGGGCGCCGTGGTCGAGCTGCACGGGGAGCGGGGCAGGGTGGGCTGGGGCCTAGCGGACGAGGGCTCCATCGCGGTGCGGGTCCTGGGGAGGGGCGAGCCAGAGGCGCTGAGCAGGCTGTTGATCCGAAGGATCGCCGCAGCGGATCAGGCGCGGGTGCAGCTTCTGGGTGCAAACACCGACGCGTACAGGGTGGTGAACGCTTCGGGGGATGGCCTGCCAGGGATGGTGATCGACAGGTACGGCCCCTTGGCGGTGCTGCGGCTCTACGCTCGCGCCTGGGAGCCCCACCTGGCGGAGCTGGTGGCGGCGATCTCCAGCCTTGGGTGGGTGGAGATGGTCTTTCGTCGCTTCGGCGTGGAGCGCGTCGACGGCGGGAAGAGCGGTGGCGAGGCGCTCTTCGGGCCTGTCCCGCCCGAGACCTCGGTGGTGGTGGAGAACGGGGTCCGGTTCCTGGTGCGCCCACATGTGGGGCAGAAGACCGGGCTCTTCCTGGACCAGCGGGAGCACAGGGCGCTGGTAGGGCGGTGGGCCGCGGGGAGAGAGGTAGCTAACCTGTTTGGCTATACGGGGGGGTTCTCGATCTACGCCGCGCTGGGGGGCGCCTCGCGGGTGATCACCGTGGACATCGCCGCGGACGCGGTAGAGGACGCCCGTGAGAATTTCCGCCTCAACGGCGTCAACCCCGACGCCCACGGCTTCGAGGTGGCGGACGCCTTCGAGTGGGTCCCGCGCGGCAAGCTCGGCTTCCTGATCGTGGATCCGCCGTCACTGGCCCACGACAAGAGCTCCGAGAGCGCGGCGCGCAGGGCCTACGAGAAGCTCCACCGGCGCCTGGGGCCGCTGGTGGCCAGAGGTGGCCTGATCGGGAGCTCCAGCTGCACCTCCCGCCTGGGGGTGGACCTCTGGCGCAGGGCGGTAGGGGACGGGCTGCAGGGTACCGGGGACTGGGCCTGGCACTGGGTCTCTGTGGAGCCCCCAGACCACCCCACGGCGCTGGTCCACGAACAGGGTAGGTACCTGAAATTCGGTCTGCTCCGCAGGATCTGAGGGGTGCCCTCAAGGGGCCGTGTGGTCGCAGAGGACGTCCGCGCCGCCCTCCCTGCGCCCATGAGGGGCTCGGGGCGTCCCACCGCGCCGGGGGACGAACAGGGCAGGTGGGGCGATGACTCAGCCTATCCGCGCCGTCCGGGCTTGCGGCCTTGACGCTCACCCCCTTTTCGTGTCAGTAGAACCCTTGAGGCGGACCCCCGCCGAAGCGCCCTGCTTCAGGGCTCGTCCCCCCTCTCGCGGCATCTCGATAGAGTGACGGTGAGAGGAACACTTTTCGTACACTGCTCCAACGCTGGGAGGCTCGGTTGAACGACAGCACGACGTTGTGGTCGATCCCATCTCTCCTCGGCAGCGGGAGCTTCTGGAGTATCTGTGTCGACCGAAATTATCTGCAATACCACTGGGCGCGAGACCCGGGTGGCCCTCCTAGAGAACGGAAACCTCGTCGAGCTGCTGATCGATAGGGGGGACAACCGAGGCTACGTCGGGAACGTCTACCTGGGGAAGGTCGTCCGCGTCCTCCCTGGGATGCAGGCGGCTTTTGTCGACATCGGCATGGAGCGCGCCGCCTTCCTGTACGTAGGGGACATCCACCCGCAGCTGCTGCACCTCCACCTCGAGGACGGGGAGCACCCCGTGATGCCGCAGATCGACGCCAACAGGGTCGCCAACCGGGCCGGCCAGCCTCCCATCCAGGACCTGCTCAAGGAAGGGCAGGAGATCGTGGTTCAGGTGGCGAAGGACCCCATCGGGACCAAGGGGGCGCGCCTCACGACCCACATCGCCCTGCCAGGGCGCTACCTCGTCTTCATGCCGACGGTGGAGCACGTGGGCATCTCCCGGCGCATCGACAAGGACAAGGAGCGTCGCCGGCTGCGGGACTTTGTCGAGAAGAACCGCCCCAAGGGCGCCGGCTTCATCGTCCGCACCGTGTGCGAGAAGCAGCCCCTCGAGAACCTCAAGGCCGACATCGACTACCTGCTCTCCACCTGGGAGAAGATCCAGGTCACCTCCAAGACCTCCAAGGCGCCGGCGGTGCTCCACGAGGACTCCGGCCTAGTGCTGCGGAGCGTCCGCGACCTCTTCGACGACGACATCTCGCGGATGGTGGTCGACGAAAAGAGCGTCTACGACGATGTCTCCCGCTTCGTGGGCGACTTCATGCCGCGCTTCAAGGACCGGGTCCACTACTACCGCGGCGCGGAGCCGATCTTCGACACCTACGGCGTGGAGACGCAGATCAAGCGCTCCTTGGGGCGCAAGGTGTGGCTGAAGTCCGGTGGCTATCTGGTCATCGACCAGACCGAAGCGCTGATGGCCATCGACGTGAACTCTGGCAAATTCGTCGGCACCTCCTCGCTGGAGGACACCACCCTCCAGATCAACCTGGAGGCGGTGGAGGAGGTGGTCCACCAGCTCCGCCTGCGGAACATGGGCGGCCTGATCATCATCGACCTGATCGACATGGATCAGGAGGACAACCGCGAGAAGGTCTACAAGGCGCTGGAGGTGGCGCTGCGCCAGGACCGCGCCCGAACCAACGTCCTCAAGATCTCCGAGCTGGGCCTGGTGGAGATGACGCGCAAGCGGGTCCAGGAGGGGCTCGACCGCTACCTCACCGAGTCCTGTCCGGTGTGCGGCGGCACTGGGGTCGTCCGCTCCCGCACCACCGTCTGCTACGACATCTTCCGGGACCTCAGGCGCGAGAAGCACCGCAACCGGGCCGCAGAGCAGCTCTTCGTGAACACCACCCCCGACATCGCCGACGAGATCTACAGCGATCACTTCGACGAGATCGAGGCGCTGGAGGAGAAGCTCAAGGTCCGGGTGGTGGTGCGGGCGCTGGCCCACTACCACCCCGAGCAGTACGAGGTCTACGGAGGCTGATGAGCGCCAACTCCGAGACCGGGCGTTACCTCTATCAGCGCGTCCGCGCCGCCTTCCTTGCGGGGGTCCTCGTTGTGGTGCCCATGGCGGTGTCGGCCTGGGTCATCCTGAGCATGGCGGATCTCCTGGAGGGCACGCTGGTGCTGGTGCCCGGCAGCCTGCGCCCCGCCAACCCCCTCGCGCGCACCGGGCTGGGCATCTCGCTCGCCCTGATGCTGGTGATGGGGGTGGGGTTCTCGGCCAGCTCCTACCTGGGCAATCGGCTGATCCTGCTCTCGGAGGCGCTGCTGGCGAAGGTGCCGTTCCTGTCCACCCTCTACGGGGGGGTGAAGCAGCTGCTGGAGGCGCTCTTTACCACGGACAAACAGTATTTCGAGCGTGCTGTGTTCCTCCAGTGGCCCGCCCCTGGCTACTACGCGCTCGCCTTCTGCACCGGTGAGTCCTTCCTACAGGTGGAGGGCGGCGCGCCGCTGGTGAACCTCTTCATGCCCACGACCCCCAACATCACCACCGGCTTCTACCTCGTCACCTCGAGGGACAAGGTCATCCCCACCGACATGTCCGTCGATGAGGCGTTCAAGCTGCTGATGTCTGCCGGGATTATCTCGCCGAGCAGGCCGATGCTCCTCGACGCGGAGGGGGTGCGGCGCCTCGGGGGACAGCTCGACGCCCCAGAGGCCTAGGTTGTGGCCTTGAGCAGGTAGCGGACCAGCAGCTCGGCCACGTCGTTCGCGTGGCCGTCCATCAGGGTCACCTGCACGCTCACCTCGGCGCGGCCGCTGTCCTGGACCCCCTTCAGGATGGTCTCCAGCAGCTCGTCGGTGATGGCGGCGCGGGCCGTCACGTCGGCGGTCGAGGAGCGCTGATAGCGCACGCTGGTGCCTCGGATCAGGTGCTGGAGGCCCTGTAGGCGGGGGTGTGTGCCGAGCGCCACCCCCGCGGCCAGCTCGCCCACCGAGAACAGCGCCCCGGTGTGGAGCGTGCCTCCGTGCCCCCGGTTGCCCTCGTTGGAGGGGAGGCGGAGGACCACCTCGCCCGCCTGCGCCTGCTCGACGGTGATGCCCAGGGTCGCCAGGAAGGGGACCGCACGCAGGGCCTCGCTCAGCTTCGGAGTCAACATCTACATCCTCGTCCAGGTGACCAGGGCGACCAAAGAGACAGGTCGCGGGGTGCTGAAAGGGTATCAGGCGACTATCCTAGCCCTCCGGACGCGAGGTCGGGATGACTCAGGATGATTTGGGGCTCAAAAACCGCCACAAGCTCATGTATGACGCGGAGGGCAGGCTGGATCTCAAATCGCTCACCCGCGAGGAGCTTGAGCGCTGGTTCGTAGAGGGCTTGGGCGAGAAGCGGTTTCGGGCGCTGCAGGTCTACAAGTGGATCTGGCAGCGGGGAATCTCCGACTTCGCTGAGATGACCAATGTCTCCAAGGACCTCAGGGCGCTGCTGGCGGAGCGCGCCTACCTCTGCACCCTCTCGGAGCGGCTGGTGCAGCGGTCGAGCGACGGCACCGCGAAGTACCTGTGGGGGCTGGAGGACGGCTACGCGGTGGAGTCGGTGCTCATCCCCGAGGAGGACCGCATCACCCTCTGCGTGTCGTCTCAGGTGGGCTGCGCGATGGGGTGCCGCTTCTGCCTGACCGGTGACATGGGCCTGGTAAGGCACCTGAAGCCCTCCGAGATCGTCAACCAGGTGGCGCAGATCAACGCTGAGCTTCCCGAGGACCGGCGCATCACCAACCTGGTGTTTATGGGGATGGGCGAGCCGCTCCACAACCTGGAGCACCTCGACACCTCGCTCCAGATCCTCCTCGACGACGACGCCCTCAACTTCTCGCACCGCAAGATCACCGTCTCTACCTCGGGGCTTGTGCCACAGATCGGCAAGCTCGCAGAGCGCACGCCGGTGAACCTAGCGATCTCGCTCAACGCCTCGACCGAGGCTCAACGGCGCGAGATCATGCCCATCACCGAGCGCTACTCCATGGCCTCGGTGATCGAGGCGGCGCGCAACTACCCCTTGGGGTCGGGGAAGCGGATCACCTTTGAGTACGTGATGTTCAAGGACTTCAACGACTCCCTGGAGGACGCCGCGCGGCTGTACCGCCTGCTGCGCGGGATCAAGGCCAAGGTCAACCTGATCCCCTACAATGAGAACCCCTCCCGCGACTACAGGAAGCCCGACGCGCAGACCGTGAAGGCCTTTCAGAACTACTTTGTCAGCCGCGGCCTCAACTGCTCGGTCCGCAGCACCAGGGGTGACGACATCTCCGCCGCCTGCGGGCAGCTGGGGCGAGAGGCCTCAGGGGTGGGCGGCTGATCGCACGCCCACCGGTTGGCCGCTGGCGCTGGTCCCCAGATCGCGAGGGGTGATAGACGCTCAGAGAGTGGGTTATGTGCCCGCCACACGGCGAGGTATCCATGGGCAGGCGCATTGGCATTATCGGTGGCACCGGGCTTTACGAGCTGCGCGGGCTGGAGGATGTCCGAGCGCTGCGCGTCGAGACCCCTTACGGTGATCCCTCGGACACCCTGCTGCTGGGTCGGCTGGGGGACGCTGAGCTGGTGTTTCTCCCCCGCCACGGGAGGGGGCACCGGATCAACCCCTCTGAGGTCAATTACCGGGCGAACATCTGGGCGCTGAAGTCCCTCGGGGTCGAGTGGGTGATCGCGGTGAGCGCGGTGGGATCGCTGCGCGAGGAGATCGCCCCCGGTCACGTCGTCACCGTCGATCAGTTCATCGACCGGACCAAGGGGCGCGACGCGACCTTCTTCGAGGATGGGGTGGTGGCCCACGTCTCCTTCGGCGATCCGATCTGCCCGGTGGTGCGCGGTGTGCTCGCTCAGGCCGCGAAGGAGGCCGGCGCCGTCGTGCACCCTGAGGGGACCTACGTCTGCATGGAGGGGCCCGCCTTCTCCACCAGGGCCGAGTCCAACCTGTACCGGTCCTGGGGCGCGTCGGTCATCGGGATGACCAACCTCACGGAGGCGAAGCTGGCGCGCGAGGCGGAGCTGTCCTTCGCCACCCTGGCGCTGGTCACCGACTACGACTGTTGGTTTGACGGACACGACGCGGTCACCTCCGCCTCGGTGATGGAGGTGCTCAGCGCCAACGTGTCGCTGGCGCGCGAGGTGTTGGCGCTGGCGATCCCGGTGCTGGCCGCGTACACCGACCCTCCGCCGATGTCGTCAGCGCTGGAGCACGCCCTCCTCACCCCCGCGGGGCGGATCTCCCCGGAGGTGCGCGAGCGCCTGGGGATCATCCTTGGGAAGTACCTGCGTTGAGTGGGGCTCTGCCTGGGTTTGAGGAGCTGCGTCCGCGCCGCGAGGCGCTAGGGCTGTCCCTCGACGAGGTAGCGCTGGTCACACGCCTGTCGGTGGAGTGGCTGGTCGCGTTGGAGGACGGGCGTGTCGCGGACCTCCCGCAGGAGCCCTACAGGTCGGCCTACCTGCGCACCTACCGAGAGGTGCTGGAGCTGGGCCCGGTAGAGGTGGAGGCGCAGCTGGTCGAGGACCAGGCTCCCCCCCCGTCGGAGCCCCCCCGCAGGACCCCTAGGCAGGTGATCGCGCTGCTTGGGGTGGCGGGGCTGGTGCTGGTGGTGGGGATCTGGCTGGCCGTCGCGACGGGTGGGAGGGGGCACCGCAGCGGCGAGGAGCTGTCAGACAGCTTCCAGACCGTCCGCCTCGCCGCCCAGGGGGCAGGGGTCAGGGTCAAGGTCCACGCGGACGGTGAGCTGGTGTTTGACGGGGTGCTGTCACCCTCCGAGCCGCAGGAGTTCTCTGGGAGAGAGCGGGTGGAGCTGGACCTCCCCTCTCTGGAGGCGGTGAAGATCCGGCACAACGGATCAGCGGTCACGCCACAGGGGGTGCAGGACGCACCCCGCAAGCTGGTCTTTATCGATGACTCGAGAGGAGTGCGCCCATGAAGCAGGCCTCCCTCAACGCCCGCACCGCTGACGTCCTCCGCCGCCTGGTCCGCCGCAGGGCGGATCCCTCGGTGCGCAAGGTGCTCGCCACCGCCCGGCCCCCAGACATCGCCGCCGCCATCAGCCACCTCACCGGCGCCGAGCAGCGCAAGCTGTTCAGCCTGATCGAGGATCTGGAGGTGGCCGCGGACGTCATGACCTCCCTCGGTGAGGACGCGGTGCTCGAGGTGACGCGGGGGATGACCGACGAGCGGCTGGTGGCGCTGCTCGACTACATGGAGCCTGACGACGCCACCGACGTGGTCGAGGTGCTCCCCGACGAGCTGCGCGCGAGGGTGGTCGCCCACCTGCGGGGGGACGCGGAGGACGAGGTCGCGGATCTGCTGGCCTGGCCCTCGGACTCGGCGGGCGGCATCATGTCGCCGGTGGTGTTCAAGCAGCAAGAGAGCGTCACCTGCGGGGCGGCGATCGAAGAGCTGCAGGCCCGGCACGAGGAGCTCGACAGCGTCTTCTACCTGTACGTGGTGGACGCCCGCGAGCGCCTTGTTGGGGTGGTGAGCCTGAGGGCCCTGCTGATCCACGGGCCGCGCACCCCGCTGGTGTCGGTGATGAGCCAGGACATCATCGCGGTGCGCCCCAACACCGATCAGGAGGAGGTGGCCCGCATCGTCGCCCGCTACGATCTGCTGGCGGTGCCGGTCGTCGACGAGGAGTCGCGGCTGATGGGCATCGTCACCGTGGACGACGTCATCGACGTCATCCGCGAGGAGGCGGTGGAGGACATGATGCTCCTCGCCGGTGTGGCCGAGGACATCGACCTCAACGGGCGCTCGGTGTTCCGCCTGGTGCGCGATCGCGGGTGGTGGCTGCTCGCCACCGCCTTTGGCGGGATTATCGCGGACCGCTCCATCCACCTGTTCCAGGCGGGCGTGCCGGTAGAGGCCATCGCGGGCCTGATCCCGGTGGTCATGGGGATGGGCGGCAACGTGGGCATCCAGTCCACTACCATCACCGTGCGCGCTCAGGCCACAGGGGCGCTGGACATGACCGGGGCGCTGAATTTCGTCTGGCGCGAGATGAAGGTCGCGGCCATGCTCGGGTCGATCTACGGGCTGATCCTGGGAGGCTACGGCCTGATGAGCGGCTGGCCGGATCTGCGGATCGGCGCGAGCGTCGGCACCAGCGTGTTCCTGGCGATCCTCATCGGTGGGTCCCTCGGCGCCGGGCTGCCGGTGGTGCTCTCGCGCTTCGGGGTGGACCCCGCGGTGGCGACTGGCCCCTTCGTCACCACCACCGTGGACAACCTGGGCATCATCATCTTCTTCAACATCGTGCGGCTCTTCCTCGGTGTCTGACCCGGGCACCGGCGGGGCGATCCGCGGGGTGGTCACCGGGGCGATGGACTACCGCGAGGCCGACCGCATCGTGCGCCTGCTGAGCGCCTCGCACGGGCGGGTGTCGCTGCTGCTGCGGGACGCGAGGCGATCGCGCCGGCGCTTTGTTGGCTTGGGAGACGTGGGCAATGAGGTGTCGGTCGAGGTGCGGCCCGGGCGGGGGGAGCTGCTCCTCGTGACGGGGGGCGAGGTGCTGCGCGCGCCGAGCAGAGCGCGGGACGATCTGGAGCGCCTCGCGCTGCTCTGGTACGGCGCGGAGGTGTGCAGCGCCCTGGCCCCCGAGGGGCAGGCCTGCGAGCGGCTGCCGCGGCTGCTGGAGGTGTGGATCGACCTGCTGGAGACGCTGACCCCCGGATCGCTCGCCAGGACCGCCCTAGAGGCAAAGGCGCTCACCTTCGCGGGGCTCGCGCCCTCGCTGGTGCGCTGCGCGGCCTGCGGCGAGCGACTCACCGATCCGGCGGTGTTCGGCCACGGTCACGGTGGGGCGATGCACCAGGGCTGCGGCGAGGGGGTCAGGGTCGAGGCCCGCCACCTGCTCGAGCTGGAGGCTGCGCGCCGGACGCCCCTCGCCGACCTGGGGGCGGCCGAGGGATATGGCGGCTGGCTGCTGTCGGACTTCATCACCTACCAGCTGGGCCGTGCCCTGCTGTCGCGCGCGCTGCTGGAGGAGGTGGCGCAGCCCTCGCCGGCGCGGTAGCCTCTGGCAGGGAGGCGCCATGCTGCTGGTGCTCACAGCGCTGTTGATCGGCTGTCAGGCCCCTGAGGTGGTCCTCTCCGGGGTGATCCCCGAGACGCGCTTCGCAGACGCTGGGCCCCTGGTGGGGGGCACCTTGTCCCTCCGAGACGCGGAGGGGGCGCGCTACGGGCAGACCACCACCGCCGAGGACGGCAGCTTCTCTCTTGGGGCACCCGCCGGCGAGGCGGTGTTCCTAGAGGTGAGCGGCGGGGACGCGCTGGTCGCGGCCTCCTTCTCCGGGGTCACCGGCCTGGCCGAGACGCTGGCGCTAGACCCCGCGGATCGCCTGCTCTACGGCCTGACCGCAGCGGAGCTCACCGCCTGGCGCGGCCGCTTCGCCGGCTGTCCCGGGGCCGACGCGGTGGGCACCGCCGCGGTCATCGGCGAGGTCCGGGTCTGGGAGCTGGCCGACGAGGCGGGGGAGCACCCGCTGGTGACCAAGGCCTGGGTGGAGCTCAGCGCCTTCTCCGGCGCGCGGTGGACCGCCTGCTATCTCGATGACGACGGGCTCGCCTGGTCCGAGGGGGCGACCTACACAGGACAGACTGGGGTCTTCGCGGTCTTCGGCCTGCCCGCAGGCGGCTACTCGATGGAGGTCTCCTACCTCCCCCACGAGGAGGCGGATCCGGTGACCGCGTGGAGCGAGCTCTACCTCTCCGCTGGGGGGGTGGCGCCGCGCTTCCCCGCCTGGGTGCGCTGGTGGGCGTGAACCCTTGTTGTTTTTCAATGGAACACCTTGCCCTGCGGGGTAGGATGACGTACTGTTCGAGCCGGTTCGGTGCCGTATTACCGAAACACTTTTGACCCACTAGGAGGCCATGCCATGGGCGAAATGATCACCAAGCCTGATGCCAATCCCATCCTCTTCCTTCTCCTCAACCTGTTCGTGTTGGGCGGCCTCGGGTACTTCCTGATGGGCCAGAAGAAGAAGGCCATCATCGCGATCGTCATCACGGTGGTGCTCTACTGCTTCGGTCTGGGCTTCATCACCCAGATCCTGTTCGCTTACGACGCCTATCTCCTCGCCCAGAAGCTGCAGGCCGGTGAGCAGATCGGCGAGAACCAGAACGGCCTGTCGTTCCTCGACGCGATCTTCAAGGACTAGGTCCTGTCTTCGCTCCTCGGTCTTGGGCCGGGGGGCATCGCGGAGCGGGGGCTCCTCCCCGCTCCTGCGTGCGCTTCCAGGGGTGCACGCCACTCGGATACCGGAAACGTGGTGCGCTGGTGAGTGATTTCCGCGAGAGCTTTGGATTCCCTCTCTCGGTGGCGGTCGTCACCGACGTGGGTAAGGTCCGGACCAATAACGAGGACGCCTTCGGGCAGGCCTGGCTCGACGATGGCTCGCTCTTCGTCCACGTAGCGGATGGGATGGGCGGGCACGAGGCGGGCGAGGTCGCCTCCTCCCTGGCGACCAGGGTGGTGGAGGACATCGTCGCCGCCACGCCCAACACCGATCCTCGGGAGCGGCTCTATGAGGGGCTGCTAGAGGCCAACCGCAGCATCTTGGAGGAGGCGGAGCTCGCCGGCACCAAGGGCATGGGCACCACCTCGATCGTGGGGATCCTCCAGGGGGCAGAGGCCTACATGGCCCTGGTGGGGGACTCCCGCTGCTTCCACATCCGCAAGGGTCACCTGATGTGGCGCACCCTGGATCACACCAGAGTGCAGATGCTGGTGGACCAGGGCGAGATCACCGCGGAAGAGGCCCGCAACCACCCCGACTCGGGCATGCTCACCAGGGCGCTAGGGCACGCCAGGATGGCCGACGGCCGCCCGCTGGTGCCTGACGTGCTGTCGGAGCCGCTGATCCTCCAGCAGGGCGACGCGCTGGTGCTCTCCAGCGATGGCCTCCACGATCTGGTGGAGGACGATGAGATCAGCAGGGCGGTCGCGGGGCGCTCTCCTCAAGAGGCCGCAGAGACGCTGGTCGACATGGCGCTGCAGCGTGGCGGGCACGACAACGTCACCGTGGCGGTGGTGGTCGGCGGCCGGCGCGCCTCCGACTTTGATCCCAGCTTCGAGGCCGCGTGGCCCCCCGTCGCGGCACAGGACGAGGCGGAGATCACCTACTCGGAGTTCCCGTCCGCGCCGGTGGTGATGGCGCCTCCCCCGCCAGTGGAGGCGGCCGGGGGAGGGAAGACCAAGCTGATCGTCATCGGTGTGGTCGTGGCGCTCGTGGTGACCGTCGGCCTCGCGCTGCTGGTCGCGCTCGCCGGAGGCGCGTACTTCCTGATGTAGCCCCCGCTGGGTAGGGTGGGCTTTCGTCAGGGGGAGGGGGCGCTCTCCTGCCGGCGCTGCGGTGGCCGCACCAGCTAGCGGTCCGCGGGATAGGCCGCTTGTCCCGCTCCCGTCGCGGCCCCTGCACCACCTCGGGCCTGCAGGACCGGGCGATGCTCGCTCCTGCCCGGAGGTCGCCGCTGGCAGGGAGGGCCCGTCCCCCCCCCCCCTCGGCGCCTGTGGGGCACCTGGCCGCTGAGTCGCTCCGCCGGGCGACGCGGTCGCTGCGGGTCCCGCCGCGCGGTGTG
>JAFGVK010000071.1 GCA_016938035.1 Deltaproteobacteria bacterium | reverse complement strand
CTTCGACATCATCCGATCCTATCGGAGCGTATTTGGTACACTTGTCGTTTTGGATTCACACCCTAGCGTGACTTTGCGATTGCCCTGTCCCTCAACAGCCGCCTGGTAATTTCCGATCCCTCACACCAAGGCAACGCTCCACCCACCGAGTCTCCCTGCGCGGTCGGGCGCCGCGCCCGTGCCAGAGGCCCACAGGGTGACTCCCTTGGGCGAAACGACGATCCACCCCGATGGAGCCTGTGAGGGACGACGGGCGGACCCAACGCCGAGAGACCCCCTGACGGACGACGGGAGGGGTGGCTGATCGCGGCGCTAGGGCCTTGATCATCGCCCCGCCCGAGCGGGGCATGGGGGGGCTCCGGCACTAGGGGCAGCGCCTGATCACGCAGGGGGAGAGGCTGGGCGTCTCGCGCCGCGATCGCCTCGCGGACGCAGCGCCTGATCACGCAGGGGGAGAGGGGGCGGCAAGCCCGCAGCAGGGGGGGGACGCAGTCCCCGACCCCAACGGGGGACACGAAGGAGGGCGAAGCCCCCTTGGCGGCGGCCCTAGGGCCGTCGGTAATTCGGAGTTCAGCGCGCTGGCAGTGCCCTCTCCCTCGGCCAGCACGGCAAGCGGTGAGCAGACCGTGGGCCAAACGATGTTCAGAGCCCGCCCTAGGGGGCCGGGTCCAGGTAGCCCAGCGCCTGGAGCAGCGCCTCGGGGACGTCACCTTGCAGCTCGGCGTCGGGGTAGCGCAGGTCGGTCCGCACCCCGCTCCAGTCCACCGCGGGTCCGGCGGCGGGCCACACCCCCGCCGGGGGCGCGCCGGTCATCGCCAGATCCGGCGCGAGGCCCAGGGCCGCGAGGGCGGTGGGCGCGAAGTCCAGGGCGTCGATCGCCACCCTCGCGCCAGGGGTCACGCCCGGGCCGTAGGCGGCGAACACCCCGTGGGCCTCGTGCTCGCCCGTGTGGTTCTCGAAGGGGTGGACCCAGTCCGCGAGCGGCTCCCCCCGCACCCGCCCGTCCCGCAGCTCGTCCGAGGTGGCGCTGGCGTCGAGGAGATCGAGGGCTAGGGTGTCCGGTACCCCCTCCACCGCCTCCCAGCGATAGAGCGGCGCGTCGCCCCTGGTGGTCCCCGCGAGCCAGGCCTCTACCGCCACCCGCTGCGCCTCGGGGTCCTCCCCGGTGAGGGTGAGGGTGATCCTGGTGCCCATCCGCGCCACCTGCACCTGCCCCACCGCGGCGGGCAGCAGCGCCTCCAGCCGATCGGTCCGCGGGGCGACGCCGGCCAGGTCGCGCACCGCCTGGAAGCCGTGGTCCGACGCGATCAGCAGCCGGCCCCCTGGGGGGAGCAGGGCGAGCAGCTCGCCGATCACCGCGTCGCCCTGCCGATAGGCCTGGGGGATCACCCACCCGTAGCGCCGCACCCGCGCGGGGTCGGCGTCGGGGAACTGCTCCGGTGCAAGCTCGCGCCAGAACCTGTGGCCCAGCGCGTCGGTGGCGTAGTCGGTGAAGGTGGCCACCGCGGGGCGCTCGCGCTGGAGCTGCGCGACAAACACGTCGCGGTCGATCTGGACGCGGAGCAGCTGGAGGGCCGCCAGGCGGGCGTCGGGGTCGGGGTGGGTGAGCCGCTCCCGGAGCCACCACAACCCCGCGTCTCGCAGGGTGGACCAGCGGAGCCCCTGGCGCACGCCCTCCCAGGCGAGCGCGGCGGTGGAGCGCCGGGCGGCGACGCGCCTTCTGGCGAGGCGGCGCGAGAGCTCCAGCTCCTTGACGAAGGACAGGGAGGGCGGGGTGGTCTCGGGGCTGGGGGCGAGCCACCCAGGAACCAGGAAGCCGCCGTGGATCAGCTCCCGGGGAGGCCAGCTCACCAGCCACTTATAGACGCCGATCCGGCGCCCGCTGGCCTCGGCGATGTCGTAGAAGCGCGGCACCCTGCAGTGGTCGGCGTGGACTCGAAAGCCGCGGACCCCGTGGACCTCCGGCGGGACCCCTGTGGCGAGGGTGGTCCAGAGCAGGGGCGAGAACATGGGCTCGTGGGCGAGCATGGTGCCGGTGGCGCCCTGCTCCCGGAGCATGGCGAGGTGCGGGAGCTCCCCCGCGGCGATCATCGGATCGATGCGGTCCCAGGTGGCGCCGTCCAGCCCCACCACCACCAGCTCGAGCTCTGGGAGCTGCCTGAGGCCGTCGTCTACCGAGAGCCCGACCAGCACCGCGGCGGAGGTGAGCGCGCCGGAGAGGGGCCAGTGGTCCTCGCGCCCCCGAACCAGCGCTCCCACCGCGGCCCCGACCAGCCCTGGCAGGGCCAGCAGCACCAGCCACAGGGTGTAGGGATCGTCGATGAAGGCGTGGTTGAACTGCTCGGCGTAGAGCGCGGCGAGCAGGCCCGGCAGCCCCGCGGCGACGAAGCCCCGCAGGGCGCCTGCGCGTCGCGTCCTGGGGGCGTCCTGAGGGGACATGGGGGCTCCGGGGTAGAGGGCTTGACAGGGCGAGGACAGTTGCTACACTATCACTGAACGAATGTGCAGGTGTGTCTGGTGTCCGTTTCACTGATGTTCTCTGGTGATATTCACCTCGGGCGCTCGCCGCACCGCCTGGCTGCGAGTGGGCTGATCCCCGCCGACTACGGGCCTGAGGTGGCGCTGATCCGCCTGGTGGACGAGGCGATCGCCCGGCGGGTGGAGGCGGTGGTGCTGGCGGGGGACGTGGTGGACGAGCCCCGCGACAGGTTCGAGGCCTTCGGCGTCCTGGAGCGGGCGGCTCGCCGCCTGAGCGGGGCGGGGATCGCGCTGTACGCGGTGGCGGGGAACCACGACGGCGACGTGCTCCCCAGGCTGGCCGCGCGGGTGGAGGGCTTTCGCCTGCTGGGGGCAGGAGGGATCTGGGAGCGGGTCGCGGTGCCCGGCGCGGGGCGGGTGTCGCTGCTGGGGTGGTCCTTCCCTACCAGGGTGGTGCGCGAGAGCCCCCTGGGGCTCCCGAGCCTGGCCGCCGCCCTGGAGGGGCGGGCAGAGGAGGAGGCGGTGCTGGGGGTGGTCCACGGGGACCTCGACGCCGCTGAGAGCTCGTACGCGCCGCTCTCAACGAGGGCGCTGGAGCGCGTCCCGGTAGACGGGTGGCTGCTGGGCCACGTCCACCAGCCGGGGGCGCTCAGCGTGTCCAGGCCGGTGGGCTACCTGGGCAGCTTGGTGGGGCTGGACCGTGGGGAGCCCGGCCTCCGGGGCCCGTGGCTGGTAGAGGTGCGGGGCAGGGGGCGGCTGTCGGCGCGGCAGCTTGCGCTGGGTCCGGTGCTGTGGCGCCCGCTGTCGGTGGACCTGACCGGGGTGGAGCCCACCGCGGAGGCGCTCGGGGAGGCGCTGCTCGACCGCCTGGTGGGAGCGAGGGCCGAGGCCCCGCCGCGGGTGGACCTGATCGCCTGCTCGGTGCGCCTGGAGGGCAGCCCGCTGGGCAGGGCGCAGCCGGGCTGGTGGGAGGCCCTGAGCCCGGAGCGCCTGCTGCTGCCCGGCCGGCCCGCGGTGGCGGTGGTGGCGGTGGAGGACCACACCAGCACCCGCCGCCCGCTGGCAGAGCTGGCCCGCATCGGGGGGCCGATCGGGGTGCTGGCGGGGCTGCTGGAGCGACTGGAGGGGGGAGGGCCGCTGCCAGAGGGCCTGGACCTCACCTTGGGGGCGGCGCGGCGCTGGCCGAGGCAGGTGGAGGAGGCCCCGCTCCCCGGGGACCGCGAGCTGCTGCTAGAGGCTGGCCGGAGGATGCTGGACCGCCTGCTGGCACAGCTGGAGGAGGTGCGATGAGCCGGCTGGAGGGCCTGTGGGTCCTGAGCGGGGAGGGGGTGCGCGAGCCCCTGGTGCTTGAGGGGCTAGGGGCCGCTGTCACCGTGCTCCTGGGGCCTAACGGCGCGGGTAAGTCGACGCTGGGCAGGGCCCTGCGCGAGACCCTGTGGCCCGATCCGTCCCAGCCCCCGCTGGAGGTTCGGTCGCGGTGGCGCCTCCCCGATGGAGCCGTGCGCACCGGGCTGCTGTTCGGGGGCGCGGTCCGGTGGGACGGCCCCCCGCCGTCGGTGCCGGCCGGGGGCAGGGAGCGCTGGACCCTGTCGCTGAGGGAGCTGCTGCGCGCGGACCAGGGTGTGGACCGCGAGATCGGGAGGGGGGTGGAGCGCGCCCTCTACGGGGGGGTGGACCTGTACGGCGAGGTGCAGCGCTTGAGCCCGAGCAGGGGCCCCACCCCCGCGCAGCTCCGGGCCCACAGCGAGGCAGCCGCCGAGGTGGAGCGGGCCCTGGCCCTGGCAGACGCTCTGGCGGAGCGCCAGGCGACCGAGGTGGACCTGCGCGAGGCCCTGGAGCGCGCAAAGGGCGCGGCGAGGGCGCTGCCGGCGGTAGACCTCGCGGTGGAGCGCGCCCAGGTGCTGCGGGAGCTGGCCGCAGTCGACGCAGCGCTGGCCGCGCTCCCCGAGGGAGACGTGCCCGAGGCGGTGCTCGACGAGGCGAGGCAAGCGGCGGCGGCGGTGGTGGAGGCAGAGGACGAGCGCGCGGCCGCGAGGGGCGAGGCGGATCGCCTGCGGGAGCAGCTCGTGGCGCTGGGGCCCGCTGGGGAGGAGCCTCAGGTGCTCAGGGCTCGGGAGCTGCTGGAGGCCCTGCGCGCCGCGCCGCTGGCGGCGGAGCGCGGCGCGGCGGAGGCCGCCGAGGCCGCGGAGGCGGCCCTGACCCTGCGCTGGTTGGGGGGCGGGGGGCTGCTCCCCGCAGATCTGGCTCCGCTGGAGGGGGCGGTGTTCTCCCGGGCGGAGGCCCGCGAGGGGCTGAGGGCGGCCCGGGCGGAGGAGGAGGCGCTCGCGGGGGGCCTCGCCCCAGTCCTCTCCCCCGAGCGCCTCGCTCAGGCGGTGGAGCTGCTGCGGGCCTGGCCCGCCCACCTCCCCGCCCCTTGGCCCCTGTGGCTGGGGGTGGTCCTGGCGCCGCTGGGCCTGCTGATCGCCCTGTTGGCTTGGGGCGCGACGGGCCTGATCGGGTTGGCCCTGGCCCCTGCCTGGGCGGCGGCGGCGGGGTGGGGGCTGTGGGCCCTGAGGCGCGGCGCGGCGGCGCGGCGGCGCGCGCGCAGCCAGTGGCCCGAGGGGGTGGAGCCCCCCGCTCGGTGGGACCAAGCCCATGAGCGCCTGGTGTCGCTGGAGGTGGAGCTGATCGCGGCCCGCGAGGCGGCGCGGCTGGAGGTCCGCAGGGCCGAAGCCCGTGCGCTGACCGCGCGCGCGCAGGCTCGGCTCGATGCCGCCGAGAGCGCGGTGCGGTCGCTGTTGTCGCGGAGCCGGCTCGCTCCTGACCTCGCCGACGCGGCGTTGGTGCAGCAGGTGCGGGTGCTGGAGTCCCTGCGGGCGGCCGAGGAGGCGGCGCGGATGGCGCGCGCCAGGGTGGCCTCCGGGGAGCGCGAGCTGTCGCGCGGGCTCGCGGCGCTGGGGGGGCTGCTCGGGGTGGGGGAGAGTCCGGAGGAGCTCGCCCACGCCTCGGCCCTGCTGCGCCAGACCGAGGACCGCCTGGCGCAGTCCGCGGCGATCCGCGAGAGCCTCCGCTCCGCCGACGAGGCGGTGCGCGCCGCGACCAGGCGCCGGGGGGTGGCGCAGCAGCGGTGGACGGAGATCTTCGCCCGCGCTGGGGTGAGCGCTGGGGCGCTGGATGCGCTGGAGGCGCGGAGGGACCAGGCGGCGGGCCGAAGGGCGCTGGTCCACCGCCGGGTCCCTGCGGCGGAGCGGGCGCAGCGCCTCACCGCGCTGCTGGCCGACCACCCGGCGCTGCTCGGGCTCGATGAGGAGGCCCTGGTGGTGGAGGGCGCGCGCCTCCGCGCCGAGGGCGAGCGGCTGGAAGCGCTCGCGCGGGAGCTGGAGTCGCTGGAGGGCGACCTGCGCCGGGCGTCGGAGGGGCGCGGGGTGCGCGAGGCGCGCTCCACCCTCGCTCAGCGCGAGGCCGCGATGATCGATGCCCGGCGGGAGGCCGCGGTGCGTGACGCGGGTGGGGCGCTGGCGCGCTGGCTCCTCACTGAGGTCACCGCCCGTGAGGCGCCCCCGCTGCTGCGGAGGGCGCGGCGCTGGCTGGCGCTGTTCTCCAGAGGGCGGTACCAGCTTGAGGTGGGGCAGGGGGGGGCGCTGATCGCGGTAGACGCGGAGGATCAGCGGGCCAGGGGCCTGGAGGCCCTCTCGGACGCGACCAGGGTGCAGCTCCTGCTGGCGGCCAGGCTCGCGGCGCTGGAGGCTCTGGAGGGCGGCGGGGCGCCCCTGCCCCTGTTCCTGGACGAGCTGCTGTCCACCGCCGATCCCGAGCGCTTCGAGGCGGTGGGCCGGGCGCTGCTCCAGGTGGCCGAGGGGGGGCGGCAGATCTTCTACGCCACCGCCGATCCTGAGGAGGCCGCCGCGTGGGTGCGGCTGGGAGGCGAGGGGCTGGTCACGGTGCGCTCCGTGCCCTCGTCCGCGCCCTGGGAGTGGGCGGGTCCTGCTCCCGAGATCCCGATGTCACCGGTGTACCCTGACCCAGAGGGCCTGAGCGCGGCGGAGCTCGCCGCCCGCCTTGGGGCCAGGCCCCCCGCCCTGGAGCTCCCTGCGGGGGCCTGGGATCTAGCCTTCGCCCTCTATGATGACGGCGCGGGCGTGGTGCGCTGCCGGCGGCGCGGCATCTCGACCCTCGGCTCGTTGGCGGCGGCGCCGCAGGAGGAGGCCCTGGGCGAGGCGCTGGTGCGGGGTGCGCGCCGGCGCCTGCGCGAGCTGACCGTGGTGCTGGACCTGGTCCGGCGGGGCAGGGGGACGCGGGTTGGCTGGGAGCAGGTCGTGGAGAGCGAGGCGGTGACCGCGGCCTTCCAGGAGCGGGTCCTAGCCCTTCTCGTCGAGGTGGGGGGCGACGCCGGGGCGCTGCTGGACGGGGTGGCGGGCTTGCCTCGCTTCCGGGCAGCCAACGCCGAGCGGCTGCGCGATCACCTGATCGGGCTGGGGTGTCTCGACGAGCGCCAGGTGCTCAGCGAAGGCGAGGTGCACCAGCGGGCCTGCGCCGCGCTCTCGGTGAGCGATGAGGACGCGGCGCCCCTGCGGGTCCTGGTGGGGTGGGTGCTCTCGCTGACGCAGGGCGGATAGGAGCGCCGCTGGTTGCGCCGTCGGTAACCGCGCTCGCTGCTGCGCCCTGTGCTCTGCCCAGCGCTGCGCCCGGTGCTGGGTTCGCTGCACCCAGTCGATCGGATTCCATCAGAGACACGTGGCCACGTAAATCGTGCCGCACCGCGCGCCACATGCCCCTCCTAGCCGGCGCGCCGGGGGCGCCTCCGCATGGATCCCTCCGGGGCGAGGCCCTGGAGCCCACAACACCGCGCTCCTGGACGGGGCGGTCCTCCACAGCCCAGCCGGGAGGAGCCAGGCGGGGCTCGCGCTTCGTAGCCCGGGATCGCCCTGCGTTGGTGATCTGGTGGATCCGGGATGAGTGGGTTGCGGGGAGTGGCCGTTGGTCCGGCCAGTGCCGTCGCTGCGGCCCCTGCTCGGTGTCCCGGCCGGGCGGTCGGCCGCTGGGCCGTCCCCGGTGCGGCCAGCCCCGGTGGGGGCGCCCGCACGGTCAGGACCTCCCGGATTCACCTACGGCCCACCCGTTCGCCCCGCGCTCCAGAGGCCCCGTCGACTCGCGCGGCCTCTGCTCCAGGGTGAACGCTGTCGCGATCGTCAGCGCCACCCGGCCCGGGCGCAGCAGCCCTTCACAGGTCACGCCGCGCCCCGGGGACCGTCGCGGCAGGCAGGCAACACGAACGAAGTGCTGTTATCGGGCCATGCCTCGGCTTCCACCCCCACCCTCGGTGCGGTCGAGCCTTGGGCTGGCCGGTAGGTCCGCGACCCTGGGCGCTCGGACCCGAGCTCCTGTGGGTGTGATCCCTTCCCCGGTCACCGTGTGGAACGCGATGGCACATCGTCTGCTTAGGCACGAGCCCACGAGGACTGGCCAGCTCCTGCACCCGTCGCATCCGCTGCGAGCCGGTGGGGACGCCTCTCCGGCAGGCACCCTGGGGGCTTGACCGGGCTGTGGCTCACACCCCCGCCTGGCGGAGACGCGACGAGCCTCGTTGGTGCCGCCTGCTTGGGTGGCGCCGCCCGACCGGGGCGCGCGCTCAGCGGCGCTCTACCACCGAAACAAAAAAGCCCGAGACCATGTGGTCTCGGGCTCTAGTGTGGTGCGGAAGGGGGGACTCGAACCCCCACACCTTTTCAGGCACAGGAACCTGAATCCTGCGCGTCTACCAAATTCCGCCACTTCCGCGCGGCACCTGCATTTACCCTGACCCCGTCACAGCGTCAAGGACACCTGCGAGAGAATTCATTCTTCCACGCCACAGCACCTGACCTGCACCGAGGTGGTGTCGGAGGCCGTGGCCCCGGGGCAGTCCTGCGCCGCGAGCGTGAAGGTGAAGGCACCGGTGGTGCACAGGCCAGGCTTGGTCGGGCGAAGCTTGGATACGCTCGCCCTCCCGTGGAGGAGGTGCGGCTCCAAGACCGTGGCGCGGGCGTCTGCGGTGCTCCAGGTGAGGGACAAGGGGTCGCCGTCTGCGTCGGTGATGACCGCGCCAGCGCCTAGCTCAAAGGCGTGCGGTGCGCACTCAGAGCAGGACCAGCTGGTGCTCCAGCCGTCCGAGACCCGAACACAGCCCGCCTCGCCAGCCTCCACCGTGACCTGTGGGCCGGCGTCCACCACCGGCGCCTCGTTGCCCACCCGCTCGGCGAGGTCGAGCATCACCAGATCAGGCTCGGACCACCACACCCCGTCGAACACCGACAGCGAGAGGGTGTACCTCCCCGCCACATCGGGCCAGAGGCTGGTCTGAAGCGCCTCGGGGTCTTCGACCGTCGCCGAGTCTGAGCCAGGGGGCTGGCTCTGGAGGGTCCACCAGGCGGTGAGGGGGTCGCCGTCCGGGTCCGAGGAGCCGGACCCGTCGAGCGGGATCGCGGTGCAGTCCTCCCCAACGAGGTCGTCGCCGGCCCAGGCCATGGGGGGGAGGCTCTCGCCCTCCACCTCGATCCGCACCGCGTCGGGCAGGGAGGAGGACAGGGCGTTGGAGACAACCAGGCTCAACACCCAGGTGCCGGGGAGATCGGGTGTGAACGAGGCCTCAGCGGTGCCGGCGCCCGCGAGGTCGCCCTCTCCCAGGGCGGTGCCAGAGGGCACCACGGCCAGCTCCCACCGGTAGGAGAGGTTCTCCCCCAGCGGATCAAAGGACTGCAGCCCGGACACGGTGACCCGCTCTCCCAGGCCCACCAGTTGGTCCCTCCCCGCGTCAGCGACCGGCAGGCCCTCCGGCGCGGTGGCCTCTAGCACGGTGTAGGCGGGCTCCGAGTACTGCAGGCCGTCGTGGACCCTCAGCGAGATGACATAGGTCCCAACCGCGTCTGGCTGGAAGGCGGTGCGCCCGCTGCCGTCGTGGTTCGGCGCAAAGGGAGCCTCTCGATCGGGGAGCAAGCTGGCCTCTGGCGCGTAGTCCAGGGTCCAGTGCCAGGTGAGCGGGGCGCCCTCCGGATCATAGGAGGCCACCCCCGCCAGGGCGTAGAGCTCCTCAGCGGACTGCTGAGAGCGTGCGGTGATCTGCGCCACGGGGGGCTGGTTGCCCGCCGTGTCCGCGGGCTCCTCCCCGCAGGCGGAGAGCAGCAGCGACAGCACCAGGAGCGACTTGGGGTTCATCAGGGGGCCTCCTGCACGCAGGTCACGGTGAGGGTCACCTGGTCTCTGCCGATCGCCTCGCAGTCGGCAGCCGCTAGCTCCAGGGTCCACGAGGCGAGGGTGCCTGCCGGGTCCGACAGGGAGAAGGGGGGGGTGTCCACCTGGGTCCACCCCAGGTCAGGGGTCGCGATCTGCACCGAGGGGTCCGAGGCTGCCCAGGCGTACGAGAGCGTGTCTCCGTCTGGGTCGCTCGAACCGGTGGCGTCCACCTCAAAGTGGACGCTGGGGCACGGGGCGCAGGCCAGGTTCTCGCCCGCGCCGGTACACCTGGTGCTCACCTCGACCACCTGGTCGATGCCCGCCCGGGCCACTGGTGCCTGGTCGGTCCCCAGGGGCGGCACGGTGATCGTCACCATGTCAGGCGCTGAGGGCTGGCCTCCCGCTGACACCTGCAGCGTGAACAGGTAGTCTCCGGGCAGGTCCCAGCTCAGCGAGGGGGTGGGGCTGGTGGGGTCGGAGAGGGTCGAGGTCGAGCCGGTGGGGGCTCGGGAGAGGCTCCAGAGCCAGGAGAGTGGCGCGCCCTCGGGGTCCCAGGAGCCGTAGCCGTTGAGCTCCATCGCGTCGTCGCATGGGCTGAGGCGCAGGGAGGGGCCGGCGTCCGCGATAGGGCGCAGGTCCTCGTCGCTCACCGCGGCGCTGACCAGGCAGCTGTCGCTCTCCAGCTGCCCGTCCGACACCGCCAGGGCGAGGACATAGACCCCGCTGGTGTCCGGGACGAACGAGGCCTCGGAGGAGAAGCGATCGTACACGTCCCCCTCGCTCAGTGCGCTGGCCGCAGGCAGCTCAGCGAAGCTCCAGCGCCAGGTGAGCGGGTGCCCCTCGGGGTCCAGCGAGCCATCACCGCTCAGAAAGAGCAGCTCACCCACCTGGCCGTGCAGCGCGTCTCCGCAGCGCGCGACGGGGGGCAGGTTGTCGTCGTAGACCGTCAGCGCGACGAGGTCCTGGGCGGAGACCGTCTGCCCATCCGACACCGAGAGGCTGAGCACCCAGGTCCCCGCCGCGTCTGGGGTGAAGTGGACCGCGTGGGCTGCGCGGGTCCCGTTCGCGGCGCCGAAGACCGCGTTGCCGATGGAGGAGTCCGCGGGGGTCTGAACGAAGGTCCACTGGTAGGTGAGGTCCATCCCCGGGGTGACGGTGGAGCCCCCGCCGTCCAGGTCCACCCTGGCGCCCAGCTCGACGACCACGTCGGCGCCAGCGTCTGCGGTGGGGGTGACGTAGGGGCTCTCATCAGAGGACGCGTTGCAGGCGGCGAGGACGAGCGGGAGTGCGCTCAGGAGCCGTCGGGGGAGGTACATGGGGGCTGCTCCGGCGGTTGAACCCCAGCAGAGGGATCAGCGCCCGCATTTTGTTCGGAAGCATCGGAAACTGCAAGTTGGATCGGCGCAGGACCGCGACCCTTGCGGTCCGTCCGAGGGTGATTACTGAGGGCGGCCTCTCACCGGGTCACCGCGCTCGACGCATCTTCGGCGCGGTGAGGGATCGGAGGTGTGCCTATGGGTCTGATGGATCTGATGGACCTGTTCTCGAACGACGAGAAGAAGATCGCCCGTCACACGCGACGGGTCACCAACCGGGACGCCCAGCCGGAGGATCGCGAGGCGTCTGCGCGGTGGCTGGCAGATCACGGCGCTCCCGAGGCGCTGATGGGCCTGATGGCGCGGTTTGACATGAACCTCGAGCACCAGCTCAAGGACAAGGGCGAGAAGGAGCTGGTCTTCTCGCTCCTCCTCGACAAGGGGCACTCCGCCCTCGGCCCGATCCGCTCCTGGCTCAAGCGCGGCCGGCAGTTCGCCTTCCCGCTTCGGCTGCTGGAGGAGATGGAGGGGCGCGAGGCCGCGGTGGCACAGGCCTTCGAGATGCTCCAGGTAGAGGCTGACAAGGACGACTTCAAGCCCGAGAAGAAGACGGGGATCTTGGTGTGGCTGGCGGAGGTCCACGATCCACGGGTCTTTGAGCTGGTCCCCCATTTCCTCAAGGACTTCGACGAGGGCGTGCGCTACGCGGCGTCGGAGGTGCTGGTGGCGCAGCGCGACGACCGCGCCCGTGAGCCGCTGCTGGGGCTCCTGTCCAACCCCGACGAGGAGTCCAACCGGCTCAAGGTGCGGGTCACCGAGATCTTTGTGGCGCGCGGCTGGCAGGTGGACGCCTCGCTGCAGGAGCTCCTGCCACAGGGCTTCACGGTGCGTAACGACAGGGTCTACTCCACCCGCTGAGGTGGTGCGCCCGCTTTGGACGCAGTATGTGGCTCCGACTGAAGTCTGGAGTCTGCATGCGCGTCGCCCTCGGTAGCCTGCTCGCCCTCCTCTCGCTGGGAGGTTGTGGGCCCTATTGTCAGAGTGTCTGCACGAAGATGGCCGAGTGCCCCGAGCTGAACGAGCTGCGCGCCGGGTACTCAGCGGACGAGGCCTTCGGCGACTGCCTGGACGAGTGCGAGAACGCCCTGCTCACGCCGGGGGTCGTCGGGGACTACGACCCCATGGAGCGCAACGTGTCCGGCGCCGTCATCGAGCTGGACAATGAGAAGCAGGCCGCGACCTGGATGGACTGCGTGGACGGGATGAGCTGCGAGAAGCTGGCCGATGGCTACTGCGCGCCGGTGTACTAGGTGAGGCACCCCCGCTGGCTGCTCCTCGCGCTGCTCCTCGCCGGGTGTGAGCCCACCTGTGAGACCGTCTGTACCGATGTCCTGGCGTGTGATCTGGACTCCGACCGGGTGTCCCACGAGGAGTGCGAGACCTCCTGCGTGCGCCAGCAGCAGCTGTATGAGGACTGGGAAGACGACGCCAAGCGCGAGCTCTTCGCGGAGCATAAGACCTGCCTGCACCAGGCATCCTGCGAGGAGATCGCGGCGGGGCAGTGCTACGACGAGACGCTGTTCCTGTTCTGAGACCTCAGCGCCGGAGCGTCCCAGCCTTCCTCTGGGCCCAGGCCCGTCCACTGGACGCACGGTCGGTGCGGCGTGGGGGGCGTCTTGTCCCTCGTGGGGGTGGGGCCGCCCCGCGCGGCCTCACCGACCGGGAGGGCGGGCTGGGAGGTCCTCGGCGCGCTCGGGAGCCGCGGGCACCTGACCGCGCCGCCGAGCGCTCGCTGCCGGCGGAGGGCGCCGGACTATCGGTCCCGCTTCTTCTTCTTCTTGTCGGAGCTGGCCCCAGCGTCCGTGGGCGCCTCACCGTCGAGCCAGGGCACCGCCCAGGGATCTGCCCCCTCGGCGGCGGGCGTCGTGGGCACCACCTCCGCAGGGGCTCCCTCGTCGCCCCAAGGCAGAGACTCCGTCTCCACCGCCTCCTCAGCGGGGTCCATGGCCCAGGGCGCCTCCTCGGCGGTAGTCACCTTGGGGGCGTCGCCGATCTCCACGACCACGGGCTCGCCCACCACGTTGATCTCGTGGCTGACGTCGAGCTTGTCGCTGGCGTTGACCACGCGGATGACGTGGGGGCCCCCGCCGATGGGGCGGTTGGAGAACGGCGCGGTGGTGGCGAGCTGCACGTCGTCGATCCACACCTGCGCGAAGCCGTGACCGTGGAGCACGACGCTCAGGGTGCTGGGCGCCCCCACGGGCTGCTTGGGCGCGGCCGCCTCGGGGAGGGGCTCAAGTTCAAGCACCGCGAAATCCACGCGCCGGTTCTTGGCCCGCCCGGTCGCGGTGCGGTTGGTCCCTAGCGGCTCCATCCCCGCGTAGCCCTTGCTCACCAGGCGGGCCTCGGAGATCCCCTTGGACATCAGGTAGGACATCGCGGCCTCTGCCCGGTCGGAGGACACCCGCTCGGCCCGTGTCTCGGCGTTGTCGGTGTGGCCTCGGACCTCGAGCTTCACCACGTAGGTCGCGCCGCTGAGCCAGGTCGCGAGGAGATCGAGGCTCGCCTTGTGGGCATCGGAGAGGCGGACAACCCCCTCGTCGAAGCTGATCCCCTCGGGCTGCACCACGCCCTGAGCGCTCAGATAGACGGGCTTGGGGCACCCGTCCGCGCGACCGGCCAGCTCATCCGCGGGCCCAGGCTCCTGCGGGCAGGCGTCCGCCGCGTCGAGGAAGCCGTCGCTGTCCGAGTCGGCGCACCCGTTGTGGGTGGGGTCTCCAGCCTCCTCCGGGCAGAGGTCGGTCAGGTCCGACACCCCGTCGCCGTCGGTGTCCGGGCAGCCCTCGAGGGCCCCCGCCTGGTTGGGGCACAGGTCCGCCGCGTCGAGGACGCCGTCCGAATCATTGTCGGGGTCTGGGCACCCGTCCGTGTCGTCAAAGCTGTCCAGGTCCTCAGCCTCGTCGGGGCAGGCGTCTCCCCTGTCGGAGATGCCGTCCATGTCGTTGTCGAGATCTGGGCAGCCGTCCAGATCGTCGAAGCCGTCCGCGTCCTCGGCCTCTTGTGGGCAGGCGTCTAGGTCGTCGTTGATCCCATCGCCGTCCTTGTCGGACTGGAGGGGGGCCCAGGTCAGGCCAGCGAACAGCCGGTAGTCCGGTGAGCCGACACCCGAGATGAAGCCGGTGCCGGTCCCCAGGGTCATCGCCGCTCCGCTAGGGTTGAGGAGCTGCACGAAGAGGTTTGCGGTGCCCAGGTGGTTTGCGGTGGTGTCCGCCGCAGAGGCCAGGCCGAGGGAGAGGACGGTCTCACCGCCCAACCGGAGGCCCTCCTGCACCGGGTACCAAGCGCCCACCGAGAGATCCATGGTGTTGCCCACGGTGACCGACTGGAAGCTGTCTGCAGGCGCGAGGGTGACGGCGGCGTTGGCTGCGTAGCCCAGCCCGCTGGTGAGCTCGCCGCCGAGGATCCCCTTCACCGCCACGTGGGCTCCGCGGGTGAGGAAGGGGTCCGCGCTGCCGGTGGGGAGCCCGAGGTCCAGGGCGACCGCACCCCCAAAGGGGCCGTCCTTTCCAAACACGGGGTAGAGCGCCTGGAGGCGCACATCGCCCATCGCCATGCCCTGGTAGCCCAGCACGGGCGCCTCGGCGTAGGGGTAGAAGGGCACGAAGAGGTCGATCCGAGCGCGATCCTCGAGGGTCCAGCTCCCCTGGAAGGTGGTGTTCAGGGTGGTGCCCACGATGGAGGCGAAGGTGCCGTCCGCGTAACGCCCTATGGCGAGACCCTCTGCGACGTTCCCCATGAAGCCGCCGGCGAAGCCGGGAACCTCCGCGAGAGAGGGGGACTCTACAGAGAGCGTGCCGCTACCGTAGGCCATGGAGCCCGACAGCCGGTAGGGATCGGCGTCTACTGCGAGGGCGGGCAGGGACAGGCCGAGAAGGCAGAGGGCAAGAATCGGACGCATCAGCGCCTCCGGGGGCGTGGGGGTCAATACGGCAAAATAACCTTACTCCAGACACTCGCTAGGGGATCCCGGATTCCCTTGTGGGCCCCGGCGCGCCGGCATGACGACACGGGGACCTGTCCTTTCGCTCGCCACAGACAAGAGGGCCCGTCCTCCCTACGGAACGGTGGATGTCAGCCGGCATCTCCAAGTGTCGGCGCTCCATCCTATCGCAAGTGGTCGCGCGAGAGAAACAACAAGATCCGACATCCGGAAAAATGAAGTTCATACGTTGAAAACTGCCATCTTATGGAGCGAGAGGTCTGGGGCTCCCCGTTCGGGCGTGGGCAGGGATCGTGCTCAGAGCAAGCGGAGCGTGGCCGTCACCCGCTCCGAGGGATCAGCGCCACCGATGCTCGATCTGCCGGCCAGGGTGCGGCGCAGCAGCAGGCCGCGGTTCGCGTCCCACACCGACTCGCCCGAGAGCTCCAGCGAGGCGCCTGCGTCGGACGAGACGGCGATCTCGCTGCGCAAGATCGCGGTAGCCCCCCGCTCACCCAGGTCGAACTGGACCAGGTGGACCTGTGAGCGCGTGTGGGGATCGAGCCGCTGCGGCAGCAGGGACGCCAGCAGGGATCCCAGCTCCAGATCCGGCCAGGAGGCGCCCAGATGGACGGGGTGGTCCGGGAGCCGGAGCGCGAGCAGCCGGTGCGGCAGGGACGCCTCCAACTCCTGGGTGGGGAGTCTGGCCAGGCGCCCGTTCATGCCGAGCTGCAGGGTCGCCTCGGGCGCCGAGCGGCGCCTCAGGTCGACCAGCGCCTCGGGCGGTGGGGGCGCGCCCGCTCGGCCCGCGTCGACCTCGAGCAGCGAGGCCGCGAGGGTGGCCACCCCCTCGCCGGAGACCGCCTGGACCAGGTAGCGCCACCGCTCGACGCGGCGGGACACCCCCGCACGCGCGAAGCGCTCGGTGGTGAGGCCATAGTAGCGCTGCTGCCCAGGCACCCACCGCCACCCGAGGACCAGCGGCCCCTCGGGTGCGGTCAGATCAACTGGTGGCCTGTGGAGAGCGGCGCACCCCCCCAGGGCCGCGGCGGCGCCCAGGAGGAAGTCCCGCCGGGTCCAGGTCATTCCTCATCGGAGCGGGCAGCGATGAAAAACTCGACCCTGCGGTTGGCCTCCCAGGCCTCCTCCACCTGCCGATCGTCGATCGGGCGGGTCTCGCCGTAGCCCTCGCTCTCGAGCCGGCTGCCCTCTACCCCCATCTCCATCATGTAGGCGCGCACCGACGCGGCCCGGTCCTTGGAGAGCTGGAGGTTGTAGGCGTCGTTGCCTCGCGCGTCGGTGTGGCCCTCAATCCGGAGCAGGGTGACCTCGGGGTGATCGAGGATCAGGGTCGCGATCTCCTTGAGCAGGTCGAAGCTCTCTGGCTTGATGCGTGCGCTGCCGGTCTCGAAGTACACCTTGTCGGCGATGTCGATCTTCTCGCGGGTGATCTGCACCTTGGAGGGGGTGAGGGTGATCGGGAGGGTGATCTCCTCGTTGCCGAGCACCTCCACCGGGAAGGCCACGGGGGTGTAGCCGTCGGCCCGCACCGTCATCTCGTGCATGCCGGGGACCAGGTCCATGGTGGCCTCGCCCCCGGGCACCGCGATGGCCTCTTGGGTGTCGAAGGACCACCTGGCGTCGATCGACGCACCGCTGGGATCGGTCACCTGGACCCGCACCTTGCCGAGCACCACCAGGGGCTGCAGGGTCCAGGTGCGCTCCACCCGCTCCTCATCGGTGCCGATCACCAGCTCCGCCTCCACCGGCTGGTAGCCTGGGGCCTGGGCCTGGACCTGATAGGTGCCCGGGTCCAGGGTGAGCTTCCAGGTGGAGCCACCCTCCCGCGGGGCGCCGGCCCCCAGCAGGTGGGCCGAGGTGCTGGCGAGGGGGTTTCCGTCCAGGCCCTCGAAGCGCAGGTGGACGGTCAGGTCCTTGTCGGGGCAGCCGTCCTGGTCCTTGTAGCCGTCGAGGTCCTCTGCCTCGTTGGGGCAGGTGTCCTCTCCGTCCAGGAGACCGTCCTGATCGTTGTCCGCCTCGGGGCAGCCGTCCTGGTCCTCGAAGCCGTCGAGGTCCTCCGCCTCGTCGGGACAGGCGTCCGCGACGTCTGCGATGCGGTCCTGGTCGTTGTCCGTGTCCGGGCAGCCGTCCCGGTCCTCGAACCGGTCGAGGTCCTCGGCGAGCTGAGGGCAGCCGTCCTGCTTGTCCGGGATCCCGTCCAGATCGCGGTCCCCGCCGTTCGCAGGTTCCCAGCCGACCATCAACACCGCGCGGAAGGCGGGTGAGCCGATCCCGGGGGTGAGCCCCGCGCCCACGCCGCCCCGCACCACGTAGTCGGTGCTCGCGACGCGCCCCCAACCCCCTAGCAGCGCCTCTAGGGGCGAACCCGCGGTGTTGCGGAGCGCCTCCTGGTAGTTCATGTGCCCCGCGAGGTCGAGCGAGACCCCAGCGGTGTCGGTGAGGGGCACGCCGGCGGCGGCGCGAAAGAACAGCTGGTCGTTCCAGACGATGTTCTCCAGGTCCTGTTTTGGCACCCCCCTGGTGCCCAGGTTGAGGGCGAGCAGCGCGGGGCCCACCTGGTGGTCGACGATGGCCTGCAGGGCGTAGCCCGCTCCGGGCGAGCCGAGCGGTGCGTCCACGGTGGTGGTGGGGAGCGAGAGGCGCAGCCCCCCGGCCACTCCTGGTGAGCCCTCGCCCCGCTCCAGCCAGCGGAGCTTCATGTCCGCAGCGACGTCGCCCAGCCCGAAGTTGGACCCGTCGGGGGTGTGCGCGAGCAGGTAGATGGGGGCGTCGAGGCCCACACGGACGCGCTGATAGGTGTAGGCGCCGAGGAGGTTGGTCTGCACCACATCGGAGAGCAGGGCGTCCACCTCGTCGTTGTCCCACTTGTAGATCAGCGGGTTGCGCGTGTAGCCCACCCCCAGCCGGGCGATGAAGCTGCCGCTCTGCTGCAGGTAGGTGTCGTCGGCCCAGAGGCTGTACTGCGCGTCGATCGGGTGCCGGTAGAGCTGCGCGTCGAGGTCAGGGACTGGGACCTGCTGCCCCAGGGCGGTCAGGGCGAGCGTCAGTAGCATCATCGTGCCTCCACCAGCGGGTCTGGCCCGGTCGGATACAGAGCTCTAGCGCGGCTCAACCACCGATAATAGGCGACTGCGGTGGGTTCATGCGCCGGGTGGCGCGGGAACATCCGAGGCGCGGTGGGGGGATGAGCGCGGATCGAGCGACCCTCTTTCTCTAACGGACTGCCCCGCGCCCGTCCGCAACATCCCGCGCCGATGTAGCCTGCCCCGTGCTCCTCCCCTCGGCCCGCGGCGCGCCGGGGGGTGATGATCGCGCTGGGATCGGATAGGGGCGCGGGGTGACCGTGCGCTTCAACGACGCTGCCAGGACCCTCTCGCTCTCGGTGCATGACCTCGCCGACGATGAGGGCTTCTCGGGCTCCATTCACCGTGGCCAGCTGGTCTCTGGGCCGGCGCGGCTCGCCGTGGGGCGGGTGGCCCACCAGGATTTTCAGCACAGGCGGGGGGATGAGGACGGCTCCTTCCGCGCTGAGGTGGCGCTGGAGCGCGAGACCTCGGTCATGGGCTGGACGGTCAGGGTACACGGGCGGGCGGACGGCCTGAGCGAGGAGGGCGGGCGCACGGTCATTGAAGAGGTGAAGACCACTCAGCTCAGCGCCGAGCGCCTCTACGACACCGCCCTGGAGCGGTGGCCCGCGTACCGCAGGCAGCTGGAGGTCTACCTGTGGATGGCGGACGGGGGCGTGGGGAGGTCCCCTGTGGGGCGCTTGATCTTCGTCTCGTTGGTTGACGCCAGCCAGCACAGCCTGGGCCTAGCCCTGGACCTGGAGTCGGTGGAGGCCTGGATCGAGATCCGCCTCGCCTGGCTGATCGGGCGGAGGGAGCGCAGGCTGTCGTGGCTGGCCCACCGGCGCCTGCTCAGCGTGCCCGCGCCCTTCCCGGGGTGGCGGGGGGGGCAGGAGGAGATCTCCGCTGCCGTGCGCGATGGGGTGCGGGGCGGGATCTCGGTGCTGGCCGAGGCCCCCACCGGGCTCGGGAAGACCGCTGCGGTCCTGTTCGGAGCCCTCCAGGCCGCGCTACCCACCGACAAGCAGCTCTTCTGGTCCACCTCGCGCAACACACAGCACGCGGGGGTAGAGGCCACCCTTGCGCGCTTTCAGGAGCGCGGCCTCGCGCTGCGATACGCGGTGATCCAGGGGCGCGACAGGCTCTGCTTGCTGGATGAGGTGCGCTGCCACCCCTCGGTCTGTCCCTACGCGCGCGACTACTATGACAAGCTCCGCGCCGGGGTGATGGAGGAGGCGTTGGCGCACGGGCGGCTGGGGATCAGGGCGCTCAAGCGCCTGGGCCGCGCCCACGAGGTGTGCCCCTATCAGCTCGCCCTGGACGCCTCGGCCGAGGTGGACGTGGTGGTCGGGGACCTCAACTACGCCTTCGATCCCGAGGTGATGCTCCGGCGCCATTTTGGCGAAGACGCGGGCTCGTGGATCGTGGTGGCGGACGAGGCCCACCAGGTGGTGGATCGGGTGCGCGAGGCGCTCTCGCCAGCCCTGCTGGAGTCGCAGGTGAGCCGCGCGCTGGCGGGCGCCGCCAGGCCTAGGGCCCTCGCGCGCGCTGCCGAGTCGGTGCTGACCCTGCTGCGGGAGAGCGAGGAGGGGGGAGCGCGCCGTGACAGCGCCCAGGTGGTGAAGGTGTCGGTGGCGCGCTGGGTGCGACTCGCCGCCCACCTTGACGGGCTGATGGTGGACTTCGCCCCGCAGCTCATGGAGCCCGGCGACGCCTGGCTGGAGCTGGCCTGGGGGGTCGCCCGCTGGGTGAGACGCCTCCAGGCGGCGGGGGAGGAGACCGTGGTGCTCGCGGAGCGCGCCCCCGAGCGGGCGGGCTTGCAGCTGGTGTGCCTCGACCCCTCGGTGTGGCTGCGGGGCCTGATCGGGCGCCTCGGGGGCTTCGTCGGTGCCAGCGCCACGCTGAGTCCCTCGCGCTTCTACCTCGATCTGCTGGGGCTGGACCCGGAGCGCACCCACCACCTCCAGGTGAGCTCGCCTTTCCCCGCGGCGCGCCGCCCGGTCTTCCTCGCGCCGGAGGTCTCCACCGCCTGGCGCGACAGGATCGCGGACGCCCCCCGCACCGCCGCGCTGATCCAGGCGCTGATCGAGGCCACCCCTGGCAACACCGCGGTCTTCTTCTCCTCGTTCGCGATGCTGCGGGATCTCACCGAGCGGCTGGAGCTGGGGGAGCGCGAGCTGCTGCTGCAGCGGCAGGGAATGAGCGAGAGCACCCGCACCCGCACCCTCAAGCTGCTCAGTGAGGGGGGCCCCAAGGTGCTGGCGGCGGTGCTGGGGGGCGTGTTCGCGGAGGGGATCGACCTGCCCCCTGGGGCCCTGTCTGCGGTGCTGGTTGTGGGGCCGGCGCTCCCGCCGGTAGGGCTGGAGCGGGAGCTGCTGCAGCGGTACTATCAGGAGCGGTACGGGGCAGGGTTTCGCTATGCCTCGCTGGTGCCGGGGATGACCCGGGTCATCCAGGCGGCTGGGCGGCTGGTGAGGCGCCCTGAGGATCTGGGGGTGGTGGTGCTGATCGGGCGACGCTTCAGGTGGCAGGAATACGCGGGCTTGCTCCCCGAGAGCTGGGCTACCTCCGCACCAGAGGCGCCGGTGGAGGCCGTCCGGGCCTTCTGGGAGGGGGTGTGAGCCGGGCCTCGCCAGAGACCTTGTTGCTCGCCGCGAGGAGGCGGCCGCTGGATCAGCTGGAGAGCCGGCTGGTCCGCCGACACCTCGCCGCCCCCGACGCGAGCGGCCGCGCCGTGCTGGACGCCCTCAGGTACGTGATCTCCCTCGCGCGGCTCACCAGCCTCAGGGGTCGAGAGGGGCGCACCCTGGCGGTGGGCAGCGCGATGGCCCTCCACAGCGCCTGGGTGAAGGAGGAGGTGGAGAAGCGGCTGGTCGGACTGCATCGGCTCTCCGATCTGAGCGGCACCATCGGTGATCTCGTCCAGCGCACCCGCGAGGTGCGAGGCAGCCTGCTCGCGAACCTCCCCGTGGACCGCCAGGAGCTGGAGGCGCAGGTGTGCCGCCGCACCCTGGTGGTGGTGTCTGGTGGGGGTGGGGGTGCCGGCTTCGTCTACCCGGGCGTGTACCACAGGCTGGAGCGGATGGGCCTGACCCCCGACCTGATGGTGGGCACCTCGATCGGCGCGCTGCTGTCCCTGTTCCGCGCCAGGCACCGCACCTATGACCAGGCGGTGCTGATGGAGGGCGCGCGCTCCCTGTCCTGGTCTGGCATCTTCACCGTGCTGGAGTCCAAGAACCGCTACGGGCTCCCCGCGACCCTCAAGATGGACCTGCAGGGGGTGCTAGGGCCCATCTTCCGCCACCCTGAGGGGCGGACGCTGTACCTGTCAGAGCTGGAGATCCCCACCTATGTCGTGTCGACCGGGATCACGGTGGACGCCCTCAAGCACGACATGGACTACTACGAGCATTTCTTCGACGGCGAGGTCCAGCGGGGCGCACAGGCGGGGCTGCGGTCGGTCGCCAAGACCATGCAGGTGGTGCGGGAATTTCTCTCCCGCCCCGACGCATTGGTGGAGGTAGTGCTCGGGAGGGACGCGGGCACCGAGCGCTTCGACGCCCTCGACGCGGCGGGCTTCTCCTCCGCCATCCCCGGCGCCCTCCACTACGACGTCCTGCGCTCCGATGCGCGGATGCACAGGATCCTCGACGCCCTCTACGCCGAGCGGGGGATCACCCGCCTTGGGGAGGGCGGGATGGTGGCCAACGTCGCCTCGCGGGTGGGGTGGGAGAGCGCCGCAGCGGGCCGGCTGGGGATCCGCAACAGCTTCGTGCTGTCGCTGGACTGCTTCGCGCCCAGCCTCCGATCCCCCCTCTGGATCCCCCTCGCGGAGGCGGTGCGCCGGGCCAACGTGGTGGAGCACAGCCGCTTCGCGGACCTGACCCTCACCCTGACCCGCACCCTCTCTCCCCTGAACCTCGTGCCCTCGGTGCGGGACTCGATGACCGCGATGCGCTGGGGGCGCGAGGCGTTGGAGCCCCACGTCCCCTTCATGAAGGAGATGATGCGCCCGATCCCCCGGCTGGGGGGCTAGGCGGCAGGGCTAGAGCACCGATCCCGCAGGGATCACCGCGTCCTTCTTGACGATGACGATGCCGTCGCGCACCGCGTAGGTGTCGTGGGTCTCGTCGGCGCGGTCCTCCCCCCCGTGGATGATGGCTCCCTCGCCGATGCGCGCGTTCTTGTCGATGATGGCCCGCTTGAGGGAGGCTCCAGCCCCGATCCCGATCGGCAGCCTTCCGCGCTCCAGCTCCTTGGTCCGGCCCGCGTCGTCCTCGTAGTAGTCCGCGCCCATCACGATGGAGTCCTCGATCGACGCGCCGCGCAGGATGCGAGAGCGGAGGCCGATCACCGAGTGGGTGACCTTCGCGCCTTGGATGATGCAGCCCTCCGACACCATCGATCGCTCGACCTGCGTGTCGGTGTAGCGGGACGCGGGGAGGAAGCGCGGCCGGGTGTAGATCGGCGCCTCGGTGGTGTGGAAGCGGAAGGGAGAGACCTCGTCGCAGAGCATCAGGTTGCTCTCGTAGAACGAGCGGATGGTCCCGATGTCCTCCCAGTAGCCGTTGAACAGGTGGGCCGCGACGCGGTAGTCGGTGAGCGACTGCGGGATGACGTGCTTGCCGAAGTCCTTGCGGGCGGGATCGGCCAGCAGCTCCTTGAGCGCCTCCAGCTTGAAGATGTAGACCCCCATGGAGACCAGGTACGGGTTGTCGCCCATCGCCCACCACTCCATCAGCCGGGCGGGGGTCTTGAGGTGGGAGATGTCAGCGCCAGTGGGGGGCTTCTCGGTGAAGTCCCGGATCATCCCCTCCTCGTCCACAGCCATCACGCCCACGCCCTCGCACCCCTCACGGCTGCGGGGGATGCAGGACACGGTGATGTCGGCGTTCTGGCGCCGGTGGGTGTCCAGCAGCTCGCGGTAGTCCATGCGGTACAGGTGGTCGCCAGACAGGATGACGATGTCGATGTCGCCCGGGCGCTCCAGGTGCTCCAGGTTGCGCCGCACCGCGTCCGCCGTGCCGAGGAACCAGTCGTCGGAGGTGTCGGTCTGGTTGGCGGCCAGGATCTCTACGAAGCCGCTGGAGAACGCGTCAAAGACGTAGGACCGCGAGACGTGGGCGTTGAGGGACTTGGAGTTGAACTGAGTCAGCACGTAGATCTCGCGCAGGCCCGAGTTGATCGCGTTGCTGAGCGGCACGTCGATCAGGCGGTATTTTCCCCCCAGGGGCACGGCGGGCTTGGCTCGGAGCGCGGTAAGGGGGAACAGGCGGGTGCCCTTCCCTCCGCCGAGGATCAGGGTGATGGTTCCACGTTTCGCAGACATTGTGTCCTCCGCAGTCCTTGGGGTAGCGGTCCTCATAACATCCTCGGGGTGCACAGGGACCTGCGTTGGCTCCCAGTGTGAGGACGACTTCACCCGGACAGAGGTGCTCCGCCTGCCCCAGGGGAGGAACCTGGGGGCCTGGGCCGCGGCGGGGGAGTCCTCGTGGGCCGGAGGCGACGCGGAGGGGGTGGGGTGGAGCCTCGCGGCCGCAGCGGATCAGGTGGTGCTCGCCTTCCCCGAGTCCCAGTCGCTGGGGCTGTTGCAGGAGGGCCTGTCGCTGGATCGCCGGGCCACAGATCTCCACGGCGAGTCCTTCGGCGCCGGCCTGGCCCTGGGTGACGCGGAGGCGGACGGGCGGATGGATCTGGTGATCGGGGTCCCGGGCCGTGACAACGGGCGGGGGCGGGTGCGGTTGGTCCGCGCCGCGACCAGGCGGCCGGACTGGAGCAAGCTGAGCATGGATCTGGAGGTGCTGGGTGCGGGGAGCGGTGGGAGGTTCGGGGAGGCGGTCGCCCTGTGCGGGGACTTGACCGGCGACGGGCTGCCTGAGTGGGCGGTGTCCGCGCCCCGCCTGTCGGCCTCGGAGGGGGCTACAGTGGGCGTGGCCTCGCTGGCGGGGGGGGTGGCGGTGCTGCTCTCGGAGGGCCTGCGGGGGCAGAGCGGGACGGTCACCGCGGACGCGGTGGGGCTGTGGTTGTGGGGCTCCAAGGAGGGGGAGGGGGCTGGGGCTGCCCTGAGCTGCGATCGAGACCTCACCGGGGACGGGGTGGCGGACCTGCTGGTCGGGGCCCCGCTGGGCGGGGAGGCAGCGGAGGGGATCGTCTACCTCGTCAGCGGCGCAGCGCTGGGGGCCGAGCCCACCTCGGGTCCCTTGGCCTCGCGCGGGGAGGTGGTCTGGCGTGGGGCCGCCGCGGGGGACTGGGCTGGAGCCGCGCTCGCTGCCGGGGACGTGGATGGGGACGGGCGGAGCGACGTGGTGATCGGCGCCCCTGGCGCCAGCGGGGGCAGGGGGCTCGGGGTGGTGTTCTTCGGGGTCGCAGCGGCGGGATGGGAGCGCCCAGGGAGCAGGGTGCGGCTCGCCTCGACCGCGTCTGGGGCGCCGCACCTGGGGGCGCTGCTCGGGCTGGAGGACCTGGACGGTGACGGGCGATCGGACCTGCTGGTGGGGCTGCCCCGCTGGCAGGAGGCTGGTGACACCCACGCGGGGCGGCTCGCCGTCTGGTACGGAGGCGCCTCCTGGCCGCTGCTCCTGACGGCGGGGGACGGGTCCGAGGACTGGTCCCTCACCGGGCAGCACGCCTACGAGGAGATAGGGGCCGCCTGGGCGGTGTCCGATCTCGGCGACGAAGGGGAGGGAGCCCTGGTGCTCACCCGCCGGCAGGAGCGTCGCTGAGGGCGTCTGGCACCCGGGGGCACGACCTGGGAGCCCGTGCAGTCCAGAGGGCTCCGCCCCCTGGACGCCGCGCGGCACAACACCACCGCGGGGGCGATCCCAGCGTCCCTGTCCAGACCAGCCGGCGCTCCCAGGGGCGTCGACCGAGCCTGCGCGGCCCCGGCAAGGTGCCTACTGAGCGGTCCAGGTCTCGGCGGTGCAGTCGGCGCAGGTCGCCACCTTGGCGGTCCAGGTGTAGTCCGAGGTCAGCTTATAGGTGACCTTGTAGGTCCCCGCCGCGACGCCGTACACCGTGGCGCGGGCGAGGGGCCCCATCTGCCCGACGCGGGTGCCGTTGATGTCCACGTAGGCCCAGCCCGAGGACTGGTTGACCAGCACCAGGTTGCCCTGGCCCTCGCCGCCGTCGCACGCGGGGCTCAGGCTGCCGATGAAGGCGGCGGGCTCCACCTCGAGCTTGCGCATCCCCTCGATGGGGGGCGTGGTCCAGGTGGGGTTGGTCTCGTAGTTATAGGGGTTGGGGACTGCCGCGCCCCGGTCGGGGAACAGCACGGGAGCCACCTCTGCCGCCTCTGTGTCGAGGTCCTCCGCGATGAGCTCAACGGGCGCATCGGTGGTGGGGAGCTCGTCCGCGGTGGCGGGCCCGGACAGGGCGAGGAAGAGGGAGGGGAGGATGTGCATAAAGACCTCGAGAGAGGGGTGGGCCCTGGGGGCATCGCTCCAGAGGTGGAGCGAGAGGCTGCTCAGTAAACACGAAACGGTGCGCGGGGCAAAGCCGGACCTGCGCTGAGGCGCGATTCAGCGCGGGGGGGCGCAGCGTCCGCAGGTCTCGATCTGCTCCTCCCAGGCGTAGCCGCTGGTGAGGGTGTAGCGCACGGTGTAGGTTCCAGTGGGGATCTGGTGCAGCGCACCCTGGGCGAGGGGGCCGAGGGTGCCCAGGCGAGCGCCGTTGATCTGCACCTCCGCCCAGCCAGAGGCGGCGTTGATCAGCAGGAGATCTCCCCGAGGCGGGCTCATCAGCTGGGGCTTGGGGATGGGGAGGCTGGTGACCCTGGTGGGATCACCTGGGCCCGCGACCACCGGCATCCCGTCACGCTCGGGGGTGACGGGAACCGGGCCGGGCGTCACAGGCGCGGCGGGTCGCAGCTGGCCGATGAAGGCGGCCGCGTCCACGTAGAGCGCTCTGAAGCCCTCGGCGGGCGGAGGGGACCAGGTGGGGTTGGTCTCGTAGTTATACGGGTTGGGGACGTCCGCCCCGCGGTCGGGGAAAGACTGAGCCCACCCCACCGCGGGGAGGCTCAGCGCGAGCAGTGCGAGGAGCCGCCCCATTCGATGACTCCTACAGGCCCGAGACGCTGACCAGGGTCTTCTCTAGGATCACGTTGCCGGAGTCGTAGTCGACGGTCTGCTCGTAGACCAGCCCGATCCCCTCGGCGTAGTAGTAGGTCGAGAAGCCGTGGGCGGGGCCGGGAGGGGTGGTCATGCCGGCGGAGGTGACCGCGGACCAGTCCTGGGTGTACTCGTTGGTGAGCACGTAGCAGTCGAAGGTGCCGGCGGGGACCGACTTGCGATCGAAGCCCAGCTCGACGTACTGCCCCTGGGTGGGGACCGCCATCGACTGGCCATCGGTGCCCGAGCCGTCGTCGGTGACCATGTTGATGGTGTAGTTGTACGACCAGCTGCCCTCGGACTCCATCGTCGCCACACCGGGGAGGTACCTGCGGGGGACGGAGTCGGTGCCGATCACCAGCATGTTCTGGGCGCCCATGCCCATGTCGAAGGCCACCGACATGTTCCACTCCACCATGTACGCGCCCTCGCGCCCGCCCAGATCGCAGTCGACGAAGGTGTCGCCGGTCCAGCCGCTGGCGCCCGCGGTGAGCTCGTTGCCCACCCTGTAGGCGCGCTGTCCGGTGGAGGTGGTGCCCACGCCGTAGCCGGTCTGGACCTCCTCACCCTGGTTGCCCTGGTACTTCACCTCGTAGCGCCGGATCCAACCGGTCTTTGAGATGGGGTCGAAGGGGTGGCAGCCGTCGGTGTCGGTGTCCGCATCGGTGTCGGTGTCCGTATCGGTGTCGGTGTCCGCATCGGTGTCCGCATCGGTGTCGGTGTCGGTGTCGGTGTCGGTGTCCGTATCGGTGTCGGTGTCCGTGTCGGTGTCGGCGGTGTCGATCGGCCCGTAGGGGTTCTTGTTACAGCCAAAGGTGCCTGCGAGCGCGAGGAGTGCGAGGATCTGGTACCGCATGGGGATCTCCGAGGTGTTCACCGATGAGGAAGGAGAGTATTCAGGGGCTGATAGCCTGAGTTGTCTCAGACCCGCAAGGAAAGCCTATGACCGTGGACCTGCTTTTTCGCCGAATCGACAACCTTTTCACCATGCAGCCCGACCTGGGTGGGGGTCCGCTGGGCCGGATCGAGGGGGCAGCCCTGGGTCTGATCGGCGGGCGGGTCGCCTGGGTGGGGGCGGACCGGGACGCCCCTGACGCCGCGCAGGTTGTCGATTGTAGCGGGATGATCGGGCTACCCGGCCTGGTCGACGCCCACACCCACATGGTGTGGGCCGGGAGCAGGGCGGCGGAGTTCGAGCAGCGGCTGGGAGGGGCGCACTACTCCGAGATCTTAGAGGCGGGTGGGGGGATACTGTCGACGGTGCGCGCCACCAGGGCCGCTGGGGAGGGGGAGCTGCGGGCGCTGGCCGAGGATCGCCTGAGGCGCGCGCTAGCCCAGGGGATCACCACGGTGGAGATCAAGAGCGGCTACGGCCTGGATCCCGTCAGTGAGGCCAAGATGCTCCGGGTCGCGCGGGCCGCTGGAGAGGCGGTGGGGGTGCGGGTGCTCACCACCTTCCTGGGCGCCCACGCCGTGCCGCTGGAGTACCGCGGGCGCCGTGAGGCCTATGTGGAGCACATCATCGCGGAGCAGCTCCCCGCGGTGGTGGGCTTGGCCGACTTTATCGACGTGTACGTCGATCGCGGGGCCTTCACCCTGGAGGAGGCGGAGCGGATCCTGCGGGCGGGGATCGCGGCGGGGCTCCGCCCCAGGGTCCACGCCGAGCAGGTGGAATACACCGGCGCCGCCGCCCTTGCGGCCCGGCTAGGGGCCACCTCGGCGGATCACCTGGAGCGGCTGGACCAGGCCGGGGTGGAGGCGATGGCCGCGGCCGGCACGGTGGCGGTGCTGCTCCCCGGGGCGATGCTCTACCTGCGCGACAGCCCGCCGCCGGTGGAGGCCCTGCGCGCCGCGGGGGTGCCCATCGCCCTCGCCACCGACCTCAACCCTGGCTCGTCCCCCGTGGCGGACCTGTGGACCATCGCGACCCTTGGCTGCCTGAGCCTCGGGTTGACCGTGGAGGAGGCGGTGCTGGGGATCACGAGGAACGCTGCGCTCGCCCTGGGGCGGCCAGCGCTGGGGCACCTGGGGGTGGGCGCCGCGGGCGACCTGATCCTGGTTCGCCCCCCGCTGGGCGAGCCGCCGCTGGTGTCGTCGCTGGTGCAACGCCTCGGGGGACATCGCGCCGAGGTGGTGGTGCGGGACGGAGAGATCCTGTGGCGAGCGCCACGGTGACCCCCGCCCTAGCGCTTCTGGCTCGCTCGGCGCCGGCGCGCGCCCCGAGGTCCTCACCGGCGGTGCCTGACGGTTGAGGCGCTGCGCCCGCACCTCCCCCCTCTCCCGCGTGCCGCCGCCCGCGCGCAGGCCGCCGCGCCGCCCGCGCGGTGTCTGCCAAGGCCCGGCGAAGTCCGGTATGCTCGGCTCCTAGGAGGTGGTCTTGGACCTCAAGCTGGCCCCGGTGGAGCTCAACCCGCTCCACCTCGTGATGTTCGCCTTCGTGGCGGTGGTGATGGTGGGCGCGCCCTTCCTGTTCGGCGGGCTGCTGCGCGCGCAGATGCGCTCCGTGGTGGGAGAGGAGAACCCCTGGCCGGGGCTTCCCTGGGCGGATCTCTTCGGTTTCGTCGGCTTCTGGGCCGCGGGCCTGCTGGTGGCGATGGCGGTGGCCGCGGGCTTCGACGCCGACCCGCTCGCCGAGGGCATCGGCTACCTCCTCCGCGGGGTGGTGCAGGTGGGCCTGGCGCTGGCGGTGCTCCTGATCGGCTCGCGCTCCGCGGCCTCTTTTCCCACCGATCAGGCGCGGGATCGGCAGCTGCTGCTGCTGGCGGCGGTGCTCCTGTCCCTCGGCACCATGGCGAGCCTGAGCCTGTTCCTGCTCCTGCTCCTCGGGGCGGTGCCGGCGGCGCTGCTCCTGGCCAGCAGGTCCACCCAGGCGAGGCTCGGTGAGGGCCTCGCGAACCTGGCCGCGGGCTTCACCCTGCGCTCGCGCGGCGCGGGCTCCTCGCAGATCCGCCTCGCGGGACGCTGGATCGCGGTGGGCAAGATCGGCCTCTTCGCGACCATCACCACCGAGTCCCAGAGCTCCTCCACCCAGCCCAACCGCGAGGTGCTGGCCTGGGTGCTGGCGGCGGAGGGCGAATAGCCGGGTTTGGTAGTCCGGGCGGGCGGGCCTCGGGGGAGGCGCGGGGATAGGCCACAGGGCCCAGGAGTCCGCTTGTCACGCTTCCTCCCCATCTCGGCCGCAGAGGTCCAGGGCCCCCTGGACATCGTGATCCTCTCAGGAGACGCCTACGTCGATCACCCCGCCTGGGGCGCGTCGGTGATCGGGCGCTGGCTCCAACACAGCGGCTACTCGGTGGGGATCATCGCCCAGCCGGACTGGCGCGACCCTGAGTCGGTGGCGGTCTTTGGGAAGCCGCGCCTCTTCTTTGGCGTCACCGGTGGGAATATGGACTCGATGGTGAACCGCTACACCGCGGCCCGCAGGTACCGCTCCGAGGACGCGTACTCCCCGGGCGGGGAGGCGGGGCTTCGGCCAGACCGCGCCTCGATGATCTACGCCCAGCTGGTGCGGCGGCGCTTTGGCGGGGTGCCGGTGATCCTGGGCGGGATCGAGGCGAGCCTGCGCCGGCTGGTCCATTTCGACTACTGGTCTAACAAGCTGCGCGGCTCGATCCTCCTCGACGCCAAGGCGGATCTGCTGGTCTTCGGGATGGCGGAGCGCACCCTGGTGGAGGTGGCCGACCGGCTGGCGGCGGGGAAGGGGGTAGAGGCCTGCCGGGACCTCCCTGGGGTGATGTGGGCCCCTGGCGCCAAGGATAGGCTCCCGGACGACGGGATCACCCTCCCCTCGCTGGAGGCCTGCCAGGCCGATCCTCGCGCGATGAATACGGTCGCCGCGGTGATGGTGCGGGAGTCGAACCCTTTCAGCGGCAAGCGCCTGGTGCAGGTGCACGGGTCGCGGGCGGTGGTCTGCAACCCCCCCGCCGAGGCGCTGAGCCCCTCCGAGCTCGACGCGGTCTACGAGCTCCCCTGGACCCGCCTCGCCCACCCCTCCTACGCCAAGGCCATCCCCGCGCTGGCCTCGGTGAAGGACTCGATCACGGTCAACCGCGGCTGCGCTGGGGGCTGCAATTTCTGCGCCCTCACCGCCCACCAGGGGCGCGCGGTGGTGAGCCGCACCCCCGAGAGCGTGCTCCGCGAGGCGCGGGTCCTCGCCAAGGCCAAGGGCTTCAACGGGACCATCTCCGACGTGGGCGGCCCGTCCGCCAACATGTACCGGATGGGCTGCGACTCCCCCGAGGCCGCCAAGAAGTGCAAGCGGCGCTCCTGCATCGTCCCCAACCGCTGCCCTCGCTACAAGGTCGATCACGGCCCGCTGATGTCCCTGCTCGCCGACCTCCGCAAGTCTCCCGGGGTGAAGCACGTCTACATCAACTCGGGCATCCGCCACGACCTCGCGGTGGACGACCCGCTCTTCGTCGAGACCCTCGCCCGCCACCACGTGCAGGGGCAGCTCTCTGTGGCGCCGGAGCACGCGGCGCTGGAGTCACTGGTGGCGATGGGCAAGCCTGCGGTCGAGAGCTTCACGCGCTTTGTCGAGCTCTTTCGCGAGACCAACAAGCGGATCGGCAAGCAGCAGTTTATGGTCCCGTACTTCCTCTGCGGGCACCCTGGCGTTGGGCCACAGGAGACGGTGGAGCTGGCCCTCTACATGAAGGAGCAGGACCTCCGCCCCAGGCAGGTGCAGCTCTACCTGCCCACCCCCTCCACCCCCTCCACCTCGGCCTGGTACTCCGGCTTCGACACCTGGAGCGGCAAGCCGGTGTATGTGGCCCGCTCCGACAAGGAGCGCGAGCGGCAGCGGGCCATGCTCTTCTACTGGAAGCGCGAGTCCTGGCCCGCGGTGCGCGAGGCGCTCACCGCGTGGGGACGCGCTGATCTGATCGGCAGGGGCGCCTCCAAGCTGGTGCCACCTGGCCCGGCCTACGTCCCCAAGGCGCCGGGGAGGGGCAGGTGACGCTGGTCTTCTACAAGCCCTACGGGGTGCTGACCAAGTTCACGGACCAGGAGGGCCGGCTCACCCTCGCGGCCTATGTGGACGTGCCGGGGGTGTACCCCGCGGGGCGGCTCGACCAGGACTCGGAGGGGCTGCTGGTGCTCACCGACGACGGCGCGCTGCAGCACCGCCTGTCGAGTCCTCGCTACGGCAAGGAGAAGGGCTATTGGGCGCAGGTGGAGCGGGAGCCTAACGAGGAGGCCCTCGCCCAGCTCAGGCGGGGGCTGGTGCTGAAGGACGGGCCGACCCTCCCCGCGGTGGTGCGGAGGATCGAGCCCCCGGAGCTACCCGAGCGCGAGCCCCCCGTTCGCTTCCGCAAGACCGTCCCCACCGCGTGGATCGACCTGCGCATCCGCGAGGGGCGCAACCGGCAGGTGCGGCGCATGACCGCCGCGGTGGGCTTCCCGACCCTGCGGCTGGTGCGCTACCAGGTGGGGCCGTGGACGCTGGAGGGGCTCCAGCCGGGGGAGTGGCGGGTGGTGGGGTAGGCGATCAGGGCTCGCAGCTCACGTCCACCCCGTCGCAGCGCCAGGCGGGCACCGGGAGGGCGGTGGGGTAGGGCGAGAGGGCGTCCGCGGTGGCGATCTTCCAGTCGGCGCTGAAGTCCCAGCCGGAGTAGCTGGAGGGGTCCGCCGCCTGGGCGGGGGTGAGCGCGGTGGCGGAGGGGTCCGCGGGGACCGCGCCGTTGTTGAGGTAATAGTTACCCGCCAGCTCCACGCCCTCCGCGAGGAAGAGCCCCACGAAGGCGCCGGCCTGCGCGGGGGAGGTGACCGACTGCGCCGCGGCGAGGTTGTCGTGGTACCTGTGGGCGGTCCCGTCCCAGATCTCGACGAAGCCCACCAACCCGCCGGCGATCTGTGTGGTGGCGGTGACGTGGCCGGTGGTCACGCAGTGGGTGATCAGCGGGTCGCTCCAGACGTGTGATTGCCCGACGAGGCCTCCCGCCCGCTCCGCCGCGGTCACGTCGCCCGTCGCCACGCCACCGTCGATCGCGGTGGTCCAGTTGATGCCCGCCAGGCCTCCCGCCTGCATGCCGCTGGCGACCACGTCACCGGTCGCGGTGACCCGCACCCAGGCCCCCCCGGCGGTGGAGCCGCCGAAGCCGCCGACCGAGTCCACCCCGGTGACGTCGCCGGTGGCGAGGCAGTCGGTGATCAGCGTGGGGCTCTGGTAGCCGATGAAGCCCCCCGCGGAGTAGTACCCGTCCACGTCGCCGTGCGCCTCGCAGCGCTCGACGCCCGCGCCGTAGGGAAAATAGCCGACCGCCCCCGCGGTGGAGGTCCAGCCGAAGATCTGGGTGCCCGCGGGATCCCGGCCCACGTCGAGGTCCACCGTGGAGTCTGTCAGGTGGACGCCCTTCGCGATCGCGACCAGGCCAGCCACCGCGGTGTCCATCACGGTGCCCACCCGGGTGCCGTCCGCCGTGCCGTAGACGGTGCCGTTGTGAGCGTGCAGCTCAGTCAGCTCCGCCTCGATCGCTTCGCCGATCGCCCCGCCCACAGACCCGCGGCCGGTCACGTCGACCCCGTCGAGGGTGAGGTTGGACACGTCGCCCCGGCACACCCCGACCGCGGTGCCGACGACGTTGTTGCCCGCCACCACCGCGTCGATCAGGGTCAGGTCGGCGAGCACAGCGCCGGGCTCTAGCTGCCGGAACAGCCCGGTGGGCACGTCATCGGCGTCCGACTCGCCCAGGTAGGTGAAGTTGGAGATCGCGTAGCCGCCCCCGTCATAGGTCCCGGACAGGCCGCCTCCCTCCAGGTCGATGCGGGCCTCGGCGCCGAGGGGAGCGAGGCTGATGCCCGCCAGGTCGAGGTCGGCGGTCTGGAGGAAGTGGGCGCTCAGGTGCGCCTCGATCCGCTGGAGTTGGTCTGGCTCGCAGATCTGGTAGGGGTCGGCGAGGGAGCCGTCCCCGCCGGCGAAGTCGTCCGCTCCGGGGCAGCCTGGCCACGCGTCCTGATCATCCTCCACCCACCCGTCCGTGGGGCAGCGCGTCTCGGAGACCGCGGGGTCGCCGAGACCGTCGCCGTCGGCGTCCTCGTAGAGGAGCTCTGCGTCGACCGGGTCCTCGTCGACGTCGCCGTCGCAGTCGTCGTCGGCGCCGTTGCAGCGCTCGTCGGCGTCTGGGTGGCGCAGCGGGTCCGCGTCGTCGCAGTCGCCGGCCACAGCCACGTAGCCCGCAGGGG
>JAFGVK010000008.1 GCA_016938035.1 Deltaproteobacteria bacterium | reverse complement strand
GCGCGCAGGACCTCGCCCCCGCCTCGCAGCCCGCCACCCCGAGAAACACGGCCGGATCCGCGTCGTCACAGTCTGTGCCCCCGGTGGCGAGCGAGGCGCCGCCGTCGCGGTCCGCGTCCGTGCCGTCCACTAGGTCACAGTTCTGATCCACGCCGTCGGCGCTGTCGTCCGCCGCACCGTAGTAGACGCCCGGATCGAGGTCGTCACAGTCGTCACCGCCGAAGCGTAGGGCCTGGTGGCCGTCGCCGTCGTAGTCGGTGCCTACCTGCACCGCGCAGGCCCCCGCCTCGCCCACCCGGGGCGCCACCGGCTGGGTGATGCCGGTGCTCACCGCGTAGCGCTGCAGGCCGGCGCCGCCTGTGCCCAGGAGGAGGTCCTCCCCGGTGGCGTCGGCGCACAGGCCGTGGAGCCCCACCGAGACCGTCTGCTCCTCGTAGCGGCGGTGCAGGGTGTCCACTCGGTAGAGCGCTCCCTCCCCAGAGAGCCAGAGGTGTCCGTCGGAGGAGAGCGCCAGGCGGGGGGTCCGCTCCGGCAGCGAGAGCACCTCCTCCAGCACCCCGTCGACCGGGTCGAGGCGGTACAGGCCCGGCGCGTAGCGCAGCACCAGCCACAGGGCGTCGGAGCCGGGCAGGCGCGCCACGTCGGCCAGCGCGGGCAGCGCCTCCGCCACCAGCTCCGCGTCACCTGTGGCCGGATCGAGGCTGAGCACCCGCCCGGAGCTCAGGGCCAGGAGCAGCCGGTCGGCCACGCGATCCTCAAACAGGCCGGTGACACCGCGCCACTGGAATTCCTCGTCGGTGAGCGCCTCCAGGTGGCTGCCGTCCGACGGGTCCACCGCCAGCAGGCCGATGGCGTCGGGTCGCGCGAGGTAGACCAGCCCATCGGCCCCCGCCACCAGGTCGGTCGCGGGCTCCCCGCTGTTGGTGAGCAGCGAGGCAACCCCGGAGTAGCGGTCCACCGCCCACAGGTCACCGTCGTAGCGGTCGGCCACGAAGACCACCGGCGTGTCGTCGCCGGCCACGCAGTCGTTGTCCAGGCCGTCGCCGGGGACCTCGGGCAGGCCCGGGGCGACGTCGGCGTCCAGGTCGTCACAGTCATCGGCCGAGGCCACATGGGCGTCGGGGGCCACGCAGGCGAGCACCTCGCCGCCGGGCCGTCCGTGGCCATCGCCGTCGGCGTCCAGGTGCCAGGAGGACACATCGCCCGCGTCCGCCTCGTTCACCTGGCCGTCGCAGTCGTCGTCCCAGGCGGTGGCGCACAGCTCCTCCGCTCCGGGGAAGACATCGCCGTCGCCGTCGTCGCAGTCCTGGTCGCCCGCGACGTAGCCGGGGGGAGCCGCGCAGGACTCGAGGGCGACCTCAGCGTCTCCGAAGCCGTCGTCGTCGAGGTCCTGATACCAGCGCGGCGCGTCGGCGGCGTCCTCGTCAACCTCACCGTCGCAGTCGTTGTCGAGGCTGTCGCAGACCTCCACCCCTCCGGGGTGCGCCGCGGCGTGGGCGTCATCGCAGTCCCCAGCGGTGGCCACGTGTCCCTGCGGCGCCGCACAGGCGCGCACCTCAGCCTCGGGATCGCCGTAGTGGTCCCCGTCGGCGTCGGCGTACCATGCGCTGGCGTCGGTGGCGGCCACGTCGGCGGTGCCGTCGCAGTCGTTGTCGAGGCCGTCGCAGACCTCGGTGCCGCCGGGGTGGGCCGCCGCAGCCAGGTCGTCGCAGTCCTCCGCCGCCGAGACGAAGCCTGCGGGGGCCTCGCAGGCGCGCTCACTCACCGCCGCGTTGCCATATCCGTCCCCGTCCACATCGGCGTACCAAGCGAGGGCGTCGCTCGCCTCGTCGTCCACCAGGCCGTCGCAGTCGTTGTCGAGGCCGTCGCAGACCTCCTCGCCTCCGGGGAACACGGCGCTCTCGTTGTCGTCGCACTCCTCGCAGGCGGCGAAGCCATCCCCGTCAGCGTCCGCGAAGCCCACGCTGCCGTCACAATTGTAGTCGGCGGGATCCGCGCAATCCGTCTCGGGCGCGCCGGGGTGGAAGGCCGCGTCGGTGTCGTCGCAGTCGTCGTCGGTGGCCACGGACCCCTCGGGGGCCGCACAGGCGGTGACCGCCGCCGCGGCGTCTCCGTGACCGTCCCCGTCGGCGTCGGCGTACCAGCTCGGGGCGTCGTTCGCGTCCTCGTCGACCTCGCCGTCGCAGTCATTGTCGGCCCCGTCGCAGATCTCCTCCGCTCCGGGGAACACGGTCGCGTCCGTGTCGTCACAGTCCTGGTCGGAGAGGGAGCCGTCCTGGTCCAGGTCGACGAGGAGCTCCTCCTCCTTTCGACAGGCGGCCAGGGCGAGCAGGGCGAGGGCGGAGAGGGTGACGAAGCGCAACGGTCCTCCAGTGCAATTCAGGGGACGATACCGGTGGCCCGGTGGCCCTGTCAAGGCGGGTGGTCAGGCGAGATCGGCGATGCGAAAAGCCGCCGGTCTAGGCGAAGAGTCTGGCGGTGCTGGGCTGCCGCCGGGTCAGCCTTCGCGCAGGGTTGGGGTCGGAGCGCATCAGGAAGAGGGCCCTGTCCGCCTCGCGTCCGAGCAGGCTCGCTCGCGCGGCCCCGAGGTGTCAGTCCCCCACCACCGGGTGCGTCCACCACCGCGCGCGGGCCCCCCACGCGTCCCAGATTAGGTGGCGCCGCGGTGGCGCGTCTCGGCGCGGAGGGCGCCGGCCTGGCCAGCCGGAGGACCGCCGCAGCAGGTCCTGAGGGGAGGGGGCGGCGCAGAGACACGGTGTGGCTCGTGAGAGGAGGCGTCTGCGCCTGGTGGCTCTCTCAACCGGCAAAACGAGGGAGGGCGCAGCCGCCCTTGGCGGCGGTCCCAGGGCCGCCGGTAGTTAGGATCTCAGCGCGCTGGCAGCACGCGCTCCCGCCGCCAGCACGGCAAGCGGTGAGCAGACCTTGGGCCACTCGTAAGAACCCCCTCTGCGAGCGGCAAGGCCGCCGACGCCGCGGGAGAACGCCGATGTTCGTCGCGACGTGCTACGGACGAACCAGCGTTTTGGTGGAGGCAGCGCAGCGGTGGGACTTTTTACGAGGGGCTCAGACCTTGGGCCAAACGATGAAGGTTGGCACCGGTCTGCCAAGGAAAGTGAAAACCCCGATGTGGAAGAACATCAGGGTTCACGGGATGGTGGTGGCGCCCCCGACAGGAATCGAACCTGTGGCCTACTGATTAGGAATCAGTTGCTCTATCCCCTGAGCTACGGAGGCATTTGAACCCCCCTCTAAGACGAACGAAGGCGCCCGTCAACCTCGCCTCGCGTCCCTCCGCGTGGTATCGAATGGGAGGCGCCCGCTGGCGTCCAAGGCGCACCTCACCCGATCCGGAGACGCCATGACCCGCCTCGCCCTCGTCGCCCTCCCCTTGCTCCTCGTAGGCTGTGTCCGCGTCGAGAGCTCTTTCAGCACCACCGTCGCCGCCGAGGGCGTCACCCAGATCTTTTCCAGGGTGGAGCGCGGTGGCTTCGAGTATCAGGGCTCCCAGATGCTCGACGATTTCCTGGTCTACGGCGTGTCGAGCGGCACCGCCTCCTCCCGCGCCAGGGCCGAAGAGAAGGCCACCGGCAACCTCTGGGATGTCAGCGCCGTCGACGACACCCTGCAGGTGATGGCCGAGTCCCTCGACAGGGGCAGCGTCCGCTTCAAGATCGACGGCCCCGACATGCTCGACACGGACATCGAGGTGGAGGACGGCAACGTCCGCCTCGAGGACCTCACCGGCTTCCACTACGTCACCGCCGAGCGCATCGACATGGACGGCATCGTCGGCGACGTGGACATCTACTCCCACAGCGGTGGGATCGACGTGGAGCTGCTCGACGTGTGGAGCTCGGTGATTATCGACTCCCGGGACGGAGGGGTCGACATCTGGCTGCCCTACGGGCTGGAGTACGACCTCGAGGTCTGGGGCGACCCTGACTACGCCCTCACGGTAGAGGACCTCGGCTTTGACGACAGCTACATCGGCGAGGGCTACTTCGCGGGCGACGCGGGGCGGAGCAACGTCGAGGTCACCCTGAAGGTGCTCGGCGGCTCGGTCGGCGTCTACAGGTCCTACTGACGATGCTGCAGCCCGGTGAGGTGATCGACCGCTACACGGTCGAGGGCGTGCTCGGCGAGGGCGGGATGGCGGTGGTGTACCGGGTGCGCCACAACCAGCTCGGGAGCCTCCACGCCCTCAAGGTGCTCACCCTCTCGGGCCGGTCGATCCGCGAGCGGCTGCTGCAGGAGGGGCGCCTGCAGGCCTCGCTGCGTCACCCCAACGTGGTGTCGGTCACCGACGTGATCGACGTGGACGGCGCGCCCGGGCTGGTGATGGAGTTCGTCGACGGCCCGCCGCTCGACGTGTGGTTGCAGCAGCAGCGCCCCTCGCTGGAGGAGGTGGAGCGCATCTTCCGCGCTATCGCCGGGGCGGTGGGGCACGCCCACGCGCAGGGGCTGGTCCACCGCGATCTCAAGCCCGCGAACGTGATGCTCGCGATGACCCCCAGCGGGCTGATGCCCAAGGTGGCCGACTTCGGGCTGGCCAAGCTGGTGGAGGGCGACGGGAGCGCCGGCAAGACCCGCTCGGGGGTCACCATGGGGACGCCCGCCTACATGGCGCCCGAGCAGATCCGGGACTCCAAGAACGTCGACCACCGGGCCGACATGTTCTCGTTAGGGTGCATCCTCTACGAGATGGTCACCGGCAGGCCTCCCTTCTCGGGGCCTGACGTGCTGTCGATCTTCAACGCGGTGGCCAGCGCCTCCTACGCGCCGCCGGTCTCGCTGGTGCCGGATCTGCCGCCCAACTTGCAGGAGGCGATCCACGGGCTGCTGGTGGTGGATCGCGACGTCCGCCTGCAGCACGTGCCCGCGCTGATGAAGAGCTTGGGGGACCAGGGGTCGGGGCTGAGCTTCCCTCCTCCCCCCTCGCTCCCCCCCCAACGCGATAAGGGCCTCGCTGACAGCCACCCCACCTGGTCGGGCAGCTTCGTCGCGGAGGATCCCGGGCCGGCTCCCACCCTGAGCCAGCGCTCCGAGGGGGGATCCTCTGTCGCCCCCCCCGCCAGGGGGCGCGCTCGCTTGCTGTTGCTCCTCCCCGCCGCGGGCCTCATCGCCGGGGGTGTCGCCGCCGTCGCCCTGCTGGGGGCGGGGGGGGTCTGGTTCTTCGGCGTGCCGCAGCAGTGGGCGGTGGAGCGGGCGCTGGCCTCCTCCCTCGGGGAGGGGTTGAGCTACGGCACCCTCGCCGTGGACCGCCACGGAGCGACCCTGACAGCGGTCCGCCTGCTCGACGCGCAGGGGCAGGAGCGCCTGATCGCGGACCAGCTGAGGTTTGAGGCGTCCCTCTCTGGCGAGGTCCCGGACGCCCATTTCACCGGCCTCACGCTCTACCCCGCGGGCTTGGGCGGGGCGCTCCCTCTCCCACACCTGGACGCGCAGCGGGTGCGGATCGCCCTGTCGCCCGACGCCGAGGGGCTGGTGGTGGAGGCGGAGTCCCTGGAGGCCAGCCGTTCTGGCGGCGCCTCGTTCACCCTGCGTCAGCCCCGCCTGACGGTGGAGGGCGCGGCGTGGACCGCCTCGTCGCTGTCGGTGGCGCCCGACCGCCTCACCCTCGCCGGGCTGAGCGGACCGCTGACGCTGGGCGGGGACGGCAGGCTGGCGCTCCCGGCCGCGCTCGCCTCGTGGATGCCCGCCGCTCTGGGCGGATCAGACGAGGCGCCAGGGGGTCTGCGGCGGGATGCGATCGCGCTGACCGACGCCCACCTGCTGGTCCGCGACGGGGCGCTCTCCGCGGACCATCCCCCGGTGGACTTTCAGATTCGCACCCTGACCTGGCGTGCCGCGGGACCCGACCTGTCGATGCAGGGCGCCCTGCTCGGCGCACCGCTGCGCCTGGAGGTCTCCGGGTCGGGCGGGAGCTGGAGCGGAGAGGGGACCTGGACCGCGATTCCTCTGGCGGTGGTGGCCCCGTGGCTCGATCCGGCCCTGGAGCACCGCGGGGTGAGGGTGGCGGGGGGCAGCCTCGACGCCACCTTCGCGCTGACGGGGCAGGGGGATCAGCTAGGGCTACGCGAGACGCTCAGGATGGATCAGCCGGCGCTGGTGGCCACCGGTGACCTGAGCCGCCGCGATCTGCGCCTGCTGCGCGCCAGGGACCTGGCGCAGGGCGAGGTCGAGATCAGCGGCTCCTTGGGGCAGCTGAGGCCGCTGGTCGCCCTGAGACAGGCCGCGGTGGGGGCGCTGCTGGAGCCCGCGGGCAAGGGGAAGGCGGTCGCCGAGAGCCCGGCGTCCTCGCCGGTGCCCCCACCCGCGTCAGGGAGCGGTCCAGCCAAGGGCGCGAGCGCGGGGGGAAGCTGGCAGCTCGCCCCCGCCGACGGCACCTCGCCGCGCCCGCGGGGGGACTGGAAGACCACCCTTGGGGTCCCGCAAGACGCAGATGAGTGGAAGAAGGCAGTTGGAATGCCAGGGACGCGCAAGCCGGGCGAACAAGGCGACTAGGGGATGGTGTCGCCGCGCCGGTGTGGGATACAGTGTGCCCCATGAGCTCTACCGCACGATACCGCTTCGAATTTCGCCTGCTGGAGTGGGCTGAGGGCTTCGCCCGTCAGCTCTGCGGTGGCAGGCGCAGCTTCTTCATCGGCCTCCGCGAGGATGGCTCCGTGCGCCGGGTCTACTTCGGCCGCCCTGGCGAGGTGTTCGACGGGGAGCGCAAGCACACCATGGCCCGCAGCCACGCGATCTGGGCGCTCTACATCCCCTACGAGGAGCCTGGCGCGGGGTACATGGAGTGGTTTGATCTCGACCCTGGTGTGGTGGAGCGCTGGCTCGGACGCCCGCTGGAACCGGAGGATCTCCACGATGTCCGGGGCAGCGGCGCGCGGGACGGGTGGCCGTCGAGCTGGCGGATGATCCTCCGATGAGGGCCTGATCCGCGTCTGACTACCGCACGGGCGCCCTGTCCGCGTTATGTCACCTCTGCAACGCAGGCACGGAGCACGGTGATGGGGTCACAGCTACAGGACATTCTGGCGCTTGAGCCGGAGGAGCGCGTGGAGCAGCTCAGCGAGCTGTTGAAGAGTGGGATGGACGCGCTGGATCCGGCCGAGCTCGTTCCCGCCATTGTGGCGGTGCTCGACGAGGACGCGGGGCTGCCCAGGGATCGCTGCGTGCTGGCCAGGGCGCTCTCCCAGTGGGGGGACCCCCGTCTGCTGCTCCCCACCGATCCGGGCTACTGGATCCACATCGCCCGCGAGGACGGCGTGCTCGACGTGGCGCGTGACGTGGTCACCAACCACGAGTTCTCCCGCTTCGTCGAGGTCGACGGGTACGCCCGACGCGCGTGGTGGAGCGACGAGGGCTGGGCCTGGCTGCAGACTCAGCCTGAGACCTGGCGCGAGCGCAGGGAGCTGCTCACCGCGGAGGGCCTAGCCTTCGCCAACTACCCCGTGGTGGGGGTGAACTGGTATGAGGCAGAGGCCTTCGCCCTGGCGCACGGCGCCCGGCTGCTGGATTTCGACGAGCGGCTGTGGGTCGTTCGCGGCGAGGAGCGCCGCCCCTACCCGTGGGGTGCCCCGTTCCGTGGAGGCAAGGCCAACACCCGAGAGGAGGTGCTCGGCCACCCGTGCGCGGTGGGCCTCTTCATCGGCGATCGCACCCCAGAGGGGGTGAGGGATCTGGCGGGCAACGTGGCGGAGTGGACCTCCGATGAGGTCGGCCAGGACCGGTGGCTCCACCCTGGCTCGTGGAACGAGCCCTCGATGGCCTCCTGGGCTAAGGCGCGGGCGCACAAGAGCCCGACTGAGTGGGCAAGGGATCTGGGCTTCCGCATCTGCCGAGGGTAGTCTTCCAGGGGAAGGGGCCCGTCTCGGTGTCCCATGAGCTGAGCGCACGGGAGCCTCATGGCCAAGCAGAAGGTGAGCCAGAGCCAGCGCGAGCCCGTCCGTGAGGTGCGGGAGCAGCGCAGCGCCACCTCGCTGGATCCCTCCCTCCTGGAGCAGAGCGCCCGTGGAAACCAGGCCCTCCAGGCACAGCTTGGGGGGGAACAGCGCCTCGGCGAGGCCGGCCTCGAGCTGGTGCGAGACGTCGCGCTGCCCCAGGTAGAGCGCACCTTCCTCGCCCTTCAGATCCTCCCCAGAGCGCCAGACCAGGTGGATCGCTTCGTCGACATCCTCGCGCACTCCACCCTGGATGGCCCGCTGCGAGAGGAGCTGATCGAGAAGCTGCAGACCGACCAATCGGCGGCGCTCCAGGTCAGCGCCGCGATGCGGGAGGTGATGGGCACCGACAGCGAGGCCGACAGGAGCCGGCTGATCGCCCTGCTCGATGCGGTGTGGTCCGGCCTCAGCGCCGGCTCGCTGGGGGCGGACGGCTGGCGGCTGCCCGCGGGCGATCGCGTCCCGCTGTCAGGGCACGATGAGGCGGTGGGCGCGCGCGCCGAGGCGCTCATCGCGGCCCTCGCGGATCACCTCGCTCCGGAGGCCCTGCGCCAGGAGCTCCAGGGCCGTGGGCCTGGTGAGGTGGTGGTCTCGCTGGGGCGCTCGGTGGGGCTCGCGCTGGCTCTTGATGAAGAAGAGGAAGAGGAAGAGGATCTCATTCTTGAGGAAGGCTAAGGGGCTGGCTCAAGCTCCCCTGCACGAGGTGGACAACCCAATGACGGACCAAAGCCCCCACGAACGTTTCGCCCGCGCCTGGCCGGGGGTCGCACAGGACCCCGAGGCGCTGGTGCGCTTGAGGCTGGCCTTTGGGAGCCTCCCCGAGACGGTGCAGCGCTACCTCGCACGCTGGGCCGAGTCTGAGCCGGAGCGCGCCAGGGTCGCGTTCTGGGGCTTCTCCCTCGCCGGTACCGCGGGCTTCCGGCCGCTGGTTCCCATGAAAGGGGGCTTCTTCCGCATGCTGGGGCCAGAGGGCGCCCAGTGCCTGCTCGGCGCGGTGGCGCTGAGCTTCCCCGAGCACGAGGGGGGGGCCCCCGCCGAGCGCGCGAGGCTGGAGGAGACCCTCGACCAGGCGATGGGGGATCGCGCCTATGTGCTCCACATCCGTCGGCCTCTCCCGGACGGGGTGGACGCGGAGCCCGTGGGGCGCGCGGTGCGCCTCTGGCTCCAGGCGATCGATCGCGGCGAGTGGTATGGCCAGAACGCCATCTACGAGGGTGAGGGGGTGGATCTCGAGATCACCCTCACCGGCTCGCGGGTCGGGGAGGGCCGCCGCGCGAGGGTGTTCACCCAGGGGCCCGTGGTGGGCCTCGACCGCCTGCGGCAGCTCTACGAGGGGATCTCGGCCGTCTCCGAGGAGTGCGCGGGGCTGGACGAGCGGCTCCCCACCGTGCTGGTGATCGGCGCCGAGCCCAGGTGGACGCTCACTCAGGGCCATGTGCTCCAGACCCTCTACGGGCTCCCCGCTCAGGTAGACAGCGGGCCCGACGGCACCTCCAGCTACTACACCGGGGAGGGGCACGCCTTCTTCGCGGACCCGGAGAACCAGCACATCGGGGGCCTGTGGTGGGTCCAAGGGCGTGCCCCCGGCGCGCTGGAGCCACACGCGTGGTCGCACCTCAACCCCTGGTCTGTGACACCTGAGTCCGTGCCCAGGTTCCCGGGCTGGGCCTTCACGCCCCGTGGGGTGGGCACCACCCGAGAGGGGCTCACCTCGATCGAGATGAGCTGGTCGGGAGGGGATCGCGCCTGGAGCCTGCGCCCATGATGCCTCAGGTCTGGCCCCCGGGGGCTGGCTGGATCGAGGTGGTCACCGGCTGCATGTTCTCCGGGAAGACCTCCGAGCTCATCCACCGCCTGGAGCGGGCGCAGCTGGCTCGCAGCACGGTGGCGGTGTTCAAGCCAGCGCGCGACGTGCGCTATGGCCGGCAGCACATCGTGACGCACTCCAACCACAGGTTCCCCAGCATCGCGGTGGACAAGGCCGCTGAGATCCTTCAGCTGGCGGCGCCCTATGAGGTGGTGGGGGTCGATGAGGCTCAATTCTTCGACCTCGACCTAGTGCGGGTGTGCAACCGCCTGGCGGACGAGGGGAAGCGGGTTGTGGTCGCAGGCTTGGACCAAGATTTTCGCGGCGAACCCTTCGAGCCTATCCCGCAGCTGATGGCGGTGGCGGAGTACGTCACGAAGAAGCTGGCGGTCTGCACGGTCTGTGGGCTCCCCGCTGACCGATCGCAGCGGCTGGTGCCGGCGGATGAGCGCTTCCTGCTCGGCGCGAGGGGATCCTACGAGGCACGCTGCAGGCGCCACTGGAGCGCAGAGGTCGTGCCGGTGATGCAGGGAGATTTGCCCCTGGGCGAGCCCGATCCGGTTGGGTGATCCCTTTGGGGGCTCGCGATGCGCGAACTGTGACCTTGAAGTGCTGGACAGCACCTATGAAAACTGGTAATCCCTGTGTGCGCCGGTTGAGATGGCCGGACCATCGAAGGAGACGACTTATGTTCAAGATGCTCATGCCCGTTGCAGCCCTGCTCGCCCTGTCCGCCTGCTACAACGAGGACAAGTTCGCTGACGACCTCGCTGACGCCGGCTGCACCTGGACCGTGGCCTGCTACCCCGACCTCTACGCGGACGTGGACGCCTGTCTGGCCGACTCCACCACCACCGAAGAGACCGACACCACCGACTGCACCTTCGACGCCGCGGCCGCCAAGGATTGCGTCGCCGCCTGGGAAGAGCTGGCCTGCCCGGCCGAGGGCGAGATGCCCTCCTTCCCCGACTGCGCCAACGTCTACACCGACTGCCCGGTGGTCGAGGAAGCCGCCGAGTAATTCGGCGCGTCTTCACGCATAGAGACCCCGGCCTCGCGCTGGGGTCTTTTTTTTGGTGGGGGGCCCGCGTCGCGGTTGTCCGCTGAGTAGCCGCTGGGGCCGCGCTCCAATACAATCAGCGTCCACCCCGGCGAGCGCGCCGGGAGCTGATACCGCGGGAGACTCCATGCGCGCGATGTGGTTGCTTGTCCTGGGCCTGGGGGCCTGCTCTTTCCCCACCGAGGATTTCGTGTACGAGGCGACGGTCTCGGACTGCACCTGGGCGATGGACTGCCTGGAGGATGACGTCTTGACCTTCTATGGCTGGGACTCACAGGAGACCTGCCAGGAGGATCGGGGGCCGGTGCTCTCCGCCCTGTCCGTCGGCTGCGCCGAGTATGAGAAGAGGGCCGCGAAGGACTGCATCGAGGCCCTTGAGGCCCGCACCTGTGGCGACGCCGAGATCACCTGGCCCTCGGTGTGCGACGGGGTCTACACCAGCTGCGGCGCGGAGTAGTCATGGGGCGCACTCGCTGGCTCTCTGTCCTCGCGCTGCTCCCCGCGGTGGCGCTCGCCGGGCCCCCCAAGGCCTCCTCTGAGCTGCGCGACAGCGAGGGGGAGCGGCACCCCGCGGCGCTCGCCTTTGACGGCCTGCTCGAGACCGGCTGGGCCGAGGGGGACGACGGCGCGGGCGAGGGCTCGTGGGTCGAGCTGTCCCTCGATCGCCCCACGGAGATCACCTCTGTGTCGATTTGGCCGGGCAACCTCTCTCAGGGGAAGCGCTCCCTCAAGGAGTGCGGCAGACCCCGGGCGCTGAAGGTCACCGTCGGCGAAGGGGACGGTGCGGTCGAGAAGATCGTGGTGCTGGAGGATCTCGCTGAGGTGGGCCCCACCAGGGTGGATGTGGTGCTGGACGCACCGGTCGAGGCCCGGACCGTGCGGGTGAGCGTGGAGCAGGCCTTTGAGGGCTACGTGTTCAACGACACCTACCTCGCCGAGGTGGCGGTGAATTTCGCCAAGGGCGACCCCGGCAAGGCCGCAGAGCGCCTGATCGCGTGGGCTGAGGGGCCCGCCGGGGTGAAGGCGGCGGCAAAGAACCGCGAGGAGATCATCGCCAAGTTCGAGACGCTCTCCGCCTCTGAGCTCGGTGACTCCGAGGTGCTCGCGGGGATCATGGACCAGGCTGCGGATGGCGCGCCCTACCTGCGCGAGCGCGTCGCCTCGCTGGTACCCGCTGGCTTCCGGGTCCACGCGCTGCCGCCGGACGAGGTGTCGGTGTCCGCCCTCCTCAAGCTCAAGGACGCCAACGCCATTCCCGCCTTGGAGATGGCCGCCACCCGCCTGCTGGGGGCGGAGGCCGCCGCGCTCAGCGACAAGGTGGACTATTTCTACGCCTATCAGGAGCTGATCGGGGGCGGCGACCGCAACCTCCCCTACTGGGGTCAGACGGGCTGGGAGCCTGGCGCGCTGCGCGGTTTCGGCGAGCCGCTCCCGCTAGAGGTGGATCGCGCGGGGACCCTCTACATCGCCGATCTCGCCAACCACCGGGTGCAGCGCTTCTCTGGAGAGGGGCGCTCTCTGGGCAGCTGGGGCGGGCAGGAGCCCGAGGTGAGCAACGCTTGGATCACCGGCAGCCGCCGCTGGTACGTGGGCGGCGCCGCCGCCAGCGAGCGGGCCGGTGGCTTCACCCTCCCGGTGGACGTGGAGGTGATCCCCGGCAAGGACGCCGATCGCTTCGCGGTGCTCGATGGGAAGGGCAGGGTGCAGCTCCTCGACGATGAGGGCCGCCCCGAGATCAGCTGGTCGATCCTCGGCGCGCGCCCTCTGGACGAGGGGCTGGGGGGCCAGGCCTACCTGGAGCTGGTGAAGGGCAACCTGGCGGTGATCTGGCGCGACCAGGTCACGGTCTTCACCCAGCAGGGGGAGGAGGTAGGGGCCTTCGAGCTGGCCGATGGAACCCCAAGCGGTGCGGAGGCCTTGAAGAACGGCAAGCTGCTGCTCCTGTACGGCCCCGAGATGATCCTCTACAGCCTCGACGGCTTCCGCCACGGGCGCCTCAACGGCGACGAGCTTGGGCTGGGCTTCGAGGACTGGGATCTCACGCTGGACGAGGACGGGAAGCTGTGGGCTGTCACCGACAACGGGATGGCGGTGAAGTACAAGAAGCCCGGAAAGGTCGATCTGGCCATCCAGTTTACGGACCGCTCGCTCGAGAAGCCCCGGATCGCCGTGTTCGATGACATCGTGTACATCGTCGAGGGCGATCACATCACCAGGGTGGACACCCTCGAGCTGCTCGCGGGAGAGACCGCCGCGCCTTGACCCTCGGCCCCACCGGGCTATGAGCGCCTGTTCGAGGAGACCAGGGGATCGCTCGCGGCCTCGTGCCGTGAGAGGAAAGTCCGAGCTCCACAGGGCAGAGCGCCGGGTAATTCCCGGTCGAGGCGACTCGGAGGAAAGTGCAACAGAGAGCAGACCGCCGCGGTCGGGTCCCTGAGCTTCGGCGAGGGGGTCCATCAGACCTACGGTGAGGGTGAAAGGGTGCGGTAAGAGCGCACCGGCGCCTCCGGTGACGGGGGCGGCCAGGCAAACCCCGCTCGGAGCAAGACCAAATAGGGGAGCACATCGGGCGGCCCGTCCGCGCTCCCGGGTCGGTCGCTAGAGGCCGTCGGTAACGGCGGTCCAAGATGAATGATCTCCACCTCCGCGAGGGCGACCAGACGGGGGCACAGAACTCGGCTTACGGGCTCACTCGGACCGCCGCCTCTCCTCACGGGGGGGCGGCGTCTTTTTTTGTTGGCGCGGAGCGGCGTGCGGAGGGTGCTGGGGCAGCCTCCCCAGGGGAGGACGCCGTCGCGAGGGGTGAGGGGCTGCCCGGGGGAGTCGGTCCGCTGGGCTCTTGACGCCTGTCCCGGTCCCACGCTTGTGGAGGAAGGGGTCCTCTGTGCTGTGGCGGTCACCCGCCTGGGGCCTCGTCGTCCTCCGACAGGACCTCCGGCCCATGCGTCCGCACCCTGCTCACGAGGGCAGTCGACGCGCGAGGTAGATCCGGCACTATGGATGACATCGCGATAATCGTGGCCGATCGGATCGGGCTCAGCAGCCCGTCGCCGCCTCCGCCACGCCCGTGGAGCGTCCCGGCTCGGTGTTATGAGGAACGAACCAACGTTATCGGCGCGCGTCTCGCGCTCCGCGCCGGGCGTTGGGGCATCCCGGCCCTCGGCCAAGCGGGTGGTTCCACGACGTTGTGCGCTCGGACCGGACCTCCTGTCCGAGAGGCTCGGCGGGCCTATGCCATCGCCTAGTCCGCCCGAAGGGCGACGCGCTCCATGTGAGGCGGTCCAGCGGACGGATCGGTGTCGGAGGAGGCGTGCTGCCAGGTGTGTCGATGGGTGGGGGCCGTGAGGCGGAAGCGCGAGCCGGTCCCGGCGATCGAGGTCACCTCCACCCTACCTCCCAGCTTGTCCACCTCGGTCTTCACCGCGTCGAGTCCGACCCCACGCCCCGCGAGAGAGGTGGGGGCGGAGACGGTGGAGAAGCCGGGCCGGAAGAGGAGTGAGAGCAAAGCTCGCTCATCTCCGGGACGCTCCGAGGCCCACCCGCGCCGCGTCGCCTCGGCCCAGACGCGCTCCCGATCCACGCCGCGCCCGTCGTCCTGTACGTCGAGCCGCAGCTCCCCCTGTTGCACTGTCGCGCGCAGCGAGACCGTTCCCACCGGCGCCTTCCCGCTCGCCCGCCGCTCCTCTGGGTCCTCGAGGCCGTGCACCACCGCGTTGCGGATCAGGTGCTCCATCGGGGCCCCCAGGTGTTCCACGAGGCACTTGTCCACCAGCAGGTCCTCGCCTAGGGTCCTGAGCCGCACCCTGACTCCTTGCTCCCGCTGCAGGGTGCGGACCAGCCGCCGGGCGCGTTCGAACAGGGTGGCGATCGGCACCAGGCGGAGCAGGCGGAGCCGCTCCCGGATCCGTTCGCTCTTGGCCACGAGGTCGTCGGACTGCGGGGCGTTCGTTCCTCCCGACAGGCGCTGGTGCAGGTCCTCAACCAGCTCTGACAGCTCGTCGAGCGCAGCCGCGCTAACCCTGGTGGTCAGGGCCGTCTTCTCCGCCCTGGCACGCTGCTGACGCTCGAGCAGCTGGAGCACAGCGTGTTCGGGAACCAGCCCCTCCTGCACCAGCAGCTCCCCGATGCGGGGCTGTCTGGCCAGCACCGCGTCGAGCGCCTCGGGAGCCAGTAGCCCCTCCATGACCAGCAATTCGCCTAGTGGCGCGTCCGCGTGGAGGAGCGGCAGCCCACCCTGGGAGGATCCCGATGAGCTCCCAGTCTGGAGAAAGTCCCCGAGGGTCGTCCGCAGACCCCCTCGGCATGCCTCCTCCAGCGCCTCGCCGAGCTGCGCCTTCTTCGTCATCAGCCGGAGGGTGTCCGTGGCGTGGAGCAAGGCCGAGAGCAGGGGAGCGGTGACAGAGATGCGCCCGTCCCGCACCCCCGCCAGCAGCTCCTCCAGGAGGTGGGTGAGGTCCCCTAGTGGGCCAAACCCCATCATCCTCGCGGTGCCCTTGAGGGAGTGGGCTGCCCGAAACATCGCCTTCACCGCCTCTGGGGCCTCGGTGTCGCGGCCCAGGGAGGGGACGGCGCGCTCGAAGGTGTCGAGGTGGTCCTGAGACTCCTCCACGAACAGAGAGAGGAAGGGATCCATGGCGCCTACCCCCGCGCTGAGAGGCGGCCCGGTGGGGCGACGCGCGGTGTGGGTTCGGCCTGTCGCCGAGTGTTGGAGCTGTCGCCGCCGTGTGGGTGCTTCATTCTCTCCCTCCCGAGCGGCGCCTGATCTACCGCTCAGCGCATGAGTCGACCTCCGAGCGGCGGACTTTTGGTTCAGGCGTCTGTTTTTTTTGAGTCAGCTCCTCAGCGCCAGTCCCCCACCACAGAGAAGGCTGCCCAGAAGGTCGGCTCCGAGAGCGAGGGGTCCGCGATCAGGGCGAGCTGTGCGCTGCGGAGGGCGTGGGCCACGTCCTGCTCCTCACTGAGCGCGCGGTAGAACCGCTCCATCAGCGCCTCCGTGGCCCGGTCGTCCACCCGCCACAGGCTCGCGACCAGGGTCTCCACCCCCGCCCTGCGGAATTGTGCGGCGAGGCCGTGGATCGACACCGCCAGGTCGCCGTCGGGCCCTCCGCGCGCCTCTACCGGCAGGCCGGACTCACAGGCGGACAGCACGGCGAGCCGCGCGCTGCCCAGGTAAGGGGCGAGGCCGGGGATCTCGCCGTACTGAAGGGTCTCGGTGCCCGCCAGCACCAGGAAGGACTGGGTGGGCTGGCGCGGGTCTAGGTAGGCATGTGTCGCCAGGTGGAGGACCGTCTTCCCCTCCAGGTGGGCGAGCAGCGCCTGGCGGGTGGCCTCGCCTCCGGCGAGGGTGGTGGCGCCAGGGAACACCGCGGCGATCTGCTCCACCTCCCGCTCGGCGTGGGGGAGGGTGCCGTCCGGATCGCCGAGCAGCAGGGTGCGGGCCCCCTGCACCCGGAACGGCGCGAGGCCGCTGGGGCGCAGCGAGCCGACGTGGGTCACGCTCACCACCGCAGCCTGCTCGATCAGGTACCGCCCGTCGGTGCGGAGCATCGCGAAGGGGAGCTGGCGGAAGACCCCCGTCGCGGACACCGCGATCACCTCGGCGCCAGCAAGATCCTCGGCGATGGGGTCCAGCAGCCAGGCGCCCGCCTGCGCCGCGAGCCGGTCCAGCTCCTCGGGATCGTGAAAGTGCTCCCACTTCTGCAGGAGGCGCGCGAGGCGGCGCAGGGTCCTGCCCACCTCCTCTGCCTCCACCGGCACCTCGCGCGCCACGAGGCGGTCCCGGCTGAACACCATCAGCACCAGCCGGTCGTCGAACAGGACCGGCTGGAGCACCACCAGCCCCGGCTCCAGGTCCGCCTGCAGCGCCTCCAGGTCCTCGGGATCGACGCGCACCAGCTCTTCGAAGTGGGGGTAGCTCGCCCGCAGCTCGTCCACGGTGGACGCGAATTCCACCCGCAGGGTCGCCAGCTGCGCTCGCAGCGCCTCCTCCCGCTGCGGGGGCCCGCCCACCGCGCCCTCCAGGGCGCTGCTCAGGCTGGCCTCCTGTGCGATCAGGCGCTGGTAGTGGGCCACCTGCGGGTCGTCGGGGAGCGGGGGGCGCCCCAGGGTGGCGAGCTGGAGGCGCTCGGTGTAGACGAAGGCGCCGAGGGGATCGCCCTGCCGCAGCAAGGCGTCGATCAGGGCGCGGTAGACCGGCTCGTGGGAGAGCAGGAAGGCGCGCTGCTCGTGGTCCTCCAGCCCGTCTCTCGCCCGCTCCAGCTCGTCCACCGCCTCGCGCAGGGAGGGAATGCCCTCCTCCAGCTCCCCCCGCCGCACCGCGATGATCCCCACCGCGGCCCGGGCGCGCCAGCGCAGGTCGACCAGCTCGTGGCGCAGCGCCAGCTGCAGGGCGCGGTCGGCGAGCGGCTCGGCGGCGTCGGGATCGGTCTCCAGCGCGAGGGTGGCGAGCTGCAGGGCAGCCCGCGCCTCCAGGGCGGGCCTGCGCAGGGCCCGGCTCTGGTCCAGGGCCCTTCGAAGCGCCGCCGCGTCGCCCTGCCCCAGCGCTGCCAGGTCCATCGCGGCCGAGAGCGCCTCGGCGGGCCTCCCGCCCGCGCTCCAGCCGGCCTCCGCCGCGGCGTAGTGGGCCCGCGCGGCGGGGAGGTCCCCTGCTGCCGCCTCCAGTGCCCCCATCCCCTGCTCCAGGGCCGCCGCCCTGGTGGGATCGTCCAGGGCCCTGGCCCAGGGCAGGGCCACCGCCAGCGCGGCGCGGGCCCGCGCGGTCTGCCCAAGGTCCAGGTAGACCAGCGCCAGGCTCTGAGAGGCGGCCATCCGCCCGTCGAGCTGGTCGGGAAGGTAGGTGGCGAGGGCCAACTCCAGGTCCTGACGGGCGGCGGTCAGCGCGCCCGCCCTGCGGGAGGCCACCCCCCTGGTGGCGAGGGCCTCCGCCAGCCCCCGCGCGTCGCCGAGGGCCTGAAACAGCTGCACCGAGGCGTCGAGGGCCCCGCGCGCTCCGGCGCTGTCCCCTCGCTCCATCCGCACCAGCCCCAGGTTGAGCGCGGCACCCGCCGCCCCTGAGGGCTGCCTAGCGGCCTTGTGGGCATCGAAGGCGCGGGTGAGCAGGCGCTCGGCGCGCCCGCTGTCCCCGCGCTCCTGGGCGAGGAGACCCTGCGCGTCCCAGGCGCGCGCCTGGGCGACAGGCCCCAGCCCCTCAGCGAGGCGCTCCGCCTCCCCCAGGGCGACCTCTGCCCCGTCGAGATCTCCCAGGCGCCGCTCCCCCGCACCCACCCGCAGCAGGGCCTCGAAGGTGGCGGTGGGATCGCCGGTCCGCTCCGCCACCGCCAGCGCTCGCTGCCAGTGCTCTAGGGCCTCGCTGAGGGCGCCCTGGTCGAAGGCCCGGTCCCCCGCCTCGGTCTCCGTGGCGAGGGTGCCCCCGCTGGTGAGCAGGGCCACCAGGACCAGGAGGGCGGTCCTCCCCGCCCCCCTCACCGGCGCACTGCCGGGCACATCGCGCCAGGGCCGCCAGGGGCAGCCGGGTGCTGGGGTGTAGGGGCCTGGCCCAGGCGGCTCACAGGCTGAGCGCCGCGAGCGCAGCCTGGGCGTCCTCTAGCCCCGCGTCTGCCAGCAGCGCCGCCTCGAAGGCCTCGCGGGCCCTGGGGGCGTCCTTGCGGTCGAGCGCGATGAGTCCCGCTGAGAAGTGCGCGGTGGCGCCGAGGGGATCGCGCGGCGCCGCAGGTGCCGCCGCGCGTGCGGTGTGGGCTGGGTCTGGCGCGGACGCGGTGGGGGAGGCGTGGTCGCTGGAGGACGGGGGCGCCGCGCCGAGGCGGGGGGCGACCATCGCCTGCACCCTGAGGGCGAGCTGATCCTCTAGCTCGAAGAAGGAGGCGGAGGGCCCGTGGACCTCGACCGAGTCCAGGATCGCCGCGGTCTCCACGTCGACCAGGTGGGCGTTGATCTGGAGGGTGCCCATGAACTGCATGGTGGTCCCCAGCAGGAGCCAGCGCGCCCCCAGCACCTTGCCGAGCTGTGCCGCGGTGCCCGCGTCCGCCACCCCAGCGTGGCCCAGCTCCAGCTCGTCGAGCACCTCCTGCAGGCGGGCCCGCTCCACCACCTGCAGGCCGGGGGTGTCGTGGATGTCGGTGATGAGCATCTGCGCCAGCCCCACCTTGAGCGGGGCTACGGAAGCGTCGCCACCGTCGGCAAAGTAGAGCACCCCGAGGGTGTCGGCGGAGGCCAGGGCGGGGGCGCTCCCCAGGAGGAGCCAGAGGCTGAGGGTCTTCCACATGATCATCGCTCCAGGCAGTCGCCAGCGACCACCCCACCATACCAGCTCATCAGCAGCTGGAAGGCGTAGGCCGCCTCCATCGGGGCCTCCCCAGGGGGGAGCTGAGGCCCGCTGAGCAGGTTCTGGACGTTGGCTGCGTAGCCGACGCAGAAGGGAGGCGCGTCCGCCCGCACCTGGCGGAGGCCCTCACGGGTGAAGGCGGCGATCTCGTCCCGCCCGCGCAGGCGCGCCGGCTCCCCGGCCAGGCAGCCCACGTCCCCGAGGGTGCTCACCGCGGGGCCCAGCGCGGCCAACAGCTCGCTGGCGGCGGGCGCGCCGCGGGCTGCCTGGTCGGCCTGGTGCGCGAAGCCGGTGCGGAGGGAGAGGGTCACCAGGTCCGCCAGGGCCTGACAGCGGGGGCTCTGAGTCAGCGTCTGGTCGGGGTGCGCCAGGATGCCCTCTACCAGCGCGGTAAATTCGGCCTCGTCGCGCCCCCCGCGCAGGCGCAGCCACAGGGCGTGGCGCGCCGCGAGGCGGATCACCTGGGTGATCTCCGACTCCAGCGCCTGGCGCATAGGGTCCTCGGGGGGCCGCGCGTCGAGCAGGGCGCTCAGCAGGTCGTCAGAGGGCGAGCGCGGGTCCTGGGCTGCCGCGTAGGCCCTCAGGATCACCACCCACTCCTTCAGGGACAGGCGGCGCCGCTTGGGGGGGAGATCGGTGGGGATCAGGCTCAGGAGGTGATCGTAGGCGGCCACCCGCTCTGAGACCGGCAGACAGCGCTCCAGCGAGCCCACCACCCCCGCCCCCTCCCACGCGGCCTGGGGGCGGACCGCGTCGCCCCCCAGCACAAAGGACGCGGGGTCGGCCCAGAGGCCCGCCACCTGGAGGGACGGTGCCGCGTGCGCCCCCCCATGCTGCTGCTGATGGAGCGCCGACAGGCGCCGGGCCTGGTCCTCGCGGAAGAGGCGGACCGACAGGACCTGCCCATCCTTGTCGAGGGGAGGAGGCGCCACGGGCACCTCAGCGAGGTAGCGCTCCATCAGCTCCAGCCGCTCGCAGTCTCGGCCCAGGCCCTGCAGCGCCGCGAGGCGGAGGGCGAAGGCGGCCACCCCCTCCGGATCGTCTGCCGCGGGGAGCGCGGACGAGGTCTCGCTGAGGAGCTGTGCGTAGGCCTGGTCCAGCGCGCCCTGAGCCTGCCCCTCCCGCGCGGCGATCGCCGCCTCCAGGCTGGCCCGCAGGGCAGAGAGCGCGGCGCTCGCCTCCTCGAAGCGCGGGTCCTGTGCCAGGGCCCGCGCATAGGCCTCCCTCGCGCCCTCCAGGTCCCCCGCGCGCTCCCGCTCCAGCCCCGCCCCCCAGGCGGTGAGCGCGCCAAATTCCTCGGTGGGCGCCTCCATCAGCAGGCGCCGCCGGTCACCCGAAGAGAGCTGGAGCGCCATGCCTCCCAGCAGCTGCTCCACCAGCGCCTTCTCCACCGCGACAAAATCCCGGGTGGGCCCCTGCGCCACCGCCCCGTCCAGCACCCTGCCGCCCTCCACCTCCACCAGCCTGGCGCTCAGGGTGAGCTGCTCGCCCTCCACCGCCCACTCCCCCAGCAGCACGGTCTGAGCGGCCACGCCGCGCCCCAGGCGCACCGCGGACTGGGGATCGATGAAGGCGGTGTCCGAGAGGGAGAGCTCCCCCAGCACCTGATCGAGCTGCGCGCGCTCCACCAGGGTGATCCCCTCCACCCGCGACAGGTCGGTGGTGAGCATCCCCGTCAGCGCCAGGCCCAGGCCCGGGTGAACCTCGGAGGAGGGTGCCGCTTGGAGGGGCATCACCGCCAGGGTCGCCCCCCGTGCGGCCCCGCCGCTCAGCAGGAGGCTCATGAACAGCAGCGCGTCGCGGGGGGAGGGGACCATCGGGGGCTCTGGGCTAGGGAGAGAGAGTCGCGGGCGCGACCTTGAAGGGGAGGAGCCGTGCGGCTACCTTTGCCCTTCCACAAAGGGGTATCGCACATGGCTGAAGTCTTCGACACGCTCCTGCTCCTCGCCCTCCCCGCGTCCGGGAAGTCCGAGGTCCGCAACTACCTGACCCACAAGGACCCCGCGCGCTTCCACATGGGTCCCACCGTGCAGCTCGACGACTACCCCTATGTCCACCTGCAGATCCGCCTCGACGAGGAGCTGGTCAAGCGCGGGCAGCCCCGGCTGTTTCACAGCTACGACGGCGGCCCCTTCAACGCGGGCTGGCACTGGGGCGCGCTGATCCGCCTGCTCGACGAGGACTACGCAGAGGTCCGTTCGGGGGTGGCCGAGGTGCCCGCACAGGCGGCGCTCCACCTGTTCGAGCGGCTGGACCGCGCGAGCGTGCAGGCTGGCGGTGAGGCGCGCATCGCCGCCCTCGACGAGGCCCTCCGCGCAGAGCTGGCCGGGGTGCTGGAGGCAGAGGCCCGCGCCCTGTATGAGGAGAAGGCGAAGAACGTCCCCGAGAGCCTGGAGGGGCGCACGGTGGTCATCGAGTTCGCCCGCGGTGGTGAGATGAACCTGGTGCCGCTCCCGGACGGCTACGGCTACGCAGGCTCGCTGCGCCACTTCTCCGCCGAGCTGCTGGCCCGCGCCGCGATCCTCTACATCTGGGTAGAGCCCCACGAGTCCCGCCGCAAGAACCGCGCCCGCGCCCGCCCGGACGGGCAGGGCTCGATCCTGTTCCACGGCACCCCCGAGCCGGTGATGTACGAGGAGTACGGCCGCGACGACATGGGCGAGCTGCTCGCCGCAGCGCGCAAGGAGGGCACCCTCCCGATCACCGCCGGTGGGGTAGACTTCGACATCCCGTTCGCCCGCTTCGACAACCGCATCGACAAGACCTCCTTCCTGCGCGGGGACCCCTCCGAGTGGACCGAGGCCGAGGTCGCGCCCCTCGACGCGGCGATCTTCCCCGCGACCGAGGCCCTGTGGGCCGCGGTCCAGTCGAGATAGCGCGCACACCGGAGGGTCTATGGCCACTAGCCCGCTCAAGCAGATGCCCAGCACCGTCTGGGTGCAGGATGGCAAGTACGTGGGCGATGATGAGAGCGAGGAGGTGCCCGCGCCTCCCGCCGCATCGGATGCGAACGCTCCGGTGGGGCCTGATCCCGCGCCGCCGGCCTCCGCCGGGTCGGGCACCTCCTACCCCAGGCAGGCCCCTGTGGTCCAGGCTGCTCGCGCTGGGGGTGGCAAGGGGCTGATCATCGGGCTGGTGGTCGCCCTGGTGGTGGGGGGCGGCCTGCTGATCGCGGGGGCCGGGGGCCTCGCCGCTTGGTATTTCTTGCCGGGTTAGTGGGCCCCCGGGGGCGGGCCGCGCGTCGCGGGTGGTGCCCGTCTCCGCTGAGGGTGGGCTGCTCGCTCCTGCGCGGTGTACCTGCCGAGGGCGGCGGGCTGCGCACGGCAGCGGCGAGACCAGCGCGTCGGGCGCCGCTGGCACGGCGGCCGCTGGCGCCGCGCGGGGGCGCCGATCCGCTGAGCTGTCCACGCCTGTCCTTGTTCCTACAAAAGTACGCTTCCTCCTTAGGGAAGGGCGGTCCCATCCCGATCTGCCTAGCGGGTCGGCGCCCGTCGGCAGTCTGGATGGTTCGACGAGCAACTTCATTCGGTTGTTCCTGTGGAAGGATGAAGCGCTTCCTGTGAGCCGGTCCGGCGGATGGACCAGCGCCCCGCGCGGTGCCGGTGGGCCGCTTGACGAGGTTGTGGTGGCCGATGGGGGCAGCCTCGGTGATATTGAGCGCCTCGCCCTGGAGCGCCGATGTCCTGGATCCTCCTCCTCGCTCTCGCACACGCCGCGCCGCTGGACGCGCGCCTCGTCCCCTGGGAGGGCGGCGACCGCGCGCGGGTGCCGCAGCGGGTCGGTGACCTGCCGGTGGAGGGCAGGGAGCTGGTCTACACCCGCGGGCCAGGGGGTGACTGGACCCTCCGGTCCGGGGCGCCGCTGGGTCCGCTGGACCTGGCCCTTGCGCCCGCGCTTACCGGCGCTCAGGCCGCTGAGATCGCACTGGCAGGCGCCGCTGCGCTGGGCGAGGGCTCCCTGTGGGAACCTCGGACGGAGCTGGTGGTGTGGATCGACCACCGGGAGCGCCCCCACCTCGCCTGGGCGGTGGACTACGGCCTGTCGCGCCCCCTCGGCACCTGGCGGGCCCTGGTGGACGCTCAGGACGGCGCCCTGCTCAAGGTGCGCCCCACCCACAGGGCGGCCGTGGGGCGCGTCTACCCCGAGAACCCCGTCCGCACCGAGCTGGCGGAGGTGGAGCTCCCCGGGCTCGATGACAGCGGGGCCCTCTCAGGTGCCTACGCGGACGTCTACTCCTGCGAGGCGCCGTCCGGGTTGGACGACCCCATGCTGCTGAGCGTCTCCTGCGACGCGATCGCCCGGCACGCTCAGCCCGACGAGGGGGGGGACTACCTCTTCGACCCTGCCCCCGCCTCGCACCAGGACCCCTTCGCAGAGGTCAACCTCTACTACCAGCTCGACCGGATCTCTCGCTACGCGGACGAGACCTGGGGCTTCCGCCACCCACAGCCGATGCGGGGCATCGTCAACTTCGACATGGCCAACGCCTTCTGGGGCGACTTCGACGGGGACGGGCAGCAGGACATCTCGTTCGGAAACTACGGCGAGATCGACTTCGCCTATGACGGGGACGTGGTTCACCACGAGTTCGGCCACTCCATCGTCCACGGGGTGAGCACCCTGGGCTTCCTCTCCGCCGACGCGTACGGGATGCTCTTCGACGGGGGTGGGCTCGACGAGGGCAGCGCCGACACCGTCTCGCTGCTCCTCACCGGCGACCCGGAGATGGCCGAGTACGCGGGGGGCATCATCGGGCCGGGCGAGGCGATCCGCGACCTGGCCGAGCCCCGCCGCTGCCCGGAGGACCTGTTCGGAGAGTCCCACCAGGACGGCGAGATCCTCGGGTCGATGATGTGGCAGATGATGGAGGACCCCGCCCTGGGGCGCGAGCTGGTGGCGCAGGTGTGGTTCGGGGCGATGAGCACCTGGACTGAGGAGCAGACCTGGGGTGGCGCGGGCGAGAGCCTGCGGACCTCGGCCCAGGAGCTGCTCGCGGCGGGAACCCTCGATCAGGCCGGTATGGACGCGGTCCTCACCCATATGGAGGCCGCGGGCCTCGATGACTGCGGGCGCTTCGTGGCCTTGGATGATGGCGCGACCCAGACCTCGTGGCTCCTCAACGTGGGCCTGCGGGGGGACTACGCCGAGATCCCGCTCGGGGTGCAGTTCTCGCTGGAGGTGCCTGAGGGCGCGGCGGCGGCGCGCTTCAAGGTGACGCAGCTGGAGCGGTACAGCCAGGACCTGGGCTTCGCGGTCTATGTTCGCCGGGACGAGCCGGTACTTCACGAGGTGCTGGAGCTCCCCAGTATGGGGCTTGCGCTGGCGGTGCCCCGGGAGTACGACGCGGTCTATGCCGGGGATCGCGGGGGCTGGGAGCTGGAGCTGACTCCGGACGGGGAGCTGCCCTTGGGGGCTGGCACCTGGTACTTCGCGGTGACCGGCACCAACCTGGGCGGAATCCAGCCGATGGAGTACGCCACCGGGAGCATCACCGTGACCGCGGAGGTGGAGCGCTCCACCGGTGACCCTGAGGACACCGGCGACACCGAGGAGCCCAGGGCCTGCGGCTGTGCCGCTGGTGGCGTGGGCGGCCCGTGGTGGGGGCTTGGGCTCGCGGCGCTGGGGTGGAGGCGTCGCAGGGGCTAGGCGCGCTCGGCGCTGGGGTGGAGGCGTCGCAGGGGCTAGGCGCGCTCGGCGCCGACGCGCGGTCCAAGGGACCGCGCTGTCGGCCTCGCGGCCGGCTCCCCGCGCCCGCTCTGGTCGGCGCTTCCCAGGTCACAGCGCCGCGCCTTTCCGTGGGGTGCAGACCTCACCACCCTTCCAGATCCGCTCGGCGGGAGGAGAAACACAGGGCTCGCCAGACCCTCGCGGGGGCGCTGGTGAGCCATCGCCTCGCGTGGGCCCCAAGGGCGTGGCGGTCCCCGGGGCGCCAGGACTGGTCCGCGCCGCTTGGCAGCAGCTCCGGTCCGAGCGCTCAACGTCGCGGAGCTACCCGCTTGTCCGAGGCTCGGCATGACCCAGCGCCCGGCGCGGCGCGCGAGGCACGCGCCGATAACGTTGGTTCGTTTGTGTTCGCACCGTGCCGCGACGCTCCACGGGCGGGGCGCGGGCTGCAAGGGGCTGCTGAACCCGAGCAGACCGGTCACCGTTTTCACGAGGTCGTCCATAGCGAAGGATCTTCAGGGCGAATCGACGGATGTCGTGAGCAAGGGACCGACGCATGGGCGGAGCTCCTGCCTGGGGCACGCCCTAGTCTCCGATGACACCTCGGAATTCGAGGTGGACCCCAGGCGACGCGGGGGCCTCCCCCGCCAGGTCCAGCAGCACCGCTGAGGTCTTGACGGTGTGCTTCCCGCCCACCGTCCACAGGGCGCCCAGGTCCAGCTCATCGGACAGGGCGGCGCCGTCTGACTGGAGGTACCACGCCAATTGCGGCTCCACCCAGCCGTGGACCGGCCACACCGCGTCCATCATCCCCAGCCGCTCGTCGTGGAGCGAGTAGCGGCGCAGCGCCCCCCACGACAGGTTCTCGTACACCGGCCTGGGCGCGGTGGCGTCGGCGCTTGGGAGCGCGAGGGCGGTCCCCACCCTGAGCTGCACCGCATCCTTGGCGTCCCACACCCTCCAGCGCAGCACCGCCATGGCGCCAGGCGTCCAGGGCTCCTCTCCGTTCTTCCAGGCGAGGGGCTCCACGGTGAGCCCCAGGGCGCTCCCGGCGAGGGGGGCGGCGATCGACAGGGACGCGCCCTGCCCCGCGACGTCCTCGTTGCGGGACAGGCTCAGCAGGTACAGCCCCCGCAGGCGGACGCCCCTGCGCTTTCCCTGGAAGGTGCCCCCCACGAGCACGTTGTCTCCCATCTCGTTGGAGAGGGACTTCCACGCGATCCGGTCCGCTTGGTAGTGGTACCACAGGCAGCCGTCCCCGCTGCGGAGCATCTCTCGGAGCACCGCCCCGCCGAAGAGGCTGAAGGCGATCGGGCGGGTGCCCAGCTCGAGCCGCGCCCCCATCATCCGGGAGTCGAGCAGCGCGGTGGACCCGAACGACACGTGTTGGAGCCCGACCCTGGTCTCCAGGGCGCCGGTGTAGAGCTCGAGGAAGGCTTGGTTGGCTCGGAAGGGATCGAGGCCGGGGATGGTGTTCTCCTGCCAGCCGCCGGTGCGGTAGCGGACCTCCCCCTCCAAGACGGCCCCAAACAGGTCGCTGGGGTACCACTCCACCAGCCCGCGCAGGCCCGCCATCGCCTCGTGATCCCAGGGCTCTCGCTGCGCCTCTAGCAGGCCCTCCGAGGGGGCGACGCCGACCCCGATCAGCCGCGCTTCGGCGCCCACCGCGAGGGTGTCGGTCACGGCGACGGTGTGGTTCCCCACGTGGGACGGGCAGTCCCTCGCCTGGGCTGGGGCCGCGAGCGCGGCGAGCAGCGGGAGCAGCATGGCGACCTCCGGGACTAGTTGTTCTGCGCGCCCTGCTCTACCCAGAGCAGGAAGGTGCTGTAGCCGGCGCCGCTGGGGGGCCAGCTGATCGGGTGACGCCCGCCCCCGGCGGCCCACCACAGGAAGCTGTCGTCCTCTTCTGGCGCGTTCACGTCGACGTAGCGCATCACCTCGGCGTAGTCAGAGGTGGACCCGGCCAGGCGTACGCCGTGCTGGCCCCCTCCGTGGCAGGACGCGCAGTCAGCGCGCAGCGAGGGGACGATGTCTGCCGAGAAGGAGAGGCGCGCGTCGGTGACGACGGGACAGACCTCCCAGGTCTCCTCGACACAGGTGGAGGCGCTCAGGCAGGTGCGCTCGCCCGCGGAGCCCTCCTCGCAGGCCTGCACCGCCACGTCCCCGCCGGCGCAGGGGCAGGCGACCACCGGGCAGTCCGTGTCCAGCGCGCAGGGGACGGGCTCCTCAGCGGTCGCCTCGCACGATGAGGGCGCTCCTGCCGCGATCCACGCGAGCACCGCGGCCCGCTCCTCCGATCCCTCCGACCACACGGGGGGGTGGTCCCCGAGGCCATCGGCGTAGGCCAGCAGGGCGCTGGCCTCCGGAGAGTCCACGTTGATGTACGACAACAGGGCGTCGTAGTCGGAAGCCTCGCCCTCCAGTCTCACCCCGAACTCGCCGTGTTGGTGGCAAGAGGCACAATCCGTTCGCAGCAACTCTACAATATGTTCCGTGAAACAGACCTCCTCGGGGGATAGCGGTTGTGTCCCACAGCTCGACGTCAACAGCGCGGGGGCGAGGGTGAGCAGCGACCTGGCTCTCATGGTGACCTCTCGGGGCGTCCAAACGCAATCTTGACGGTCTGGGCAGGGGGAACGGGGTAAAAGCAAGCAGTTGCTTCTAACGGAGGTCGCCATGCGGAGCACGGCAAAAATCCACCACCCCGCCCTCTGGTACGCACTGACCGGGATGGTGGTCGTCGCGGGAGCGGCCCTCCCCTTCGTCGTCTGGGAGGGCCAGAAATTCTGGAAGCTGGAGTACATCGCCTACCTGATGGCGCTGCTGCTGGTGCCCGCGCTGCTCCTGCGGCAGGAGACCCCCGGCACCCGCTGGATCCGCCACATCGTGCTGTTGGTGTCGCTGGCCCTGTTCGGCTTCTTGCAGTGGGCCTGCCCCCGCCCAGAGGGCTCGATCGAGCTGCTCCTGCTCGGCCTGCTCAAGGACAAGCCGGTCCTGAACTTTGGGCTGAAGCTCGGGGTGCTGGTGGGGGTGACCGCGCTGTACGGGCGCTTCTTCTGCGGCTGGATCTGCCCTAAGGGCACCCTGCAGGACCTCGTGTTCCGCCCGGGGCTGGCGTGGACCGTTCCGCCCCGGGTGGACCGCTGGCTGAAGTACGGCAAATACGTGGCCCTCGCCGCGCTGATCGCAGGTCCGCTGGGGTGGGAGTATCGCCTGTTTGCGCAGGTGGGGCCCTTCAAGGTGCTGTTCAACCTGGACGGCAGCACCTACCTGGTCAGCTTCCTGGTGGTGGTGCTGCTGGTGTCGGTGTTCATCGAGCGCGCCTGGTGCCGCTACCTGTGCCCCGCTGGGGCGATGCTCGGGCTGATCGCGTTCTTCTCGCCGACCAAGGTGCGGGTGAACGAGGAGGCCTGTATTGGGTGTACCAAGTGCGCCAAGGTGTGCCCGGTGAACGCCATCGAGGCCCTGCCCAAGCAGGTGCCGGTGATCGCCCTGACCGAGTGTCACGCGTGCAAGGCCTGCGAGACGGTGTGTCCCACCTCTTGCATCACCCTCTCGACGCGGACCCCGGTGATCAACCTCAAGACTGGAGACAAGGCATGAGCTGGATGAAGACGCTGGTGTGGATCGCGGTGGCGTGGACGGGCTTGGGAGGTGCGGCGCTGGCGTGCGTGATCAGCACGGTGGAGCCCGTGCAGGTGGTTGCTGGGCCAGACGGCCAAGCGCAGATCACCGCCAAGGTGGAGTGGGAGCACCGCAATTGCGAGCTGGACGATGACGATGTCAACATCGACTACACCGGCTTGAAGCAGATCTCAGCGACAGGGTGGGAGGAGGAGAGCCGCGGGATCTTCATCAACCACCTGGTGGTGGAGCTGACCGGCGCCACGGACGGGACCATCCACGTCTGGCGCGAGTGCACCAAGAAGGGCGTGTCCGAGGAGCGCTTCACCGTCAGCCCCGCCCCCCCCAAGCCGGAGGACACCGCGACCTCCGAGGCCGCTCCGGTACCGCCCGAGCAGTAGTCCACGGCCAGCCCCTCTGGCCGTCGGAGTTGCACCGGGGGCCCTGTCGGTCCCTGCTCCGTCCCCGTCCGTCCCCTTGTGGCGCGAGGTCGGAGTTGCACCGGGGGCCCTGTCGGTCCCTGCTCCGACCCCGTCCGTCCCCTTCTGGCGCGAGGTCGGAGTTGCACCGGGGGCCCTGTCGGTCCCTGCTCCGACCCCGTCCGTCCCCTTCTGGCGTCCGTCCCCTTCTGGCGCGAGGTCGGAGTTGCACCGGGGGCCCTGTCGGTCCCTGCTCCGACCGCGTCCGTCCCCTTCTGGCGC
>JAFGVK010000007.1 GCA_016938035.1 Deltaproteobacteria bacterium | reverse complement strand
GACAGCGCCGTGCTCATCGCCGTTCCCGGGGGCCCCAGCGCCGCGGGCGCGCGCGGTGCGACCCACCCTCCGCCGCCCCCCCGAGAGGGCTGGCAGGGGGGCGGAGTCTCCGGGGGCCCCGGTGGGGAGGTGGTGGAGCGCTCCGGTGGGGACGCACCGTCAGGAAATCCGGTCCAGGCACACAGCCGTCGGAGTCCACCGGCTCGCCCGAGGCTCGGGCATGCCCCCCCGTGCGGCGCGCGAGGCATGCGTCGACGACGGTGGCTGGTTCGTCTTGCCACCCCGCCGCGACGCTCCCCGGGCGTCGCGGCGGCTGCAAGGGGCCGCAGAGCCCGAGCCGATCGGTCGCGACCACTGTGCCGTCGATCATAGCGATGGACCTGCCGCACGAATTGACGGCTATCGTGTGCAGGAGGCGGACGCATCGGCCGGAGGTCCTGACCGTGCCGCGCGCTCACCGAGGCGCTGTGGGGTGGTCGACGCCTCGGGCTGGCGCGCACCGCTGCCCGGAGGGCGACCGCTCAGCGGGCAGCACGGACCTGGTGCCCGAGGGGGGCTGGATGGGGGATCAGTCCCAGAGCCCCCGGGGCTCCCGGCGCCAGACCTCCGAGCCCCGCACCCAGGTGCGCATCGCGCCGGGGCCGTCGAGGGTGAAGAGCATCCAGCGGGCGGTGTCGCGGCCCCCCTCCACCCAGGGCGGCACCTCGAACAGCGCCATGTCGGCCTCCAAGCCAGGCTGGAGCGCCCCCAGCTCGCCGTGCCCCAGCGCCAGCGCCCCCCCCCTGGTGCCCCACCAGAAGAGCTGGGCGACGGTGGGCATCATCCCCTGGGCGCGGGCGTTGTCCCACGCGGCGGAGAGGGTGTGAGGCACCCGGAAGGAGCGCCCCGCCGCCACGTCGGTCCCCACCGCGAGGGGAATGCCCCGCTCCAGCACGGTCGCGGTGGGCATGTGACCCGATCCGAGGAAGGCGTTGGAGTCGGGGCAGTGAGCGACTACCGCCCCCGCCGCGGCCAGCCGCCCCCACTCGTCGTCGGAGAGGTGAATGCAGTGGGCGTAGACGCTCTTCTCATGGACCAGCCCCGCGTCCTGATAGATCGAGAGGTAGTCCGGCGCCCCAAAGCGCTCCTTGGCGATCTGCACCTCGACCGGGTTCTCGGAGAGGTGGGTGCTCACCCAAAGGCCCCGGTCCGCGGCCAAGGCGCCCGCCGCGGCCATCAGCTCCCTGGTGCAGGAGAGGGCGAAGCGCGGGAGCACCACCACCTCCATCAGGCCGCCCCGCCCCTGCCACCTGCTCGCCAGATCGTCGAGGGCCCCCAGCGAGCGGTGCGCCTCCCAGGTGAGGTCCGCGGGGCTGTGGTCGTTCATCAGCACCGGCCCCGCCATCATCCGCTGCCCCCTCGCCTCGGCGATCTGGAACAGCGCGTCGGTGGCGTGCGGGTGGACGGAGCCCCACGCCATCGCCAGGGTGGTGCCCGCCGCGGCGAGCGAGCGAGCGAACACCGACGCCACCCGCTGCGCGTGGTCCAGGTCGGCGAAGCGCGCCTCCTCGGGGAAGGTGGCGGTCTCCAGCCACTCGAGCAGGGGCCCGGCGGCTGCCCCGATGATGCGGGTCTGCGCGTAGTGGACGTGGGCGTCCACGAAGCCCGGTGTCAGCACCCCAGGCCGCAGGTCCTCGTCCACCGCCTCGCCCGCCCAGGCGCGCACAGCCAGGATCGTGCCTCCCTCGATCTCCACGATGGCATCGTCGTAGTAGCGGAGCTCATCCGGCCCCAGGGGGGTCAGCACGCGGGCGCGATAGGTCGTCATCTTCACCTCTGATCAGGGCCTAGTATCGCGGATCGGAGAGGGGCGGGAGGGTGGACCCGCCGCGCATGGCGCCGGTGGGTCCCACCGGCGCAACGGGACACAGACCCTCGCGAGCGAGGTGGCTATGCCGGTGTCCAGGTTGATGTTCTCGCGCTACCGCTGTTTTCAGGAGGCGCAGGCGCTGCGGCTCGGGAAGCTGAACCTGCTCTACGGGACCAACGGCGCGGGGAAGTCCGCGGTGCTGCGGCTCCCCGCGCTGCTGGCGGGCTCGATGCGCGGCGCGCCCAGCCTGAACCTGGCCCATCCCGCCGTCGCGGGAGGGGGCTTCAACGGGCTGATCTGGCACGGGGACGGGGGAGGAGACCCCCTGATGCTCGGCCTCGAGCTCGTCCCCGGCGGGTCGTTTCGGTGGGAGCTGACCTGGTCAGAGGCGTTCAATCAGCCCGTCATCACCGCGATGGAGGGCCCCTGGAGGGGGCCCAGCCAGCGGCTGGAGTGGAGGTCGGATCGCGGCCAGCGCGACCTGAAGGCCCAGTACTTCGAGGACACACCAGGCCGCTCCGGGCGGGAGATCCTGCGCTTCCATGGACTGATCGCCAGGCGGGACCACGCCGCCTCGGAGCCAGAGAGCCCCCTCACGGCCTTCGAGGCGAAGGTGTCGTGGCTCACCGCGAAGCGCGTCGGGCCGTCGCGCGCGGGCGTCTCCGAGGGCGCTTTTCCCCCCAGTGACCCCACGGGTGCCGCGTGGTCCGAGGCCCTGCTCGCTCCCGCTACTGTGGCGTTCTCGTCCGTCTCAAAGTGGTATGAGGACCACTGCCAGCGGGCGCTCACTCAGCGAACCCTGGACCAGGCGCGCCGCCTCTCGCTGCGGAAGATGAGCCAGGCGGCCCCGGACATCCCCTTCCCCGACGAGGGCCTCGGCCTCCAGCAGGTCTTCCCCGTGCTTGTCGGGCTGGAGCGCCTCCGAGAGGAGGGCGGGCTCCTGTGTATCGAGGAACCAGAGGCGCACCTGCACCCGCAGCTCCAGCGAGCGCTCGCCGACCGAATCGCCGAGGTGCTGGTCGAGAACGATCAGGCGCAGGTGCTCCTGGAGACCCACTCGGAGGTCTTCCTGAACGCCGCCCTGCTGCACGCGATCACCGACCTCAGGGGCGCGGTCCGCCTTCACTGGGTGGCGCAGGGCGACGGCGGGTGCCGGGTCCGCGAGGTGCAGCTGGACGACGAGGGGAGGCCACAGGACGACACCCTCCGCGCCGCCTACGAGGTCGTGAACGGCCAGAGGCGAGAGATCCTCTCGGCCCGGAGGGAAAATGCGCGTTGAGCTCGCCGACGAGCTCCTGAGCGGGAGGGTCCAGCCGCTGGTGCTGCTGGGGCTGCTCGCGATGGGCGCGGAGGGACGCCACCGGGTGCTCGCCGACCGCGGCACGCTCGCCGCCTGGCTGGAGACGCTCCCCCCGGATCTGGTCGATGAGATCGAGCTCGCGGTAGACGCTGGGGCCCCTGAGGCTGCCGTTCAAACCCCTGCCAGCGGCCCCGGATTACCGGGAGGACGGCGACCACCGCGTCCCGTGGGAGCTCGCGGCGCCAGCGGAGGGGGCCCGCCCCAGCGCGCACGAGGAGACGGTCCCCTCCCAGGGTCAGGGTGGTGGTGTCGACCGCAAGGCGCCAGCCAGCGCCAGCCCGGCCACCAGCCCCGCTAGGACGAGGCGGCCAAGCTCCGGCAGCGGTCCAGTCAGGATCCCCACCCCTCGGCGAGCGCCGAGGCCAGCTCCAGCAGCGCGACGCTCGCTAGCAGCGCGCCGGTGCCGAGCAGGAAGAGGTCCGAGAGGTGGGTCCCCGTCCGGACCCCCAACGCCACCGCGCCGCCTTCCCTGACCCTGCGCCACCCCACGGGCTCGGACCTCCAGACACCTCGCTGGCCCGCGTGGCCTGATGCTTCTTCGCTCGCCAAGCGCGGCGACATCTGAATAGGGGGGGCGCATGATCAAGTACCTCGGCTCCAAGCGCCTCCTCGTCCCCCTGATCACCGAGCTGATCGGAGGGCTGGAGGAGGTGCGCGAGGTGGTCGACCTGTTCTCAGGCACCTCGCGGGTAGGTCACGCCCTCAAGGAGCGCGGGTACAGGGTGCGGTCCAACGACCTGAACACCTACGCCGCCACCCTCGCCCGCGCCTACATCGCCGCCGACGCGGAGGACGTGGTGGACGAGGCCGCGCGGTGGCTGGCCCACCTCTCGGCGCTCCCCGGCGAGGAGGGCTACTTCACCGAGACCTTCTGCCGGCAGAGCCGCTTCTTTCAGCCCCACAACGGCGCGAGGGTGGACGCGATCCGCGAGGCCATCGCCCGTGCCGCCCTGCCCGCGGAGCTGGAGGCGGTGCTGCTGGTGTCGCTGATGGAGGCGGCGGACCGAGTGGACTCCACCACCGGCCTGCAGATGGCCTACCTGAAGGGCTGGGCGCCGCGCTCCTTCAAGGACCTGGCGCTGCGGATGCCCCAGGTGCTCCCCCGCGCCCGCCACGGCAAGGGCGAGGCCTGGCAGCTAGACGCCCGCGAGGCCGCGCGCCGCCTGACCGGCGACCTGGTCTACCTGGATCCCCCCTACAACCAGCACAAGTACCTTGGCAACTACCACATCTGGGAGACGCTGGTGCGGTGGGATCGGCCAGCGCACTACGGGGTGGCCTGCAAGCGGGAGGAGGTCCGCAGCCGACACAGCCCCTTCAACGCCCGGCGGGGGATCCTGCCGGCCCTGACCGAGGTGATCGAGCAGCTCGACGCCAGGCACCTGCTGGTCTCCTTCTCGGACGAGGGCTGGGTGAGCGGGGAGGAGCTCCTGGCGCTGCTGGAGCCGCGGGGAGAGGTCGCGGTGATCGCGCGGGACCACCCCCGCTATGTGGGCGCCCGCATCGGGATCTTCAACCCCTCGGGGGAGCGGGTGGGAGAGGTGGGGAGGCTGCGAAACCGCGAGCAGCTCTTCCTGGTGGGTCCCGGCGCACAGCAGGCGGCGCGGTCGGTGTCAGGGGCCTGATCCCCCTCGCCCCGGCAAGGCCCCAGCTCGACCCCCACCCACACCCGCTGCCCAGCCACCTCGGGGTCCTCATCCCCGCGGGGGGGAGGGGGGGCGGCGACGGATCCGCGGGCGGCGCGCTCTGGTCAGGTCCCCAAACGGCGACGCGCACGGTGTTACTGGACTGATCGGTCCTGTCACCCTGCGACGAGATGTGGTAAGGGCTACACGGTGATTCTGCCCCACCTCCTTCTGGGAGACCTCATGAGCATGAAGCGGTCCCACGCGTCTGGACACCCCTTCAACCCCGAGACCCTCGCCCTCGGCTACGGCTACGACCCCCTCCTCTCTGAGGGCTCGGTGAAGCCGCCGGTGTTCCTCACCTCCACCTTCCAGTTTGAGTCCGCTGAGGAGGGGAAGCGCTTCTTCGAGCTGGCCTATGGCCTGCGACAGGCAGACGAGGGTGAGACCAGCGGCCTGATCTACTCCCGGCTCAACAACCCGAACCTCCAGATCTTCGAGGAGCGGATGGCCGCCTGGGACGAGGCGGACACCGGCGCGACCTTCGCCTCGGGGATGGCGGCGATCGCCACCACCCTGCTGGCCATGCTGCGCCCCGGCGACGTGCTGCTCCGCACCAGCCCGGTGTACGGCGGCACCTACTACCTCTGCGAGCACATCCTCCCGAGCTTCGGCATCAAGGTGCACGAGGTGCCCGCGGGCTCCAAGGCCCCCGAGGCGATGCGCGCCCTGGCCGCGGAGGTCGGCTGGGAGCACATCCGCGGGATCTATGTCGAGACCCCGTCGAACCCCGACATCGTCCACACCGACATCGCCGCGATGAAGGCGCTGGCCCTGGAGATCGCCGCCTCGAACGGCGCCGAGGTGCCCCTGATGGTGGACAACACCTTCCTGGGTCCCCTGTTCCAGCGCCCTGTCGCCCACGGGGCCGACCTGGTGCTCTACTCGGCCACCAAGTTCATCGGCGGGCACTCCGACCTGATCGCGGGCGTCGTGACCGGGCGCAAGGCGATGATGCTGAAGGTGCTCGAGATGCGCACCATCCTGGGCACCATGACCACCCCCTTCAACGGGTGGCTGCTCCAGCGCTCCCTAGAGACCCTCTCGGTGCGGATGCGCCGCCAGGCGAAGTCCGCCCGCAAGCTGGCAGAGCTGCTGAAGGCCCACCCCAAGGTGCTCCAGGTGACCTACCCCGGGATGACCGACGAGGGCGACGAGCAGCACGCGATCTGGGAGCGGCAGTGCACCGGCACCGGCTCGCTGATCTCCTTCGAGGTGGAGGGCGGCGAGGCCGCGGCCTTCCGGGTGCTCAACCACTTCGAGATCGCCCGCCTGGCCGTGTCGCTCGGGGGCACCGAGAGCCTGGTGGAGCACCCGATGACCATGACCCACTCGGACATGCCGCAGGCCTACCTGGAGCGGCTGGGGGTTCGCCCCGGCCTGATCCGGATGTCCGTGGGTCTGGAGCACCTGTCCGACCTGGAGCGTGACCTGGAGCAGGCGCTGAGCTTCGCCTAGCTGACCCAGAACAGGTGTTCGGGACCATCTCCTGACACCGCCGACGTGATAGTGCGGTGGTGTCTCCAGGAGGGTTCCAGATGTCCGACAAGGTGACCCGCGTCATCCGCCTGCTCCAACTCTTCCACCGTCGCGGCAGGGTCGCGAAGCGCGACATGGTCGACGCGCTCGAGCTGGACAAGAAGACCGTGAGCCGCGATCTACAGGCCCTCATCGAGGCCGGCGTGCCCATCACCCCCGAGGGTGAGGGGCGGGAGCAGCGCTGGGTGCTCGACGAGCGGGAGCGCCATGCGGGCGTGGTGGCGGGCACCGGAGACATGGCCGCCCTCCACCTGGGCCGGCAGATGCTCGGCTTCCTGAAGGGCACCGCCTTCTCGGAGTACCTGGAGGATCTGGAGGGGCGCCTCGACCAGGAGGGCCGGGACGAGAAGCGCGCCCGCCAGTCCCGCATCATCCTCCGGGAGGAGCCTGCCAGGGAGCACGGCGCTCAGCAGGAGATCGTCGATGAGCTGATCGACGGGGTGCTCAAGACCAGGGTGATGACCCTCCACTACCCCTCGCACTACGCCGAGGGGGTGCGGGCCTGGCCCCTCACCCTGATGGTCTACCGGCGCGCCCTGTACCTGATCGCCTGGCTCCCCCATGAGGACCGGCTCCGGACCTTCTCGGTGGACCGCCTGGAGGACGCCACCTGCTCGCGCGAGCACTTCACCTACCCCCGCGAGTACTCGGTGGACTCCTACCTGGGAGACACCTTCGGGATCTGGACGGGGTCCGAACCCGCGGCGCGGGTGCGGGTCCGCTTCGAGGCCAGCAGGGCCTACCTGGTCAGGGCGCGGATCTGGCACCCAGGCCAGACGCTGGAGGAGCTGCCCGGCGGCGACGTGGTGCTCAGCTTCCACGCGACGGGGGTGGAGCTGGTCCGTTGGGTGCTGGAGTGGGGCGACAAGGCCGAGGTGCTGGAGCCGGCCTGGCTCCGCGAGCGGGTGGTGGCGGAGCTGCGGGGGGCCCTGGCGAAATACCCGGCGTGAGCTGTGCACTCCGCTACCGGCCGACGCGAAGCGCGCGGTGCGCGCCCCGGTGGCGGAGGCGCGCGGTTAGGGATCGGACCTCCCCCCGCTGAGAGGTCCCATGTCCACCGCAGATAGCCACGACCAGATCCTGGTACAGGGCGCCCGAGTGAACAACCTCAAGGACATCTCAGTGGCGCTCCCCAAGCGCAGGCTGACGGTGTTCACCGGCGTCTCCGGCTCCGGGAAGTCCTCGCTGGTGTTCGGCACCATCGCCGCGGAGTCGCAGCGGCTCATCAACGAGACCTACAGCGCCTTCCTCCAGTGGTACATGCCCGCGCTCGCCCGCCCCGACGTGGACCTGCTGGAGGGGCTGACCACCGCGATCCTCGTCGACCAGGAGCGGATGGGCGCCAACGCCCGCTCGACGGTGGGCACCGCGACCGACGCCAACGCCCTGCTCAGGGTGCTGTTCAGCCGCCTGGGCGACCCCTATGTGGGCTCCCCCAAGGCCTTCGCCTTCAACGTCCCCTCGGTGCGCGGGGTGGGACAGATCTCCGTAGAGAGAGCGGGCGGAAAGACCGAGCGGCGCAGCTTCTCCGTCACCGGCGGCATGTGCCCCAGGTGCGAGGGCATGGGCTCGGTGAACGACATCGCGCTGGATCAGCTCTACGACGACCGGCTGTCGCTGGCGGAGGGGGCGCTCACCATCCCCGGCTATACCGCCGACGGGTGGAGCGTCCGCCTGTTCACCGACTCGGGCTTCCTGGACGCCAACAAGCCGATCCGCGACTACTCCCCCGCCGAGCTGCACGACTTCCTCTACAAGGAGCCTGTCAAGGTGAGGGTCGGGAACGTGAACCTCACCTACGAGGGGCTGATCCCCCGCATCCAGCGGTCGCTGCTCTCCAAGGACAAGGAGGCGATGCAGCCGCACATCCGGGCCTTCGTGGAGCGCGCGGTCACCTTCACCACCTGCCCCGACTGCGGCGGAACCAGGCTCAGCGAGGCCGCCCGCTCCTCCAAGATCGCGGGCATCAACATCGCCGAGGCCTGCGCGATGCAGCTCAGCGACCTGGCCGGGTGGGTGCGCGGCCTGGACCAGCCCTCCGCGGCGCCGCTCCTGCGATCCCTCGGCGAGGCGCTCGACGCCTTCGTGGACATAGGGCTGGGCTACCTCAGCCTCGACCGGCCCACCGGTACCCTCTCTGGGGGTGAGTCGCAGCGGGTGAAGATGGTCCGCCACCTGGGCTCGTCCCTCACCGACGTGACCTACGTCTTCGACGAGCCGACCATCGGCCTGCACCCCCACGACATCCAGCGGATGAACGCGCTGCTGCTCCGCCTCCGCGACAAGGGCAACACCGTGCTCGTGGTGGAGCACAAGCCCGAGGTGATCGCTATCGCCGACCACATCGTCGACCTGGGCCCCCGGGCCGGCGCGGCGGGGGGGCAGGTGGTCTATCAGGGCACGGTGGAGGGGCTGCGTCAGAGCGGCACGCTCACCGGACACCACCTGCGGGACCGGGCCGCCCTCAAGCGAGCGGTGCGGAGGCCCTCGGGGGTGATGGAGGTGCGCGGCGCGAGCACCCACAACCTGCGGGGGGTGGACGTGGACATCCCGCTGGGGGTGCTGGTGGTGGTGACCGGGGTGGCGGGCTCTGGCAAGAGCTCGCTGATCCACGGGTCGGTGGAGGGCAGGGACGAAGTGGTGAGCATCGACCAGGCGCCGATCCGCGGCTCGATCCGCAGCAACCCGGCGACCTACACCGGCCTGCTGGATCCGATCCGCAAGGCCTTCGCCAAGGCCAACGGCGTCAAGCCCGCCCTGTTCAGCGCCAACTCCGAGGGAGCCTGCCCCACCTGCAACGGGGCGGGGGTGATCTTCACCGACCTGGGGATGATGGCGGGCGTCCGCACCGTCTGTGAGGACTGCGAGGGCCGCCGCTTCGACGCCTCGGTCCTCGACTACCAGCTCGGCGGCAAGAACATCGCGGAGGTGCTGGACCTGCAGGTGGACGAGGCGGTGGCACACTTCGCCTCTGGCGCGGCGCGCCTCCCCGCGGCCCACAAGATCCTGCGGAGGATGGCGGACGTGGGCCTGGGCTACCTGCGCCTGGGGCAGCCGCTCCCGACCCTCTCGGGTGGCGAGCGGCAGCGCCTCAAGCTGGCGGCGCAGATGGGGGCGGAGGGGGGGATCTACGTGCTCGACGAGCCGACCAGCGGGCTGCACCTGGCCGACCTCAGGCAGCTGCTCGCCCTGCTGGACCAGCTGGTGGACTCGGGCAGGTCGGTGCTGGTGATCGAGCACCACCTTGCGGTAGTGGCCCACGCCGACTGGATCATCGACCTGGGCCCTGGCGCGGGCCACGACGGCGGGACGGTGGTGTTCGAGGGCACGCCCGCGGCGCTGGTGGCGGCACGGTCGACCCTCACCGGGGAGCACCTAGCTGCCTACCTTCAGCACCCCTGACGGGACGGTGGCGACGAGGAGATCGGCAGACACACCCCGCGGAACGCGTGGCGGCGACGGCCAGCCGCTCCGGGGGGCGCCTGACCGCCTCCCGGAGCGCCCCTGACGGGACGGTGGCGACGAGGAGATCGGCAGACACACCCCGCGGAACGCGTGGCGGCGACCGCGACCGCGACCGCGACGGCGAGGGCGACCGCGACCGCGACCGCGACCGCGACGGCGGCGGCGACCGCGACGGCGGCGACGGCGGCGGCGGCGACGGCGGCGACGGCGGCGGCGGCGACGGCGGCGGCGGCCGCGACGGCGACCACGACGGCCGGCCGCTCCGGGGGGCGCCTGACCGCCTCCCGGAGCGCCCCTGACGGGACGGTGGCGACGAGGGGATCGGAGGACGCACCGCAGCCCCCGATCGGGAGGGGGTCCGGGGGCTCCCACCGCTCCGCCGGGCGCGCCGCCCCCAGGCAGCCAAGGGCATGGAGGCGCGCTGGTGCCCCGCCTCCGCGCGAAAGGACCGGCGGTGGCCGGACCGCGGGTGTGTCCGCGGCGCAGGGGCCGCCGCCCCACAGCCTGCTCCGAGGGCCCCAGCCGGCGCGCGCCCAGGGCGCCGAGAAGGGCACGACAGCGCTCCTCCCCCGGTGGCCCCCTCCGATGCGCGCCCCGCGGGCGCCGGCCTCAGTCGCCGTTGGAGAGCAGCGATACCGCGAAGCCCCCCACCAACCCTACCGTAGCCCCCAGCGCGCCGCCCACCGAGGCGCCCACCCCGGTCCCCACGGCGGCACTGAAGAAGGTCCCGACGGGGCCGACGATCGTTCCCCCCAAGGCGGAGACCCCTCCGACGATGCTGCCCCCTGTGGCCGCGCCGGCGGCCCCCAGCGCCCCGCTGGCGGCAAGCCCGTTGATGCTGGCGCGGGTGAAGCGGTTGAGCAAGGCGGTATAGTCCGTGCCGATCATGAGGACCTCCCTGTGGTGTGCTGACCGTGAGACGCGCGAGGCGCCCAAGTCCGGACAGCGCCAGAGCGCGCTCCCCGCTCCCACCACGGCCACGTCGAGCGCCACGGTCGCGCGCGGGCGGCGAGCGCCAGGAGACCGAAGCGCTAGGGCGCAGGGGCAGCCGCTCCTCGCTCCCACCCACCGGTGAGGCGGCAGGGGGAGGGCGTGCCGGTGAGGCGCGCTGGCGGCGGTGACGGCCGCTCAGCCCTCGTCGGCGCCCCCGAGCAGGGCGTGGCGCCGCTTGCGGTAGAGGATCACCGGCAGGTCCCCCCGGATGAGGTGCTCGCCCATCCTAAGCCACGACCTCCGCGGCTCCTGAGTCTCCACCACCCGCTTGTCCTGCCGCAGGATGACGACGCTCGCGAGCTTCCCCACCCAGCAGAACAGGGCGCTGATCCCGGGCACGGTGAGCACCCGCTGGTAAAAGCGCAGGTAGACGACGGAGTGCTCGTCGTCTACCGGCACGAAGGCCGCGGTGACCTTGACCTTGTCCGAGATGTCGTTGATCCAGGTGTTGGGGAAGCGGAACATCACCTGCCAGCGCCCCGACGCGGGAGGGTCGGTGGGGGCGCTCCCGTCATCGACCCGGTTGTGCACCCACACCTTGAGGTCGTCACCGTCAAGCTCGGCCCGGGGGCCCTCCACCACGGTCTTGTTGCCCCGGCCGATGGTGGTGCCGTGGACGAAGGGCAGGTGGACCACGTCGAGCTGGTTCTCGACCGAGCGGGTGTAGTGGACCGCCCAGGGGTCCCGGAAGGCGCCGTAGCGCCAGGAGCTGTCGAGGGTCTCGAAGAAGTGGGCTGGCGCGGGCCCCGCGGGATCAGGCCCCCACCAGGCCCACAGGTAGCCGTCCACCTCGCAGATCGGCAGCGCCCTGCCCCGGATGTGGTCCGGCACCCGGGCCTCCCTCCCCAGGGCGGGGACCATCACGCACTGCCCGGTCTCGTCGAAGCGAAAGCCGTGAAAGGGGCACTCGACGTGGCCGTCCACCACCCTCCCGCCGCTCAGGGCCGCGCCGCGGTGGGCGCACTGATCCTGCACACAGGCCACCGCCCCGTCCGGCCTGCGCCACAGCACCCAGCGCTGGCCGAACCGCACCACGCCCACTGGCGCTCGCCGAGGCACCTCGTCGGACTCCAGGATCACATACCAGTAGTTGGGGACCACACGAACCTCCTGGCGCGACCGGCGCGCACCTGGTGCGAGCCATCGGCCCCTATTCCATGACCTGTTGGGCAAAGACTGGCCAACCGAGGCAGGGCTGGAGGCGCGCTGGGCCGAGGGATCCCGCGACACGCTGGGCGGCGCCCTTGTCATCGGCCAGAGCCTTGGTGTGCCGCCAACGGCCAGGGGAGGTGGAGGGCGGAGAGGTCGAGCGGCTGGGTCCCACCAGCCCCCGAGAGCTTCGTACTGTTGCAGGGCCCTAGCGAGGCGACCACCAGGACGAGGACGCTCGACCACACCAGCGCGCGCCCCTCCGTGCCACGGTGTACACTGCACCGATGACAGGGCCGCGGTAGCGAGGCCAAGGGACGACCGGCGGACCTCCCCCCGGCCGGTCGAGGCGCTACGCCAGTCAGGAAGCCTGGGAGCTCGCCAGGCCCCACCCCGCCGATCAGCACGACCGCGTCCTCATCGAGGGGCCGCGGGTCCACCACCTCGACAGCGGGAGCCAGAGCCTCTGGGTGGGGTGTGATTCACGGCCCGGTCAGGCCTGGTGCCTGCCGGAGGGACGTCCCCACCGGCTCGCCGTAGATGCGACGGGTGTAGGCGTTGGCCGGTCCTCGTGGGCTCGTGCCTTTGCAGCCGATGTGCCCTCGCGTTCCACACGGTGACCGAGGCAAGGATCACACCCTCGGGGTGATGGTCCGGATCGCGTGGGGCTCCGAGCAGCCCCGGACCCGCAGCAGCGGAGCACCCGCTCAGGGAGGCGTGGCGCGCTCACGGCCTGCTCGTTACCAGCCCCCGCCCCGCACGCCAGGGAGACCGCTCACGATGGACGACATGACGCTCCTCGTCGACCTCCACCGCCCCAGCCCGCGCCTCGGACCGGGCAGTGACGAGCAGACACGACGGGCGCTCGACCTGTCCGGCCTGCGCGGCCGCACCGACCTCCGCGTGGCCGACCTCGGCTGTGGCACCGGCGCCTCCAGCCTGGTGCTCGCTGAGGACCTCGACGCGCACATCACCGCGGTCGACCTGTTCCCCGAATTCCTCGCCGAGCTGGAGCGGCGGGCGGACGCTCTGGGAGTCCGCGCGGCGATCACGACGGTCGCCGCCTCCATGGACGAGCTGCCCTTCGAGCCCTCGTCCCTCGACGCCATCTGGTCGGAGGGAGCGATCTACAACATCGGCTTCGCGACCGGGGTCGCTGCCTGGCGACACTACCTCAAGCCCGGCGGCGTGCTCGCCGTCTCAGAGATCACCTGGCTCACAGCGGATCCCCCCGCGGAGCTCCGGGAGCACTGGACCGCGGAGTACCCCGAGGTCGGTCCGGCCTCGGCAAAGCTCGCGGCGCTGGAGGGGCACGGCTACACCCCCATCGGCTACTTCCCCCTCCCGGTGTCCAGCTGGCTGGACCGCTACTACCGCCCTCTCCAGGCCCGATTTCCATCCTTCCTGGAGCAGCACGCGATGAATGTCAACATAGTTGTCGCTCGATTCGGAATCTTGCCCTCCCGCTGACCTGCGCTCCAGAGCCGTCCAGGACCTTCTTCCCCGGCCCTGCGGGCCTCGTCGCGGACGCCCCCTGCGGGGGCTCCAAGAAGCTCCAGGCCTCGCTCATCCACCAGATCCTCCGCAACCCGCTCTACGCGGGCCGGTTCTTCTGGGGTGGCGAGCTGTACGAGGGGCGAGACCCCCGGCTCGTCGCGTTGGAGCTCTTCGAGCGCGTCCAGGAGCGGCTGGATGGGACGACGTACACCCGGCCCCGCGAGCTCAAGTTCGCCTACGGCGGGCTGCTCACCTGCGGCCACTGCGGCGCGACCATCACCGCCGAGATCAAGAAGAAGAAGTACGTCTACTACCGGTGCGCCCAGCGGTGCGAGGCCGTCGCCTACGTGCGCGAGGAGCGGGTGCGAGAGCAGTTCATCGAGGCGATGCGACCCCTGCGCATGGCCGAGTCCGTGCGCGAGGCCGTCAAGCGCACCCTGCGCGAGTCCAGGGCCCGCATCGAGGACGACGTGCGTGCTCGCGTCGCGGCGGCCCAGGAGCGCATCGAGCGCCTGGGTCGGCTCATCGACAAGGCCTACGAAGACAAGCTCGAGGGACGCATCGAGGACCACTTCTTCATGCAGAACCGGATGAAGTGGGAGAAGCAGCGCACCGAGGCTGTTGGGAGATCGAGCGCCTGACCCGCGCGAGCGCCAAGTCGATGGACGTGGCACTGCTCACGTTAGAACTCGCGAACTCCGCCTACGACCTGATGAATAGCCGAGAGGCCGCGGATCAGCGGGAGCTACTTGAAGTCGTCGTTTCGAACTCGTACCTGACGGGCGACGCGCTCAAAGTCGAGTTCCGGAAGCCGTATTCCTTCCTCGCGAATCGCGACGACCCATCCAATAAGACAACCCCCTCCGGAGGTGAATCCGGAGGGGGTTGTACAGAATGGTCGGGGCGACTGGATTCGAACCAGCGACCACCTGCTCCCAAAGCAGGAGCGCTACCAGGCTGCGCTACACCCCGATCACACCTCCCCTAACGCGACCCCGCCAGGGCATCCACCCCCACCGCCCCACTCCCCGGCAAGTAGGCCAGCCGCCCGTTCCCGAACCGCGCCCCCGCCATCACCGCCAGGGCGTCCACCCGCAGATCGAGGGCCGGCACCGTGTAGCGCACCGCGGGGTCGCGGGGGTCGATCCGAGCCTCCACCAGGCGGTGAAACAGGGCGATGACCTCGGTCACGCGCGGGTCGTGGCGCTGGTCCCCCACCGCGTCGCCCGCCTCCCGCTCCCACATCGCGCTGCGCGAGGCGACGGGCAGGTCCCAGGGGCGCCCCCTGCGCGGATCCGAGGCCCACAGCACCTGATCCCAGCCAGGGCTGTAGGGCTTGAGGTCGATGATCGGGGTGCCGTCGTACACGTCGAGGCGCTCCAGCGAGAGCGCTAGCCCCTCCCGACCCAGCAGCCTGGTGGTGCTCAGGCCGATCGGGTTGGGCCGCACGGGGCTCCGCACCGCGAACACCCCCCTGGGCGGCACGCCCCCTCCCAGCTTGCGCGGCTGCACCTGGAGCACCGAGCGGTCTGCCCCGTCCAGCCAGGCGAAGACATGGAGGTGGGTCGCCGCCTCGATGCCCAGCAGCGCCGCCTCATAGGCCGGATCGATGACGATCCGGGCCGCCACCCCCTGCCCCGGAAGGTGGGTGCCCCGCTCCAGCCCGGTGCGCGCAACCCCTATGACCCTCACGCTGTGCGTCATCGGCAACCTCCCGGCCCTTTCCATCGGGCCCCACCCACCCTATGCCGAGGCGGGGCAGCGCGCCTCCCCCCTGGCGCCCGCTTGGTCTATCCTCTGGACAGGAGGTCTCCCGATGAGACATGCCCTGCTCGCCCTCGCCCTCGCCCTCGCCGCCGGCTGCGCGCCCGCGCCACCGCCCGCGCCCACCCTCCCGACGATCCGCATCACCGGTACGGACGTGGTGGTCCACAACCTGATGGAGCCCCTCGCCGAGAACTACGAGCGCACGGTGGGCGACCTCCATTTCGAGGTGGGCGGCGGCGGCACCTCCAGAGGCTTCCGCGCCCTGCTGGAGGGGCGCGCCGACATGGTGGTGTCCACCAGGCGCTTCCTCCCCGCGGAGGAGGAGCAGGCCAGCGCCAACGGGTGGTCCTTTGAGGACGAGGGCGCGCGCCACATCGCGGCGGTGGACGTGGTCGCGCTGGCGGTGCACCCCTCCAACCCGATCCGGTCCATCTCCTACGACCAGGTGATCGGCATCTTCTGCACCAGGTCCGTCGACTCGTGGGCCTACCTGGGCCTGGAGGGGCGGCCCATCCATCCCCTCGCGCGCGACCCCCTGTCGGGCACCCAGACCCTGTTCGAGGACTTCTTCTGCGGCCCGTCGGGCATCCACCCCTCGGTGGAGACGCATTCGTCGGACGAGATCGCCTCGGCCCTGGAGAAAGACCCTGACGCCATCGCCTTCGTCAGCATGTCCAACGCCTCGGGCAAGCTGCTCGGCCTGCGGCCCTTCCCGCAGGGTATGCCGATCTGGCCCAGCCAGCAGAACATCATCCGCGGGCGCTACCCCCTGTTCCGCGACATCTTCCTCTACACCGCGGGCCCCGCGAAGGAGAAGGAGCGACTGTTCATCGACTGGATCGCGTCCCCCGCGGGGCAGGACGTAGTGGACGAGGCGCGCTTCGTGCCCCTCTACTTGCGCCCCGATCGCCTGGACGAGCCCCGGCCTCTGCGCGAGACGGTCCACTTCGACGAGGGCGAGAGCACCCCCAACCAGCGCTCCCTCGCCCGCCTGCAGCTGCTGGTGGACGACCTCCGCGATCGCTCGGTCGACAAGCGCCACGTGGTCCTGGAGGGCTTCACCGACCCCACAGAGGCCGAGCCCCTCGCCCTCTCACAGCAGCGCGCGGAGGCAGTGCAGCACCTGCTACAGGCAGAGCTGCCCGGGCTGTTCTTCGAGATCATCCCCCGCGGCGGCGACCGCCCCCTCGCCCCCAACGAGACCCCCTACGGACGCCACTGTAACCGGCGGGTGCAGGTCTACCTCGCCGAGGAGGAGGCCCCCGCCCCCAACGAGCCCCCCCCCGAAGCGCCCTGACCCACCGCGACCCGGCCCACCGCGCTGCCCTGGGCTGACCGAGGCCCCCATGCTCCTCACCCTCGCCCTCACCGCCTCGGCCGGCACCTGGCTCGCGGGAGAGATGACCGAAGCGGGCGACCACCCGCGCACCCTCGCCCTCCCCGACGAGCGCCCCCTGCTGCGAGAGCGCGCCGAGCGCGAGCCCTACACAAGCCAGGTGCGGCAGCTCGCCTCCCTCGCCGGTCGCACCCACGATCTGACCGACGACAGCGTGGGCGCGGTGCAGTCGCGCGGCAACACCGCCCGCGCCGCGGCGTGGCTCTTCTACATGGACCTGACCGTGATCGACGGGGAGGTGGTGCCCTTCCCCGACCGCGACAGCCGCCTCGCGGTGGGTGCGCGCGCTGACACGCTGCTCGCCTCGATGCGCACCACCTCGCGGGCCAAGGGCCTCTCTGACGCGGTGCTCGACATCCACACCGCCCAGGAGCTCCACCTGTGGGCCGACACCCTCGACCTGCTGCTGGGAGCCGACGAGGACGCCCTCGGCCCCAGGCGGGCGGAGGCGATCCAGGACGTGGCCGACCTGGCCGCGGACCTCTACGCCGACTTCCACACCTATCCCAACTACCTCTACACCCGCTCCCTCCTCAACAACCACCGGGTCAAGTCCATGACCGCCCTGGGACAGGCGGCGATCGCCCTCAACGGCGAGCGCTGGGAGGCGCCGGTGGACGACGGGCGCTACGACCCCTCCCGCTGGGTGGACGACGCCCTGCTCACCGCAGACGTGATCGCCCGCGACGTGCTCACCGACGAGGACGGCGGCTACGTGGAGGGGGGCGGCTACATCTCCTACGGCGGCCTGGAGCTGTACCCCTTCCTGTGGGCCTGGCACCGCTACACCGGCGGAGCGGACTGGACCGTCACCCTCGACCCCTCCCTCCCGCCAGAGCACGTGCTCGGCTACCAGGGCGACTGGACCGTCCCCGACCTGTGGACCTCCCCCTGGCTCTCGCAGCAGCTCGACTGGTCGCTCCGCACCCTGCTCCCCGACGGGAGCGCCCCCCCCACCGACGACTCCACCCCCGGCGCCAGGCTCTACTACGGCGCCTTCGTCTCGCCCGACTTTCCCCACGCGGGCCTCTACCAGTGGGCCTGGGAGCGCGGCGGACTGGCGGCGGGGGGCTCGGTGGACGTGGCCCCGTTTCTGATCGCGGCGCACGACGACAGCGTCCCCGCGATCAGCCCGGTGGAGGCGGGCTGGTCGGAGGACCAGGTGCTCTTCTCCGCCGGCCAGGTGATGCTCCGCTCCGGCTGGGAAGAGGGCGCCACCGTGGCCCTGATGCTCGCGGAGCACGGCGAGGCCTCTGCCTGGAGCAGGACCCGCTGGGGGCAGGACATCAGCGCCAACGCGGGGCACGAGCACCCAGACGCCCTCTCTGTGGCGGTGTGGTCCGGGGGCGAGCCGCTGCTCATCGACGGGGGATACCTGGGCTGGCCGGACCACCACCTGGTCAACAAGCCCGACAACCACTCGCTGATCCTCATCGACGGGGAGGGGCCGCAGGGAGCGCGGGCGGTGATCCCCCCGGTGGAGGTGGTGGACGATCAGCTCGTCCTCGCCGACCCCTCCGAGGAGGGGGGCTGGTGCCACGGCCTCGACGGCGAGGCCTGGGTGGTGAGCGAGGACCTGACCGATCCCGCCCTGAGCTACGCCCGCGCGGTGACGCGGTACACCGAGCTGGCCCCGCAGGCCGACCTCTCCCGCTCTCTGGTCCTGCTGGCTGGGCGCTACCCGGTCTTCCTGGACCGCGCCCAGCCCTGGACCTGCGCGGTGCGCCGCTACACCCACCAGCTCCACACCCACTGCGGCGGCACCAGCGGCGGCACCCTGACCGAGGTGCCCCACGGGGTGCGCTGCGCGCGCGGCCAGGTCGAGGCCCTGGTGCTGGTGCTCGGCCAGGAGGGCATGACCCTCGACGCCACCAGGGAGGAGCTCCACGACGCCGGCGGCTGGGCGCAGCGCACCCACGCAGTGCTCCAGGCAGAGGTGGACATCCCCAAGGCGCGCTTCCTCACCCTCGCGCTCCCCGGCGTCGACACCGTGGAGGAGGTGGGAGAGAACGGCCTGCGCTGGGAGGACGACGAGCGCGCCTGCGAGGCGTGGACCGAGGAGGAGCGCCCACCCTCTCCCCTGCTGCCGGCGCTGATCGCCTCCGCCGGGGTGGTCTGCCAGGAGGAGGGGCTGCTGTACGGCCTGCTCCAGGGCACGCCAGAGGACGAGGAGGCGGAGCTCAGCTTCACCGCCACCCTCGCGGGGGAGGCGCTCACCGGCTGGCGGGTGAAGGTCCACGATCACCGCGACGCCGCCCTGACCCTCACCCTGCCCGCCCTGCCAGGGCTGGAGCCCGACGGCGCCTGCGCCTGGACCGAGGCGGCGGGCTCCTGGACCCTCCAGGTCCCGCGCGAGGCCCGCACCGCCCCCCAGGCCCGCGCCCACGTGGCGGTGGCCAGGGCCTACGGGGTGTTCCCCGGCGAGGCGCCAGCGCTGTGGACCGGCGAGAGCACCCCCCTCTACGCCGACTGGAGCTGCGGCGAGGCCGAGCCGGTGTGGACCCTCACCCGCCGCCCCGAGCGGTCCCACGCCGAGGTGCGGGACGGCTCGCTCACCCCCGATCTGCCGGGCCTGTACGAGCTCAGCCTCGACTACGGCGGCGACACCCACACCCTGCGCCTAGAGGCCACCGGAGCGCCCTCGGAACCGGACGAGCCGGTCGACACCGGCCTCCCGGAGGACACAGGCCCCGGCGACACAGCCCAGATGTCCATCCCCGGCGACGAGCGCGGCTGCGCTCGCCTCGTCAACAGGACCAGCGGCTGCGGCTGCGCGAGCGGGGCCCTCAGCGGCGCCCTGCCCTGGGCGCTGGCGGTGGCGCTGGGGGTGCGGAGGAGGAGGCGATGACGGGGGGCGGCGCGCGCTGCGGTCGAGCGACGAGCGCGTCGCGTGGCACGCGAGGTGGCTCAGCCTCTCGCCGCCGGACCCGCCGCACTGACAGGAGCTCCGGTCCGAGCGCACAAGGTCGTGGAGCCACCCGCTTGTCCGAGGCTCGGCGTGACCCAGCGCCCAGTGCGGAGCGCGAGGAATGCGCCGATAACGCTGGTTTGTTCGTGTTAGCACCCTGCCGCGACGCTCCACGGGCGCGGCGGGGGCTGCAAGGAACCGCTGAGCCCGAGCCGATCGGCCACGTTGACCGTGACGCCGATCATAGCGCAGAATCTACCCGGTAACTCGACGAGTATCGCAAACAGGGGACGGAGGTATGGGCCGGATCTCGTGACAGGATCGGGGCGTGCGGCCTCTGCCCCCGAGGGCTTCGTCGGTCGGCCCTGAGGTAGGAGGGGGTGCGGCTGCGCCCTCCCTCCTCGCGATCGCCGCACGCGCCCCACCGAGCCTTGCGACCTGCCCTGGGCGTGAGGTGTTGCGCTGCGATCCCGATGGCACCGGGCTCCACCCTCGTGGCGCCCGGTGCCCTGCCCCCGCGACAAGCGTCCCGCGCCCCCGCCACCCGCAGCGGCTACAGGCCGCCATCCCCCACGACCCTGCACAGGGGCCGCGTCCTCCTCAGGTGTGGCAGCACCCCCTGAGGGTCGGGGACCCCGCGGACCACCACCAGCGACAGGGAGGTCGACAGGAGCAGCGGGCGCAGATCCGTGATCGGGCAGGCGCTGACGTCGAGCTCCTCCAGGGCCTCCAGCCGCACCACAGGCATCAGCTCGTGCACCGCCGTCTGCTGCAGACCCAGGTGCGTCAGGCCTGGCAGCACCTCCACCCCGCTGAGGTCCCGGAGCCCCTCGCTGAAGCGCAGGTTCAGGCGCCGGAGCCCAGGCCGGGCACCTATCGACCGAAGCTCCACCAGCCCGCTGCTCGGCAGCTCCAGCGTCTCCAGCGCGGGCAGGGCGGGCAGCGAGGCCACGGTAGGTCCGTCGGCGCCGTCCGGCAGGCGCAGGTGCGACAGGCCCTCCATGCCTCGGAGGTGGCGCAGGCTCCCCTCGGGGAGGGAGCCCTGGACCGACAGGTCGAGGGTCTGCAGCTGCTCGAGCCCCTCCAGCGGCTCCAGGGACTCCACCTGGCTGCGGTGCAACCCCAGCACCTGAAGGGAGGAGAGCCCCGCCAAGGGCGACAGCCCCTCCAGGGGGAGCCCCTCTAGGGCCAGCCTCTCGAGGCTCGACAGACGGGCGAGAGGCCCCAGGGCCCTCACCCCGGTCAGGGCGAGGTCCAGGGACCGGAGCCGCGCGAGCCTGGACAGGGGGCGCAGGTCGGTGAGACCGGGGTTTCGGGAGATGTCCAGCGTCTCCAGCTCGGTGAGCCCGGCCAGCGCCTCCAGGGACGAGACCCCCCCGGCCGAGGCCACGAGCCGACGCAGCGCGCTCTGCGCGCCCACCCTCTCCAGGTGTGCCCCCGCACCGCGCACCGCAAGGTCCCGCAGGCGCGGCAGGTGCGGCAGGGTCGAGAGATCCGCCCCGTCGGGCAGGTAGAGCACCTCCAACAAGGGCAGCTCCGCCAGCGGCGCCAGGTCCCGGATCCCGGTGACCCGCAGGTCGAGGACCCGCAACCCGCGAGCGCCGAGGAGCGGGGTCAGATCGGCGAGGATCGCCCCCTTGAGGGACAGCTCCTCGAGCTTGGGGAGGCTGGCGACCGTCTTCAGGCCGCTCGCGGGGCCGCTCCAGCGCTCTAGCTCCAGGCGGACCAAGGAGGGGAAGGCCAAGAGAGGCGCCAGAGAGCGCGCTGCGCAGTCCTGCAGGGCGAGCACCCGGAGCGCGGGCTGCGGGCGCAGGGTCTCGCAATGGACGTCCCCGTCCAGGGTGAGCTTGCGCAGCGAGGGGAGCGCGGGCAGGTCGGCGAGATCCCGATGGGAGCGCAGGGTGAGCTCCTCCAGCGCCGGGAGGTCGAGCCTGGCCAGAGAGGCCCGCTCGCCCCGCCAGGTGGCGTGGAGGGTGAGACGCCGCAGGGCGGGGAGCGCGCTCAGCAGGCCCAGGTCACCGCGTGCCCTGAGCTCCAGCGCCTCAAGCTGCGGCAACGCCGCGAGCGCCGCGAGCCCAACGTGCTGTAGACCGCAGTAGTCAAGCTCCTTGATCGCGAGCAGGCGCGCGGTGGGGACACCGAGCAGGCGCTCCAGGTGGTGAAAGGGCTCGTTCATCATCAACCGTCCTCGGTGGCCGCGCCCTATTACTGTTGATGCGTAGCCATGGGCCACCGCGCTGACAACAACTAACGTGTAGAGCATTCTTGTGGTCGTCGGGTGTGATCCATGCCCCGGTCACCGTGTGGAACGCGATGGATGTGATCCATGCCCCGGTCACGGCGTGGAACGCCATGGCACATCGTCTGCCGAGGGACTGGCCCACGACGACCGGCCAAAGCCTACACGCGTAGCATCTACGGCGAGCCGGTGGGGACGTCCCTTCGGCAGGCACCCTGGAGGCCTGAGCGGGCTGTGAGGCACGTCGCCGTCGGGCGTGCTCCAGGAGCCGGTCTCTGTGGGGCGGAGGTCAGGGCAGAGGGGGGCGGAGGTGGACACAGGGTTCAGGCAAAACAAGGTATTGAACAGAAGAGACACAGGACCCCCAGAGGATGGCTCAGCAGCCCTCTGGACCGGATCATGGATCGCCCCCGCTCCATCGGAAGTGGGGCCGGTCGACCGGAGGAGCCCGATGGCGCGCTAACAGAGCGCGCGGCTCTTGCCCCGCGCTAGGCAGGACAAACCACGCGTCCGGACACCTCCAGAGGCGCCGATCAGCGCCCCCACCTCGCTGAGGGTGCTCCCGCTGCTGCGGGACCGACCGGTGCCAACCGCTGGTGGTCAGCCCCAAGCGGAGCACCTCCCCGCCAGGGCCTCGCCGGAGCGCCCCTCCTCGGGCCCGCCTCCGAGCGCACGGTCCCCCTCACACTGGGCCCCGGACCCGAGCCGGTGTGCTCGCACCTGCCCCTCCGGGTCCCACCCGCCCCCCGGGCGAGGGGCCAGGTCTGCGGCACCCCCTGCCGCAGAACCCACTGGGGAGCCCGACCGCCCCAGACGCGATATCCGGGCTTTCGGCGCGCCGCGCGCCCACAGGAGACGAGATGAGGATCGCGAGCCCCCTGCTGACCGCCCTGCTGTTCGCCAGCCCGCTCGGCTGCGGCAAGGACCTGGACAGCGCCGACACCGACACCGACACCGACACCGGCGCCTACACCGACGCCGACACCGACACCGACACCGACGCCGACACCGACGCCGACGCCGACGCCGACGCCGACGCCGACGCCGACGCCACCTGGAGCGAGGTCTACGGCACCAGCGGAGACGAGCGCGCCCTCTCGCTGTTCGAGGTGGAGGGGGGCTTCCTGGTGGGCGGCCAGACCGGCGCGACCCCCGACACCGCAGACCTCCTGCTGATGAAGGTGGACCCCTCGGGGAGCTTGCTCTGGCAGCGCACCTACGGCGGCGCCCTGGGCGAGTCCCTCGCGGCGGCGCGCCCCCTCCTGGGCGGGGGCGCCCTGCTGCTGGGGGACAGCGCCTCACTCAGCGACAGCAGGGACCTGTACCTGGTGTGGACCGACGGAGCGGGCGAGCCCCTGCGGACCCTCGGTGTGGGCGGACCCCAGGACGAGGTGGCGGGCGATCTGGCCCTGTGCGCAGGCGGCGACCTGCTGCTGGCGGGGAGCCTGCTCCGCCCCGAGGGGGACTACGACGGGCTGGTCACCCTGCGCGACGCGGACGGCGCCGAGCGCTGGACCACCCAGCTGGGCGGCAGCGACAACGACAAGCTCAACGCGGTGCAGCCCGCCGGGGACGGCGGCGCCTACGCGCTGGGGCAGACCGCCGCGACGGGCTCCGGCTCCTACGACCTCTGGCTGGTGCGCCTTGGGGCAGACGGCGGCCTGCTGTGGCAGAAGACCTTCGGCGAGTCCAGCTACGACTACGGTCACGCCCTGCTGATCGACGAGGGGGGCCTGCTCTTGGTGGGGGAGTCCTACGCGACAGGGGCCACCTTCGAGGGGCGAGCCTGGGCGATCCGCACCGACCTCGACGGGGTGCAGCAGTGGAGCGCCCTGGTGGGCGAGACCTCCACCCACGAGTTCGGCCTGGGCGCCAGCGGCGACGGAGCGGGCGGCTACCTGATCGCCGGTACCGCCTCCTCCGGCGGTACCTCCCTGGGAATGCTCCTTCACCTGCTCCCCGACGGGAGCGAGGACTGGCTCCAGCTAGAGGGTGGGCAGACCGGCCTCGACGCGCTCTATGCGGTCACCCCCACCGGAGACGGCGGCCTGCTGTGGGGAGGCTACACCACGTCGTGGGGCGCCGGGGGCGAGGATCTCTGGCTCCTGAAGACCGACGCCAGCGGGGTCTTCGCCCTGTAGAGCGCGAAACGTCCGCTCCGGACCTCGCTCGTTGTGGCAGGTCCGTCCGTGGATGCCGAAGGGCGAGGCCCGGTTCCGGGCGAGAGCACGCGCTGGAGCCTGTGGCGGACGACGGGCGGACGCCCCAGGCGACCCCCCTGTTGGGCGACGGGAGGGGCCACGCCAGCCTAGGTCGCGCCGATCTCGTCCAGCCAGGCCTGGAGCATGATCAGCGTCCACAGCTTCACCCCCAGGCTGCTGTTGCGGAGCACCTCGCGCCGCATGGCCATCAGGGTGGCGGGCTGCCAGAGGCCGTAGCGGTTGGCCCGCACCTGCGAGCACCAGTACTCCATGAACAGCCGCCCCGGCCCCGCCAGCCACCGGTCGACCGGGGTGGGCATCCCCCGCTTGGGCCGGTTCACCAGCGGCGCGGGCAAGGTCCCGGAGATCATCTCCTGGAGCGCCCACCGGGTGTGGACCGAGCGCCCGCGGGGGAGCTTGAAGGAGCCTGGGAGGCCCGCGACCAGCGTCACCACCTCCTGATCGAGCAGCGGGAAGCGGATGTCGAGGGCCACCGCGGCCGAGGTGCGGTCCCAGCGCACCAGGGAGCCGTCCTGGAGCCAGGAGCGCACGTAGGCGTTGAGCACCGCGTTGATCGGGTCGGTGTCGAGGCCCTGGTAGAAGGGCGCCAGCACCTCCTGGCGCACCCTGGGGCGCACCAGCGACGGGTCCGCCAGCAGCGAGCGACGCTCCTGTTCGGAGAACTGGTCCGATCCCCCCAGCCCCAGCACCAGGCCCCACCGATCTGGGGGGGTGATCACCCCCTTGGCGAAGCCGCGGTTGGCCAGAAAGTCCGCAGCGCGCTTGCGGAGCGGGAACGGGAGCTGCCCAAACGCCGCCGCCGCCCTTAGGCGGGAGATCAGCGGGGCGAGCATCCTCCCCCCGAACAGCTCCTCTCCCCCGTCCCCGGACAGCACCACACGGACGTGCTCCCTCGTCGCCTTGGCGAGCGCGAGCTGGAGCACCGCCGAGGGGTTGCCCATCGGGTGGCCCAGGGCCCGCAGCGCCGCGGGGAAGGCGTCGGAGAGGGCGTTGGCACCCACCACCACCTCGTGGTGATCGAAGCCCAGCAGCTTGGCGATCCTGGCGGCGAAGGGCTGCTCAGAGTGGGCGTCGTCCGCGAAGGTGAGGGTGAAGGTGGGGAGGTCGCGCCCCAGCTTGTGCGCCGCCGCCGCGATCACGGTCGAGCCAAGCCCCCCCGACAGGTAGAGCCCGGTGGGCGCCCCACCCGCCAGGCGCCGCTGCACCGCATGGGACACCGCCTCGCGCACCGCGCTGATGGTGTCCGCTTGCCTCGGCTGGGGGGTGCTCGGCGCGGCGTACGGGAGCTGCCAGTACCGCCGGGTCTGGAGCCCCTCCCCATTGAACCGGAGCCAGTGCGCGGGCTCCACCTGGTGCACCCCGCGCAGCAGGGTGCGCGGCGCGTGCACCGCGCGGAAGGACAGATACTCGGAGAGGTGCTCCCGCGCGAGCTCACGGCCCACCCAGGGCACCTCCAGCAGGGCCGGCAGCTCCGAGGCGAAGGCGAAGCGGGGGCCAGAGTGAGCCCAGAACAGCGGCGCGGTGCCCATCTTGTCGCGGAACAGGGTGAGGGTGTGGGTGCGCCGGTTCCAGAAGGCCGCCGCGAAGGCCCCGTCGATGTGTTCGGTGAACTCAAAGGTCCACTTGCGCCACGCCGCCAGCAACACCTCAGTGTCGGAGCGGACCGGCTCGCGGTGGCCGGTCTGCTTCAGCACCCGCTCGGCGTCGAAGAGCCAGCCGTCCATCACCACCACGAGGTCCTGCGAGACCACCGGCTGCACCGAGCGGCTGGGGACGGTCTTGCGGAGGCGGTGCGCGATGGCGATCGGCCCCTCGGCGAACTCGCCCTCCCCATCCGGGCCGCGGTGGGCCACCCTGGCCGACATGCGCCGCACGATGTCCAGGCTCGGGCCCTCCCCTCGGAAGTCGATCAGCCCTGCGATGCCGCCCATGACGCGCTCCTTGTGGGTTGCCCACATACTAGCCCAGCCGGGCCACGGCAGGGCCCCCCGGGTCGGATAACCGATGCGCTGATGCGCCGTCGGGCCCCGACTAGGCCTCATCGCGCCGCCGGTCCCCGCCCCAATCAACCGCCGTGGTCCACTCCGTGGAGAGGAGCGCCCCCGAGGAGAAGCTCGCAGCGCCCTCCACCCCGCCGCTCCTCGTCGGTCGTCGACAGGGGCGTGACCCAGGAGCCGGTCCATGGAGCCCGGAGGTCCGGGGCGCGTCGGGCAGCAGCGGGCACTAGGTGCAGGCAGAACAGGGCCTTGAACCACAGAGACACAGAGGATGGCCCACCAGCCCGGGCCAGAGACCGCACCCTCGACAGGGGACGAGCGGGCGCAGGGGAGCGGGTCAGCGCGTCGACACCAACGGTCTACCCGCATTTCAAGGTCATGAACAGCGCCACGCTCGGCGGTGGTGTCCCAGCGGCGGCTGGGGAGGTCAAGGCGCTACGCGCTCCGGGGCCGCCCCTCGGCGACTGGCCGGCGCAGCCGCTCCACCGGTGACAGGACCTCGCCATTCCCCCGCGACAGCGTTGAACATCGACCTCGCCTCTCCGTGATGCGGGACCTGACACACGAGCCGGGCTGTCCGGAGGGCAGCGTCACGTCAGGTTGAGGGCGGCCATTGCGGCACAGCGGCACAGCGGCACAGCGCCCACAGACTCCCTGGTCCCTCCTCCCTGGAGCAGTACGGATAGGCGACACACCACGCCGCGCCTCCTTCGCCTCCTCTGCCTCGTCCCGCTCGTCATCGCCAGCTCCAGGAAGGACCCGACGACGACCGCGGCACCACCAGACGGATCTCGCCTGCTGGGACCAGGAGCCCATCCCCGAGGTCCCCTACTGCGATGAGGGCTACACCGTCACCGTCGACGCCTACGGCCGCGACAGGAGCCTCCTGTCCGCCGTGCCGCCCGACGGGGAATGCTGGGGCGAAGCCCCCATCTCCCTGCACGCGGTGTGCCCCAAGCGAGGGCGCGTTGGACGCCCCCTGTGCATGGACATCCTCGGCGATACTCCAGGATGGACCAAGGACGACGACGCGTCGTGGGCTGTGCTGTGAGCGCTGGGTGGCCCGCACGCTCGGGTGGACGGAGGCGAGGGCTTCCACTACGGGGCCGGGGCACCGCCAAGGCTCCCCCGCCGAGGGCTCCGCCTGGCAGCGGCCGCAGCAGGCATCCGATGAGACCGTCGCCACCGCCCTGGAGGAGGAGGAGGTTCGCGTCGTCCGCGAGCGCAACCCGCTCGACCCAGACGGGCCCGTCCGGAGGGGAGCCTGGCATGGGGGAGAGCGTCCCCGCCGCTGCGCCCCCCTGAGGCGGAGGCGACCACGCGCGTGCTGCCGGCTGGCGACGGCCTCAGCGGGGTCTGTCGTGAAGGGACGGTGACCTCACCCACTCCAGGTCGGCCCCCTGCAGGGGAGATTCGAATAGCGGCACCGCAGGTCCTCTGTTAGTCTCCGTAAGCCGCATCACGACGCGGCGGCACGGAGAGAACAAGATGCCCAAGAATTGCGCCCTGCGCCCTGCGCCCTGCGCCCTGCGCCCTGCGCCTGCTGCCCGCCCTCGCCCTGACCGCCTGCCTCGGTGAGGCGCCCATGTCACCCGAGGGGCTGAGCCTCGACACAGGGGTGGACTTCGCCGCCCGCCTCGACGACCCCTGGGTGCGCCACCCGATGGTGCAGCTTCGGGAGACCCTGCCTGCAGGCACCCCGTTCGACGAGGTGATCCAGATCGAGGGGAGGGACTGGCGTCGGGGCAGCTACCAGGAGCTTCGCACCCGAGAGGTTGAAGAGAGCTCCGCGGAGCCTGTGCCTCCCTCGCTCGGCACGGTCGGCCTGACCGAGGTCGACGAAGGGCTTGAGGAGGCCTTGGCCGAGGGAATGGCGGTCCCTGTCGTGATCTGGCTGCGCGTGGATGAGGCCTGGGACGACGCGTCGGTGACTCACCGGATCGAGCACGGCCTGTTCGAGGGCACGATCTACGACGAACCGACCTGGCGACAGGCCCGAGAGGGGGCTCTAGAGGATCGCCCCGAGGTGTCGAGGCAGGTTGTGGAGCAGTGGTTGGCCGGCAGGCCGAGCCTGGAGGTTCTGGAGCGCGGCGGCTTCACACCATCGGTCACGCTCTGGCTGAACGCCGACCAGGTCGCGCTGCTGCGCGGGGACCCCGTGGTGGTGTCGATGCACCTCGCCGAGTCCTCGGGTGGGGAGGAGGCCTGGGGCCGCCAGTACCTGGATGAGCTGGGCATGCGCGACTTCCATGACAGCGGCTATGAGGGCCACAGCACCGCCGACGCCGTCGGCATGATCGAGGGCTCGGTGCCCCATCCACAGCACCCGGGCTTCGCCAGGACCACGGTGGCGAGCAGCAGGGTTCACACCTATGAGTGCACCAACCTCGGGTTCCCAGCCGCCTGTGAGGTGGACACGCGGGCGTCGATCTTCGGTGAGCACCCGACGGCAGTGGCGGGAATCCTCATGGGGGACATCACCAGGGGACAAGACGACGGGCTGTTCGAGGCGTGGCAGCAGACCTCTGAGGCTGGGTGGTTGCCCGATGCCGACCAAGTGAACGTCTTTGACGAGCATGAGGTCGATCGCTCCGGTATCGCCAGCCAGTCGGAGCTGTACTCCTACGCCATCAGCGGGTCGTTCAGCAGCGCCAGCGCCATGGTGAACGCCCTGAGTCACATGCGGACGCTGCACAGGAACATCCCGGTGGTGAACATGTCCTATCACCTGGAGGGGAACCATCCGCTGAACCCCAGCGTCCCCGATCCCGCGTGCTCCGAGACCCACTACGCCGATCGCGCGGTCAATGCCTTCTACGAGGACGGCGGACTGGTGTTCAAGTCTGCTGGCAACGCGGGGAATAGGCTCGTCTACAGCTCCCGCGGCTTTCCCGTTCCAGACTGTACCGTCACCCGGCCTGGAGGGGCGCTCTCCTCGATGACCATCGCCGCGGTCAACGACACCTATGTTTCCACCGATGATCCTGAGCGGCGGCGCGCTGGGGACTCCAGCTACTCAGACCCGGAGGGGCGCTCCATGGTCAAGCTGGCCGCGTTCCGCGATCGCTACGCACCCTATCGGATCATGGGGCCTGGAGGCTGGGACACGGCCAGCTACGGCCCATCCCCGGAGGACGAGGGGCTGGGGGAGGACTGGGCGCCGATGGACGACGACCTGGTCGATCACTGGGGCGGGACCAGCTTCTCTGCCCCGGCGGTCGCCGGCTCGGCCATGGTCCTGCGCCGCTGGATGATGACCAACGGGTCCGCTTTCGTCGACGAGCCGGGGCTGCTCGCCGCAGCGCTGCTCAACATGGGGGATCGGTACGCCGGGGATGGCGCGCGTCTTGACGAGGGCTTTGACGCGGAGCTCGGAGCCGGCTTCCTGCGGGCGGAGCTCTTCGACAGCGCACACCAGACCGCACCTTGGGGCGTGGAGTACGCCAAGGGCTGTCTCGCGGACGGGAGCACCTCGGCCGACGTCGCCGCCCTGATCCCCGTCAACCAGGGAAACCGGGTGGAGCTTGATGTCCGGCATCTCCAGGCTTCACTCTGGTGGTATGACGTGGACCACGACGAGGGTGGAGCGCTCAGTGACTTCGACCTGTACCTGGAGAAGAGGCACCCTATGTTCAACGTCTGGTACGTCGTGGCCTCCTCAACCTCGGACAGGGACAACATGGAGCGCGTCCACTTCGCCATTCAGCCCGGGAGCGCCGATCTCGGTGCCCGCTATCGCTGGCGAATCCAGACCCGCGGCCTGGTCCCACGAGACCACATCT
>JAFGVK010000070.1 GCA_016938035.1 Deltaproteobacteria bacterium | reverse complement strand
GTTTCCAAGCCCAGCACGGTGATGGTTGTAGACGACGAGCCGATGGTTCGCCGCGTGGCGGTGCGCGTCCTGACCCGCGCGGGCTACACGGTGGTCGAGGCCAACTCGGGCGAGGAGGCGCTGAAGCGCTTCGAGCAGGAGCCGGTCTCCTGCCTGGTGATGGACCTCTCCATGCCGGGGCTGGACGGGGTAGAGACCCTCGCCGCGCTCCGGCAGCGCGCGCCCAGGGTCTCGGCGATCCTGGTGAGCGGCTACGCCTCGGAGGAGGTCCGCTCCCGACTGGGAGACATGGAGGCCTCGGTGCTCCACAAGCCCTTCCGCGCCGACGAGCTGCGCGACGCGGTGGTGCTCCTCATCGGAGCGGCGCAGGGCTGATCGCCTGGGGGCGCGCCTTGGTGCCGCCCTCCCGTGCGCCTACCGCCCCTGTCCGCGTGACGCGCCAAACCGTGCCCACGCCGCAGCCCCACCGAGCTGCGGAGGTCAAGGCCGCCGCGGTGAGCCTGCCGGTGACCTCCCCTCCCAGCGGAGGGCCTGCGCCAGCCCCTGGGACAAGCGCCCCCCGAACAGCCCAGGCGTCGGCCCCTCAGCGGCTCGCGCGCACCTTGGCGATGCGCTGCTCCAGCCAGGCGTACCACCCCTCCATCCCCGCGCCGGTGCGCGCTGAGACCTGGAAGATGTCCAGGTCGAGGTTGAGGGCGCGCGCGTCGCGCAGGGCCTTCTCGGTGTCGAAGTCGAGGTAGGGGAGCAGGTCGATCTTGTTGAGGAGCATCGCCCGCGCCTCGTGGAACATCACGGGGTACTTGGAGGGCTTGTCGGCCCCCTCGGTGGTGGAGAGCACCATCACCTTGTCGTGCTCGCCGAGGTCGAATTCCGCGGGGCACACTAGGTTGCCCACGTTCTCGATGATCAGCAGATCCAGCGCGTCGAGGGCGAAGGTGTGGAGGTTGTCGTGGATCTGCCGGGCGTCCAGGTGGCAGGCGCCGCCGGTGTTGATCTGGATCACCGGCGCCCCCGCCGCGGCGACGCGGTCGGCGTCCTGTGAGGTCTGCACGTCGCCCTCGATCACCGCGATCCTGTACTTGCCCGACAGGGCGCGCACCGTCTGCTCCAGGATGGTGGTCTTGCCCGCCCCGGGGCCGCTCATCAGGTTGAGGACGTAAACACCCTCCTCGATGAAGTGCTCGCGGTTGTGCATGGCGAGCGCGTCGTTGTGGGCGAGTATGGAGCTACCTACGTCAATCTGATGCATGGTCCGCGACCTCGATGGTGGTGACCCTGAGCTCGCGACCGGCGAGGACCTCGACTGAGATCGTGCCGCACCGCGGGCACCCCTCGAAGATCGAGACAGGGTGACCGGTGAAGGAACAGGACGGGCAGCGCACGCGGACCGGGATCCTGGCGATGTCCACCGCGGAGCCCTCGGCGAGGGTGCCGGCGGGCACCACCTCCCAGGCGAAGCGGAGCGCGTCCGGGACCACGGTGGAGAGCTCTCCAAGCTCCAGGCCGACCCTAAGGATGCGCTGACCGCCGCAGGCTGCCAGCACTAGGTCGAGGAGGTCTTTGGCGACCGAGGCCTCGTGCACTGCGCGCTCCTTGATGAGCCACTCCCCTAACCCATGCGCCCCGCGCTTCCACCACCAGGAGGCCCGGGGGCGCCAGCCCGCCCCGCCAGGTTGAGGGCGAGCAGCGCCTCGAGCGGGTCACCGCCCCCCCGGTGGCCGTAGGCCCCCGCCACCGCGAGGTCCAGCGCCTCCTGCGCCGCCGCCGCCCCGTCCGTGGGGACGCGGAGCTGCTCCCCCAGCGGCCGCCCGTCGCCCTCTCGGAGGGACTGCACCGCGCGCGCAGCCTCCGAGATGGCGCGCACCGCCGCGGGGTCCGGGTCGAGGGGCCAGGGGAAGCTGTCCCACACCGTGCTGGAGGTGTAGCGCGGGGTGGTGATGAGGGTGGAGGACCGGGCCTCCGCCCAGGCGCGGTGGTGACGGGACTGGAGCACCCCGAAGGAGTAGTCGTCCTCCAGCGCGAACACCTGCAGCAGGTCGGAGGGTCGCACCGCCGCGGGGAGGAAGGCGAAGACCGGCCGGGCCGCGTAGCGGGGGCAGACCAGCACCCGCCCCAGGGAGCTCGTGGCCTCCTTCAGCGCGGGCCTGGGCCATGAGGGCCACCACCAGCGGTCGAGGAAGCGCCGGTGGTGGGAGGCGCCACCCGCCCCGACGTTCCGCTCCGCCTCGCGGGCCGCGGCCGCCTGCCGGTCTGGGAGCGCGCGCTGGCGCAGCCACTCCAGCACACCCTCCGGCACCTCATCCAGCTCGAGCGGGTGCGGATCGAGGAGCAGGCGCCCTGCCCTGCCGAGCAGCAGGTCCTCCGCGGTGAGGTAGGGGTGGAGCAGCGGTGCGGCGCGCGGCTCCCGCGCCACCAGCGCCTCCCCCTCCTCCTGGCTGAGGGCGAAGGCGGCGTGCCCGTGGGTGACGCCCTGGAAGCAGGTCTTGGGCCGCTGGTTCTGTGGGAGCGGCCGGGCGGAGGCCACGTCGACCGACCCGCTGAGCCCCGCGTGGATGTGAGGGAGCTGCACCGCGCGCAGGCCGCTGTCCTCCCGCAGGTGGAGGGTCCTGGGCTCGTCCGAGGGGCCCTTGACCCAGGACACCAAGGAGACGTGTACCCCCGCGGCGCCCGGCCAGGGCATAGAGCTCACCGCGTCGACGATGGTGCCCGTGGCCTCGATATCGTCGAGGCCCCCCGCCCGCGAGGAGGTCTCGCGGATGGTGTTGGTGCCCACCAGCCCCGCCCTACCCCCTGGGCCGAGGTGCGCGTGGGCCAGGTGGAACCAGTACACACAGTAGTCCGCCTTGCCAGAGACCGCGGGGAAGCGGGCCCGCAGCGCCTCCACCCCGCGCCTGCCGAGGGTGTGGTGGAGGCGGCTCTTGGGGACAAAGGGCGGGTTTCCGAGGATGACGTCGGCGGGCGGCCACTCCACCACCAGGGCGTCCCCCGCGATCAGCCGCGGCTCCCCCGCCAGGCCGAGCGCCTCCACCTCCAGCGCCACGGCGCGGGCCGCGACCTCCAGGGCGCCTTGGTCCAGGTCGATCCCGCAGAGCTGCGCGGCGCTCACCCTGAGCGGGCCCACCTCACCGAGCTGGGCCAACAGCGCCCGCTCCTCGCGCGCCAGCACCCGCAGCGCCGCCACCAGGAAGGCCCCCCCGCCCACCGCGGGGTCGAGGACCCGCAGCCCGGTGAGCGCTCGGTGCAGGGCGCGGAGCGAGGCTGCGTCAGGGGCCGCCTCCCGCCGGGCACGGAGCGGGCGCCCGAGGGTGGGCTCCACCAGCAGCAGCAGGGTGGCCTCGGGGGTGTAGTGGATGCCCAGCGCCGCCCTGCGGGCGGGGGGCAGCGTCTCTGCGTAGGCGAGCCCCAGCGCCAGCGGGTCCGCCCTGCGGAGATGCCCCTTGTGGTGGGGACTTTGGTGGGGCATGAATCGCCTTCAAAGCTGCAAATGCCGATGAATCACGGCACCTTGGGTCTAGATCGGTTAGCATGCATCCGGCTTTGAATCCACGCCCATGAGGTGAGAGCGGGCATGTCTTTTCGTATGCGCTGCCCCAAGTGCGGGAACTACGACTACACCATCTCCCGGGACAACATGCGTTATCCCGGGGTGGACGAGTCCTTTTCCCTCGTGTTCTCCTGCCGCTGCGGCAAGCAGCTGTTCGGGCAGGTGGTGATCGAGGAGTATGACCGGCAACAGGCCGAGTACGAGGCTGAGACCGAGCTGCGTCGCCAGAGCGAGGAGGCGGTGCACGAGGCCAAGGCCGAGGAAGCGGAGCGAGAGCGCAAGCTCCAGGAGGCCATCGCCTACCGGCAGGCCTTCGAGGACCGCAAGCGAGCCGAGGCGGAGCGCCTGGAGGCAGAGCGCAAGGCCGAGGAGGACCGCAAGTGGCGCGAGCGCATCCAGGCCGCCAAGGAGGAAGATCCCGACGACCTCGAGGACGACGACCTCGGAGACGAGGACGACGAGGACGACGACGACGACGACGAGGATGACCACGACCACGACCACGCAGAGGACGGGGACAAGGACCCTAGCCTGTGCGCGTGGGACGGCTGCACCAACGTCGCCCGGCCCAACTCCAAATACTGCTCCCGGGCCTGCTCGAACAAGAACGCCAGGGCCCGCTACCGCAAGCGGCGCAAGGACGACGACGAGGACGAGGAGTCCACCGAGGACTGACCGAGCGGGGCACAGCCACGCTGTCTCCTCGACCCCTGTCCGTGTCCCTGCGCCCGTCGGGCGCTCCGGCACCGATCGCTGGCCTCTCCGCGTGTCCTTGTTCCTTCGCTAGTCGCGCACTAAAGTAGGCTTCCTCCCTAGGGAACGGCGGTCACACGCCGACCTGGCTGGCGACTCGGCGCCCGTCTGCAGCCTGGAAGCTTCGACGCGCCACTTCATCTGATGGTTCCTATTGAAGGATGAAGCGCTTCCTGTGAGACCGGCCGGCTGATGGACCCGTGGCGGCGTTCCCATCGGAGCCATGGTGGGCCCGACCGGGCGGGCCTTGATCATCGTTTCGCCCAAGGGGGTCATGCCGGGAGGCCTCCGGCACGGGGTTTGCGCCCGATCCCGCAGGGGGAGAGGGGGCGGCGAGCCCCCAGCAGGTGGGATGGGGGGGCACGCAGGCCCCGACCCCAACGGGGGATACGAAGGAGGGCCGAGACCCCTCGGCGGCGGCCATCAGGCCGGCGGCAATTATGGACCTCAGCGCGCTAGCAGCACCCTCTCCCTCCGCCAGCACGGCAAGCGGAGAGCGGACCTCGGGCCAAACGATGAGCCACCCGTAAGAACCCCCGCTGCGCGTGGCAAGCCGGCGGCGCCACGGGCGAACACCGAGTTTCGTCGCGATGTGTTACGGACGAACCGGCGTTTTGGGAGAGGCAGCGCAGCGCTGGGACTCAATATGAGACACTCAAACGATGATCATGGCCGGCCTGGCGCCACCCGCTCACACGGAGGGAGCTTCGAGCGACGCGCTCCTCAGTGCGCTCCGTCAAGGGCGAGGCGCGCGCCCTGGGACACCAGCGGCTCCGTGGCGCCGAGCGGGGCTAGCGACGCGCTTCGGCCCGAGCCAGGGCCCGCCCCCTCACCTCTTCCCGATCCGCCGGCCACCCCGCCCTGGTGGCGAGGCCCGCGGTGGGGCCACCGCCGCGCAGGCTCCACCCGTAGTGTCCACCGATGGCGAGGAGCACCGCGAGAAAGGTGAGGGTGAGCTGCCGCAGCAGCACCCTCGCGTGCAGTCCGGTGCCGCCGCCCTCCTCGAGGCTCCACCTGGCGAGGTGGCGGTCGCTCACCCACCAGAGGGGGAGCACCACCGCCCCGAGCAGGGGGATCCAGCCGACCGCCACCAGCCCCAAGAAGCCCGCGAAGGCCGCCCCTAGCAGGAGCCTGGAGGCCCGCAGCGCCGACACAGGGCCCCCGGTCACCACCAGGGTGCGGTACCCACGCGCCGCGTCCTCTGGCCCCTGGAAGGCCTGCGCGGCGAAGAACAGCCCCAGCATCGCCAAGGGCACCAGCGCGAGGATCAGCCCCCCGCGGAGGGTGAGGCCCACCCCCGCCACGCACCACCCCACCGCGGGGGACAGCACCCCGTAGCCGAGCCCGTTGACCAGCGGGCCCCCCAGCGGGTGGCCCTTCCACGCGGTGCGCGGGTGGGAGTACACCCACCCCAGCGCCGCCGCGACCCCGGTGAGCGCGGCGGGACAGGGCCCCGCGAGGGCGGCCACCGCCACGGACAGCGCCAGCCCCCCCTGCCCCAGCGCGCCGGCGCGCGCCGGCACCTGGGCCGGGTGACCGAGCAGCACCTCGCCCTCGTCCCGGTCGAGGGCGGCGTTCATCCACAGGCTCCCCGCGTGGAGCAGGGCCCACGCGACCAGCACCGGGACCAGCCGCAGGTCGGCGGCCCCGAGCGCCAGCGCCCTGTCCCAGTGGGCCAGGAACAGACCGGTGAGGGGCAGGGCGAGCACCAGCGGGATCATAGGGGGGCGGGCCAGAGCCCACAGGGTGTGGATCATTCGCCTCCGAATCGCCAGGTCGACGGGCGCGCGGCGGACAGCGCCTCGGAGGAGAGGCGGGAGCGCGCAGGCCCGGCCCCTCCTGCGTCACCCCGACCGACGAAGCCCTCGGGGCGCGAGCCAACGCGACCCGATCGCGCGGGCTTGGATCGGGTATCACCCCGCGGCGGCCCGATCCATCGACCAGACCACCTCACAGGAGTGGCCACCAGGTCCCAGGGGCCTTCGGCGCCCTGCCTCCCCGCTCCAGGGGGTGGGCCCGCCGCCTCGACCACCGGGACCAGCGCCGCCAGAGAGGCGCGCGCTAGCGGCAGACCGCTGCGACGATCCCCTCATCGACCCCAAACTTCCGCAGGAACGCGGCGCGCTCGACGCGCATCCGCTCCACCCAGGCCTTGTACGCCTCAGAGCGCCCCTGCGCCGCGAAGTACTGGGCGGGGTCGAGGATCTCGGCGGGTACCACCGCGAGCAGCGGGGCGTTGGCGGGGTGCGCGACGTCCACCACCTCGTAGCCAAAGTCGGGGTCCACCTTCCACACGACGCTGTCGGTGAGCATCGCCTCGAGCATCGCAGAGGAGTGGCGGATCTTCACCTTGAAGCCCACCCCCTCCTTGACGGTCTTGGCGTCGCCGCCCACGAAGCCGGTGTTCATCAGCCACAGGCCGATGCCGGGCATGGTGGCGGCCAGCTCCGAGAAGCGGGTGGCCTGTAGCCCGTGCGCGAGGGGGAAGAAGGGCTGGGTGAAGGGGGAGCGGGTCTTGCCCACCTCCTTGCCCGCCGCTGAGGTCTTGGAGGTCTCGCCGAGCATGAAGTAGCCGGCGGCCTGTTCCGGGGAGGTGAAGCGGACGATCCCCGGCGTCGCGGCGTCGAGGCCCTCGTCGCGGTTGAGGATGCCCATCGAGCGGACGGCGGGGATCTGGTGCAGGTCGGCGGCGTTCTCGATGGCCGCCATAGGGATGATCGAGCGGCCGTTGCCGGTCCACTTGACGAAATCCCACCCGTCGAGGAGCACCCCGTTGGCGTCGCTCACCTCGGCCACGGTGACCTCCCCCGCGATGTAGCGGTCGACGTTCGCGACCGGGGCGTTGGTCGCCACCAGCAGCTCGCGCACCCGCGCCACCTCCGCGGGGGTGAGCGCGCCCTTGAAGAAGTCGAACTCGCCGGTCTCGTCCACGTAGACGTTCTCGACCCACGCGGTGGGATCGAGGGTGCCGCGGTAGATCACCGGCTCGCTGTCCTCGGTCAGGCCCTCGGTCTTGGCGAAGCAGCCGTTCTCGGTGATGCTCATGGCGCCACCCGGCCAGATCGAGACCATGTCGTCCTGGATCGGCTGAGTGACCTCACCCTGCTTGGAGAAGGTGGTGGTGGTCTTCCCGGTGCCGGAGAGGCCCATGATGGTCATCGAGATGAGCTTATCGCCGATCTTGACGCTCTTGGCCCCCGCGTGGAGCACCAGGCCCCCCTGGCGGTAGATGTACTGGGTGAACATCCGCAGGGCGCCCTTCTTGGACTCACCGAAGTAGTCCGGCCCCATCACGTAGGTGGTGTAGGACTCCAGGTCGACCAGGATCGCCTGCTTGCCCGGCATGCCCTCGACCACCATCCCCGGGGTGTAGATCACCCGCAGGGTGGGGGTGAAGGCCTCGCCCTGAGCGAGCACCTCCTCCTGCGCGAAGGCGAGGATCTGCTGCATCGCGGCGATGTTGGCCCCCTCCAGGGTGTAGAGCCACTGGGTGGCCACCGCCCGCTCGCCGAGGCCGATGAAGCCCTGGATCTCGATCATCTTGCCGGACGCCTCGATATAGGCGGCCTGCGCTGCGATGAGGGCCTGCGCCTTGGCGGGAGAGATGAGCTGGGAGGAGAATTCCGCCGCCCTGGTGTCCTCGGCGATGATGTAGGTAAATGCGGCCTTTCTTGCCTTGTTCCTGCTCATCTTGACCAGGTTCTGGTGGACCGTCGACACCACCGCGGGGGTGTGCTCGAGGGTCAGGGAGCGCAGCACGTCCTGGGTCGGGTTGGAGAGGTACTCTACGGCGAAGGGGTGCAGGTCCATTGGAACTCCTCATGGGTGACGGTGGAACGCTATCCCATGGGGAGACAATGTCGCGGCGGCTGAAACGCCTCGGGTCAGCTGCCTCCCGGTACTGTATCGAGCACCACAAGCGCGGCGAACAGGCCGCGGAGGCGCTCCCGCTCCGCGGGGTCCCAGCTGTAGAGCTCCAGGGGAGAGCGCTGAGCGCGGGCGCCCACGCACACCAGGGGGCGGTAGAAGCGCCTGGTGGCCTCCAGGTAGAGGGTGAGCTCGCCCTCCAGCGCGGCGCGGACGCTCAGATCGACGGAGAGGTCGAGGGAGACCGGCTCCGCCTCGACCAGCCTGGCGCGCAGGTCGGCGAGGGGCTCCTCCCGCCAGGTGGGAGCCAGCAGCAGCGCGTCGAGCCGCGCCGAGGCTGGGGGATCCAGCCCGTCGATGACCTCGGTGAGCTGCTCCGCGAGGGCGCGCTGCGCCGGGGTGCTGGGCACGAAGGGCTCGATGGGGACCGGCACCTTGCTGAGGCAGGCGCTGAGCAGCAGGGCGATCACTCCGGCGCCTCGCACTGGAGCAGCAGGGTGATCCCCCTGCCCCCCCCGGCGAGCGCCGCGCCGTCCACCGCGGGGAGCGGGTGGACCCCGCGCACCGGGGGCCCCACCACCAGCACCGCGGGCGCACAGCCCTCGCGCTCCACGCGGATGACCCGCACCCTGTCGAGGGGCACCCGCGCGGGGAGGGCGAGCACCTCCTCTCCGGTGCGGGCGGTCGCCCCCTCCCCCGGGCTGGTCCGCAGGTAGAGCGCCGGTACACAGGCGGGGAGCAGGCAGAGGAGAGGCCACAGGAGGGTGGGCACGGAGACTCGGGGTTGCGGCGTGGGAGGCGCGACACGTCCGCCCCTTCGCCCAGCTAATTTCGCGAGACAGGAAGGATTGACGGGCAGAACGATCACAGGTACCCTAATCATACCTCCACACGTTCTCCTCTCGTACCGCGAGGTTCACATGTCAGCGTATTCCAAGCGCTCCACCGCAAGCGGTGGTCCCGAGAAGTCCCTTGAGCAAGAGGCGCCCGCTCAGCAGCAGCGCCGCGACCCCAGCCTCGAGCTCCAGTCCCTGATCGGAAACGATCAGCTCACCGGGATGCTCGCCCCCGAGAAGCAGTCCCCCGATCGGGAAGAGGGGCTGCTCGGTGGGCTCCAGGCCGATCGCCTGGCCCGCCTGGGCGACCGCGAGCTCCGCGCTGGCGAGGCCCTGGACGGCTGGTCGGCCAAGCGCGAGCGCAACGAGGCGGACTGGATGGCGGACGTCCAGTACACCCCCGAGCAGCTCCCCACCGCCCCCGAGAGCATCCTCGCCGCCCGCGATCCCGACTGGGGCCTCTTCGTCCAGGCCTGCTCCAACGTCGGCGAGGGGCAGCGCCAGAAGGCGCTCCAGGCCGTGCGCGGCCAGAACCGCTGGGAGGAGATGCTTGACCACCTCGGCCCTGAGCACATGAGCCACATCACCGGCTGGCTGGCCGAGGACGTGGGCGACAAGTCCCAGATGTCGGTGGAGGAGCGGATCGAGGCCGCCTCCAATTCAGGCCGTGGGCAGGCGGCGCTCGCGGCGGTGAGCGGCCTGCAGGGCAAGGACCCCGAGGGGCGCCTCACGGACCGTGTGGTCGAGCTGCTCTCGCTGGGCGTGGCGCTGCCCGCCAACGAGCGCGATCCCCTGGGCGCCGAGGGCATCCTCTCGGTGAACAGCGCGGTGCGCGCCGCCGAGGCGCTGCTCGCCATGCCGCTGCAGGAGTACTTCCGCGTGGCGATGCTCCTCGAGCTCACCGGGAGCGGGGCGCGCCTCACCGAGTCCTTCCTCCTGCTGGAGGCCACCGCGGCCCGCAAGATCGAGGTAGCCGACGGCGGCGACCTCGAGGTGCTGGAGGACTTCTCCGACAGCCTGCGCGGAGACTCCGCCCAGCAGCTGGTCGACGAGACCTCTGTGGTGCAGACCGCCAGGGGTGACCGCACCGCGCTGACCTCCAAGTTCCGGGGTGGCGCCGGCGCCGCCGCAGCGCAGGTGGTGGCCGCGGAGGCGGACCCGGTCAAGGCCCTGGCGATGAACCAGGAGCAGGGCCTGGGCCGCGACGCCCTCTCGACCGAGACCGCCCGCGAGCAGCAGGACGCGATCGAGTCGCACGACAAGCGCGAGGCGCGCGCCCGCAACTGGCAGGAGTCCTACGACAAGATCGTGCGCTGGTACAAGTCGGCGGGGGTGTCCGGCGACGCCGAGGTGGCGCTCTTCGCGTACATGAACGGCAAGCCCGACTACGACGAGAAGGCCCTCCAGGTGGCCCTCCAGAAGCTGGCGCGCGGCATGGGCCGCTCCTACCCTGGCGACCTGGCCCTTGAGAGCGTCCGCGACGCCCACGCCAGCCCCGCGGCCTCCGGGCTCACGGCGGAGGAGATCGCCGAGGAGGCCAACGAGACCCAGGAGATGGGGGCCCTCACCGGTGAGGAGCTGGAGGTGGAGCGGGACGAAGCGCTGGTCGAGATGGTGGACACCGCCAGGGACACGGTGGAGGACGTGGACGACAAGGGCTTCACCGACGCCGATATCGCGTCCTTCTCGCCCAGGGTCCGCAAGATCCTCGCCGACCACGCGGTCGAGGTAGACGGCGGGCGCGACCTGATCGTCGAGCTCGAGCTGGAGGGCGGCGGGAAGGATGTGGTGACCTTCACCAACGTCGACCTGGAGAACGGCCAGTGGCTGGCCCACTCGAGCACCAGCGGCAAGAGCGCCTGGCTCGACGAGGCCAACATCGTCGAGGGCGTGTGGAGCGAGCTGGGCTACCAGCGGGCGATCCTGACCACCGTCGTCAGCTGATCCGGCAGGGCGGCCCCACAGGCCCCTCCTAGACCCCCACCGGGCCGCGCCCCGGCGGGGGTCTCCTGTGTTGGGCGCCGGACGCGCCACGAGCCGGGCGCGCGCGGTCGGCGGACCTGCTCAACCCGGCCGGGCGCCCCCCCCCACGCCCCGCGGGGGCCTGGGGTGGCCCGCGCGCCCCAGGCCGCACCGCCGGCCAGGTGAACCCCGCAGTCAGCGAACCCAGAACCCCAGGGCGACCGCACAGGCCCCCAGCCAGAGCCCCCACAGGGCGACCGTTCCGCGAGGCGCCACCTGCCCCGGGCGCCGCGCGAGCGCGCCCAGCAGCAGCCCCACCCCCAGCCCCACCGCGTGCCCGGTGGCGTCGATCCAGGGGAGCACCACCGAGAGCACGAGGTTGAGGGCGATGAAGCCCCAGAGCACCGGGCCCATCATCCAGGCGTCGTCCTCGTCGAGCTGGTCGCGGAGCCGCCAGCCGAGCACCGCCGCCGCGCCGAGCAGGGCAAAGGCCCCGCCGCTGCCCCCGTCCGAGGCCTCCACCCCCGCGAGGTGCGAGCCGATCGAGGCCCCCACCCCCCCCAGAAAGAACCAGCCGAGCCAGCGGACGCTCCCCAGCAGCGGCTCCAGCAGGCGCCCCAGCACCCACAGGGAGACCAGGTTCACCCCCAGGTGGCCCAGGTCCCCGTGGAGCAGCACCGAGCTCACCAGGCGCCACCACTGCCCCGCGTCGACCAGCGAGGCCACCTGCCCTCCCACCGACGCGCGCAGCACCGGGCTGCGGTCGAGCACCAGCGCCGCGAACAGCCCGGCCTGACCGCGCTCCCAGGCGATCAGCCCCGTCAGGAGGTGCACCGCGCCGGTCAGCGCCACCAGCCCCCAGGTCGCCGGGATCGGCGCGGGAGCGGTGAGGTCCAGGCGCTCAGACGGGGAGCGCGAACTCACGCAGCACGTCGTTGAGGCTGGTCTTCCGGTCGGTCGAGGCGGTCCTGCGACCGATGATCAGGGCCACCGGCAGGCTGTACTCCCCGGCGGGGAAGCGCTTGGGGCGGGTGCCCGGCACCACCACTGAGCGGGCGGGGACCCTGCCCTTGTAGATCACCTCCTCCGGCCCGGTCACGTCGATGATCGGGGTGGAGGCCGTGATGACGGTGCCCGCGCCGAGCACCGCCTCCTCCTCGACCACCACCCCCTCGACCACCACGCAGCGGGAGCCGATGAAGCAGCCGTCCTCCACGATCACGGGCCTCGCCCCAGGGGGCTCCAGCACCCCGCCGATGCCCACCCCCCCCGAGAGGTGGACGCCGCGCCCGATCTGCGCTCCAGAGCCCACCGTAGCCCAGGTGTCGACCATGGTGCCCGCGCCGACCCATGCGCCCAGGTTGACGTAGCCCGGCATGACCACGCAGCCCCGCTCCAGGAAGGCGCCGTAGCGCACCGTCCCGGGGGGTACCACCCGCACCCCCTGCTCGACCAGGCGGGTCTTGAGGGGGATCTTGTCGTGGTACAGGTAGTCGCCGTAGCTCCCCTCGCGCATCGGCGCGATGCGGAAGTAGAGCAGGATCGCCTGGCCTACCCAGGGGTGGGTGACCCAGGCGCCGTCCTCCTTGGTGGCGAGGCGCAGGGCGCCCCGGTCGAGGAGGTCGAGCACCTCGTGCACCGCGTCCTCGTCGATCTCGCCAGCCCAGGACCGCTCGATCCGCGCCTTGAGCGCTTCCATCACGCCTCCAGTTCGCCCTGGATCACCGCCAGGGCCTGTTGATAGTCCTCGAGCACCGCGGCGAAGCGCACCCAGCGGCGGGCCTCGCCCAGGGCGCCGAACCAAGCGCCAGCCTGCACCAGCACCCCGCGGGCGGCGAGGGCCCTGGCCCAGCTCAGGCCGTCGTGGGGCGCGGGCGCCCTCACCCACAGGTAGAAGGTGGCGCCGGTGCGGAGCACCTCCAGGCCCAGCGCCTCCAGCCCCTCCTGGAGCGCCGCCCTGCGCCTGGCGTGGACCTGCCGCGCCTCGGCGGGGTGGGCGTCGTCGGCCCAGGCCACCGCGGCGGCGGCGTTGACCATGTCGGAGGGCGCCGCGCCGTAGGCGTCGCGCAGCTTGCGGTAGCGGGCGATCACCTCGGCGGCGCCCGCGACACAGCCCGCGCCGAGGGCGGTGAAGCCCGCCCGCTTGGAGAGCGAGTGCACCGCGAGGACCCCGCGCTCGGCGACCTCGAGCACCCCCGCGGGGGGCTCCCCCTGGTAGAGGTCCGCGTAGAGCTCGTCCGACGCGAGGAGGATCCCGCGCTCCCCGCAGACCGCCGCGGTGCGGGCGAGGTCCTCGCGGGACATCACCGCCCCGGTGGGGTTGTGGGGGCTGTTGATCCACAGCACCGCCGCCCTGGAGAGCACCGCCTCGGGCAGCTCCCACACCCTGGGGGTGAAATGGGGGGGCTGGAGGGGGACGGGGATCAGCTCCGCCCCCGCGAGCACCGCCCCCCGCAGGGCGGCGGCGTAGCCCGGCACTGGCACCAACACCCCCCGGCGCGGGCTGTCGCGGTCCACCGCCAGGAGCGGCACCAGGACGCTGGCCTCCTTGGAGCCGGTGGTGAGCACCACCTGGGCCTCTGGGTCCAGCTGGGCACCGTAGCGGCGGCGCAAGAAGCCCGCTGCCGCCGCCCTCGCCGCGACGGCGGGGCCCTGCCGGGGGTAGCTCGCGGCGGTGGGCACCGCGTCGAGGAAGGCGGCCCTGGCCCCAGGGTGGAGCAGGGTGGGGGGATCCCCCACCCCCAGGTCCCACACCGTCAGCCCCCTGGCGCGCGCCTCCTCTCGCCACAGCTGGAGGGTGGAGGTGGGGTAGGGGTCGAGGCGCTCGAGGATGGGGTTGAACATAGGGGCGGATCTCTGGTGGGGGAGGCGCAACGATAATCGACCGCGGCCCTGAGCACGAGGGGCGCCGACCGGTTCGGGCCCTGTGGGCGCGGGCCGGCCGGGGCGTTAGCTGTCCACTCCCCTCGCCCAGGATAGCCCATGCGACTCGCGCTGCTCGCCCTCGCCCTGTTCACCGGCTGCGTGGACCCTGACGCCCCCGTGAGGCCCGGCGACGACACGCCCTTCGTCTTTGAGGTGCCCAAGGGCTCCACCGCGGGGGGCCTGGGCCCGGTGATGGTGTCGGAGGGGCTGGCGCCGAGCGAGCTCCAGTGGAAGCTCTTCCTGCGGGGCGAGGACGCCTCCTGCCTGAAGGCGGGGCGCTTCGAGGTGCGCCGCTCGATGTCGATGCATGAGGTGCTGGCGACCCTGTGCGGGGCGCCCCTCTCGGACGACGTGCCGTTCACGGTGGTGGAGGGGTGGCGGATCCGAGACATCGACGCGGCGCTGACCGCCAAGGGGTGGATCGAGGCGGGGAGCTACAAGGCCCTGGCCGAGTCGAAGGGGGTAGACCTGCCCTTCGCCGTCACCTCCCCCACCCTCGAGGGCTACCTCTACCCGGAGACCTACGCGGTCTCTGCCCGCTCCTTCTCGGCCGAGCGCCTGATCGAGCGCCAGCTCCAGACCTTCAAGGAGCGCTTCCTCGACACGCACCGCGGGGAGGTAGACAAGGGGCGTGGGCTGCACGCGATCGTGGTGATGGCCTCGATGCTGGAGCGGGAGGAGCCCTCGCCCACCAACCGGCCGCTGGTGGCGGGCATCCTCTGGAAGCGGGTTGACAGAGGCTGGCAGCTGGGGGTGGACGCCACCTCGCGCTACGACCTGCCCGAGTGGAACGACCGGGCCGCCTTCCTCCGCAACCTGCGCGACGAGACCCACCCCTACAACACCCGCCACCTGAAGGGGCTGCCCCCCACCGCGATCGGGAACCCCACCGTGTCCTCGCTCGAGGCCTCGCTCCGCCCCACCCCCTCCGAGTACTGGTTCTACCTGCACGACGCGCAGGGGGTGCTGCACCCCTCCCGCAACGGGGACGAGCACGACGCCCTGCGGCGCAAGTACGACGTCTGGTAGGGGCCGCTAGCCGGCCAGCTCGCGGACGAGGTAGAGCCTCCCGCCCCAACGGAAGGGCTCGCCCACCGAGAGCAGCAGCCTGTCTGGCCCCTCGCCAAGGGCCAACCCCTCGTCGGTGTAAGAGAGCTCCGGTAGGGGCAGGTGGTGGAGGATGACGCCCCCCACCTCCTCGAGCGCGTGGGCGATCCCACCGCTGAGGTCCAGGAGCTGGAGAGGGCGGTCCTGCTCCTCTAGTGGGGGGGCGGTCATCAGGTTCACCCGCAGCACCCTCGACAGGCCGAGGAGCAGCTCCTCGCCCGCGTGGAGCTGGGTGGGGCCCACCAGCGGCTCGCCGTGGAGCCAGGTGCCGTTGGTGCTGCCCAGATCCTGGGCCATCAGGGTGCGCCGCCCAGGGCCGTAGTAGAGCGCGAGGTGACGCCCGGAGATGCGCGGGTCGGGGAGGCGCAGGTTCACGTCGGGGGCGCGCCCCACCAGCAGCCCCGCGCCGTCCATCACCAGGGTGAGGGTCGCCACGCCCTGATCGACAAGCTGAACCTCTGCGAGTACCGGTCCCACGCCCTCGCGCTCCTACACGCGGCTGCCGCCGCGGGTTGAACTGAATCGCCGCGTCAGGGGTTGTGGTAGACGAGGCCGATCTGATCTAACCTGCTCTCAACCCGGAAGGTGCCCATGACTGTCTTCGCCCTCGCCCTCGCCCTGATGACCTCCGCCCTGGCCCAAGACACGGTGGAGGTCCGCACCCCCTTGGGGCAGGTGATCCAGGCGGAGGTGGTGAAGGCCCCCGCCGCGGGCACGGTGGAGGACTCGGTGCTCCAGTCGCTGAAGATGATCCAGGCCAAGGAATTCGACGCCTGGATCGCCACCTGGTGCCACGAGAGCCGCTGCCCCGTCGACCCGCAGGCGCGCGAGGAATTCAAGGGCTACAACCTGACCGCCGCGAGCCGCACCGCCCACGAGTGCCTGCAGGAGGGCGACGCCCTGTGGGTGACCAACCGCAAGACCGACGATCGCGGGGCCACGACCGTCTACCTGTTCTGCGGCGAGAAGCGGATGCCCTCCCCCAGCACCCACATCCAGGTGGGAGAGCGCTGGCAGGTCTCCTCCTTCTCCTGGTGAGCGAGGCGCTGGACGAGGGGGCGCTGCTCCTGCGGGCGCAGGGGCTAGCGGGCCGCAGCTTGGCCGAGCTGGCGCGAGGGCTGAGGCTCCCTGTGCCGCCCGACCTGCGCGGGAACAAGGGCTGGATCGGCCAGGTGGTGGAGCTGGCGATGGGGGTGGCCCCCAACAGCTTCCACGGGCCCGATTTTCCCGAGGCTGGGGTAGAGCTGAAGACGATCCCGGTGACCGAGGGGGGGCTCCCCACCGCCTCCACCTGGGTGGCGGTGGCGCCGCTAGACGGGAGCCTGTCGCGCCCCTGGGAGGGCTCTCTGGTGCAGCAGAAGCTGGCCAGCGTGCTGTGGGTCCCCGTGCGCGGGAGAGGCGAGCCGGGGAGCCGAGTAGTGGGCTGCCCGCTCCTGTGGCACCCCAGCGCGGCGGAGGAGGCGCTGCTGCGCGCGGACTGGGCCACACTCACCGAGCAGGTGGCAGAGGGGGCGTTCGCCCGGATCAGCGCCAGAGAGGGGGTGGCGCTACAGCTCCGCCCGAAGGCGGCGCGCAGCGGGGAGTGGGTGTGGGCCCTCGACGAGGAGGGGGAGTGGGTGCGCACCACGCCGCTGGGCTTCTACCTGCGCCAGCGCTTCACCCGACAGATATTTCTCAGCCGGCGCGCATCCGAGGGGTGCAGGCCGGCTTCCGTCCCCTAAGGGAGAGAATCTCCGCCGACCCCTTGTGCTCCCCTCAAGTGCGTGGCAACTTGGGACGATACCTAGACGCCCCTCTAGTTGGAGACGCGCGGACCATGTTTGAGAAGCCCCTCAACAGCCTGCCCTCGGATGAGTACCTCAGCCATGACGAGTTGAAGGATCTCTACGGCATCCTCAAGTCACAGGCTGACAGCATCCTGGACCACAGCCGTTCCGCGGTCAGCACCCTCACCGAGACTCAGATCAACGACCCCGACACCCTCGATCTGGCGGTGTCCGAGTCCAACCGCGACTTCACGCTGCGCTTCGCGGACCGCGACCGCAAGCTGCTGCAGAAGATCCGCCACGCGCTCCACCGGATGGAGGAGGGCGAGTACGGGGTGTGCGAGAGCTGTGGAGAGCCGATCTCCTACGCCCGCCTCAAGGCGCGCCCTGTGGCCACCATGTGCATCGACTGCAAGACCGAGGCAGAGCAGGTGGAGCACCCCAGGCGCCGCAGCTTCTAGCGCCCACGCACGGACGAGAGGCCCCCTCCGAGGCGCTCGGTGGGGGCCTCGTCGCGTGGTGAGCCGCGGAATCGCGGCCTCCCTCAACGCCCGGAGGCGGTCGCTGCGCCGCAGCGAGCCCCCTCGCCAGAGGGACTGTGGCGAGAGGGACATGAAGGAGCTGTCGCACCCGCGGGACCGGCCCGCCGTGGCGGCGCCGAGGCGGGCACGCCCTCGAGCGCCGCCGGGGCCCCCCCGGTGGGCGCCACAAGGACGAGCGCCCTACTCGTTGATGCCCACGTAGGCGGAGAGCTTGCCGCGCCCATAGCCGGGCACGTTCACCACCATCTGGGCGATCTCCTTGGGGTTCTCCAGGTAGGCCTGGACCGTCGGGCTGAAGGAGGAGGGGACGATCGCCACCTCTGCGAGCTTGAGCCTCCGCCCGGAGGGGAGGTTGAACAGCCGCGCGAAGACGTTGAACATCTCACCGATGGAGTCCTTGAGCGCCTGAGAGAGCTGCATGGTCTTGAGCTCGGTCTGGATGCTCTCGGCGTGGATCATCGTCAGCGCCCCGCCGGTGAAGGCGGCGAGGGGGAGGTCGGTGACGCAGACGCACTCGTGCCCCCGCTCGTCGCTCTCGAAGAGGCCCACGCAGACCTTGTCGGTGAGGTCCACCCCCTTCTTCCACTCCACCGCCTCCACCTTGCGGCTGAGCACCGCGGTGAGCAGCGTGGCGACCGACTCGGCGGTGGGGACCAGCACCCCGTTCAGCTCCTTACCCAGGACGATGCTCTGCTGATCGCCGGGGTCATAGGACGCGCCGCCCGACTTAAAGACGCTCACCAGCGTCTCCTCAAATTGCTCGGCGGTGAAGGGCTTGACGATCACGAACTGCGCCCCTGTGGCCATCGCCTTGGCCCGCATGTCCGGCGTGCCCTCGGTGGTGACGAAGCCGAACACCACCCTGCTCTTCGCGTCGCGGAGCGCCTTGAGCAGCTCGATGCCGTTCATGTTCGGCATGTTCCAGTCCGAGAGGATCAGGTGCATGGGGGTGGTCTTGACGATCTCCAGGGCCTCTAGCCCGTCACCAGCCATAAAGAAGTTGTGCGCACCGAAGCCCGCCTGCCGCAGGGTCTTTCGGACGATCATACGCATGGCCTTGGAGTCGTCGACGATCAGGATGTTCATGGGCATAGGGAACACCTCCGGGGCATGGAGAGGGGGTCAAAGAGCGGATCAGGCGAACCAGACGGCGACGTCAAAATCGCCGTACTCGGTCTGGAGCTTTCCGAGGAGCACGTTCTTGCCGTCCATGTGGGAGGCAAGCTCGTCTCCGGCGAGGATCTCGGGGAGCGCGAGGTTGAAGTGGACGCCCGCCTCAGAGAGGCGGGTCTTGGCGAAGCCGGCGATGATGTTGGCCATCTCACCGATCCCGTCGGCCAGGTCGTCCTCCTCTAGCTCATCGGGCTCCATCCCGAGCATCTCGCCCACCAGCCGGGTCGCGGCCTCGTGAGAGAACCCGAGGAGCAGCTGCCCCCCCGGCTGCCCCTCCAGGGGCATGCTCGCCGCGATCTCTGCCCTGGGGACCTCATCGGCGGAGACCACGGTCCCCTCGATCCCCAACATGGTCACGAGCATCTCCAGAGCACCCTCTGTAAACGGCTCGATCAAGTGCTGTGTCATGGTCGTCAGCTCCATCAGAGCGGGTGCCCTGTCTTACTTCGCGAAACTCCACAGGCCCTCGGATCGGGTTCCCAAGGCCAGTGCTTGAGCGAGGATTTCCTGAACTTGTTCGATGGTGTACCCCAGTCCGTCCCAGGCCCCCGCCTCGAAATCCTGCGACAGGTTTCCTTGGTGCCGCTCAAAGCCTTGGTTAGACGAGACGAAATCCGACAGGTAGACCAAGCGCACGAGCTGGATGATCGGCTGGGGCGCAGACCATGGCTCGTGGTGGAAGCGCACCGAGGCACACACCGCGGGGGGGAGCCCCCAGCCGTGGACCAGCAGCTCCCCCACCTCACCGTGGTGGAAGCCGAGCAGGTCCAGCTCCACCTCCCAGGCGGGCCGGCCGCTCTCCTCCAGCGCGTCGATGACCGGCTGGTACTCCTCAGGGAAGAGGTGCGCGAGGGCGAGGGCACCGATGTCGTGGAGCAGCCCCGCCAGGTAGGCCGCGTCGACCAGCCCCCTGGAGAGGGTCGACGAGCACAGCTTGGCGAGCTCCCTGGTGAGCAGCGCGGTGGTGACAGAGTGGGTCCAGTAGCGGTGGGGGTCCGCGCCCCCCAGGCTCCCGAAGCTCTGGAGCAGGGCGGTGGCCAGCACCACCTGACGCGCCTCGGCCAGCCCCAGGCGCGACACCGCCTGGAGCGCGCTGCTGGTGGGGTTGCCCCTGCTGTAGAAGGAGGAATTCGCCAGCGCGAGGAAGCGGGCGGCCAGCGGCGGATCCTGCTCCACCAGCGCCGCCACCGCGCCTACCGCGGCGTCAGGCTTGGCGAGCTCGCGCTCGACCTGGAGCACCACCTGCGGGAACGAGGGCAGGGTGGAGTTCAGCAGCCGCTCAGAGACGGCGGAGAGGGTCAGGGTCATAGCTGATCTCCAAGTCCCAGACACTCCATCATGCGGATGACTAGGTCCTCTGGGGAGAAGGGCTTGGTTAGATAGTGCCTCGCGCCAGCGCGGATCGCCTCCAGGACGTTGGTCCGCTCGCTCTCGGTCGTCACCATCATCACCGGCAGGTCTTGGAAGCGCTCCTGTGCTCGGATCGCCTTGAGAGTGTCCAGCCCGTTCATGACCGGCATGTTCCAGTCCAGGAGCACCAGCGCGATCTCCTCGCCCTGCTCCTCCAGCAGCTCCAGGGCCACCGCGCCATTCTTGGCGATGACCGGCTGATAGCCGAGGCGCTCGATAGCGGAGGAGATGATGCGCAGCATCACCCGAGAGTCGTCCACGGTGAGGATCTTGGTTCCCATGTTCTACCCCCTGGGCCGGAAGAGCACGGCCTTGCCGTGGTTCTCGGAGGTGAAGCGCTGCGTGTACCCAGAGGTGGTCTCGGCGGTGCCGAGGATCAGGTATCCGTTGGGGTGGAGCGACTGGTACAGCTTCTCAAAGAGCGCGCGCTTGAATTCAGTGGAGAAGTAGATCGCGACGTTCCTGAGAAAAATCACATGGAACTTCCCCATGCCCGCAAAGCTGTTCTGGAGGTTGAACCGCGAGTATTTCACCCTCCCCTTGATGCGATCGTCGATGACACTGACGCGCCCGTCCTCGGTGAAATACCGGTCTTTGTACGGCGCCCAGTCATCGACGAAGCCGCGCCGCATCGAGATGCGGTCATAGCGCCCCGCCATGGCGACAAAGAGCGCAGAGGGGGAGATGTCCGTGGCGATGATCTCCACCTGCTCGGGGCGCAGCTGGTTCGAGAAGGGGGACCGACAGTAGTCATCCACCACCATCGCCATGGAGTAAGGCTCCTGCCCTGTAGAGCTTGCCGCGGACCAGATGCGCATTTTGGCGCCCGGGTTTCCTCGGTTCTCAGCGGAGAACTCCCGGAGGATCTTCTCACGCAGCGCGGTGTAGGGCGAGGAGTCGCGAAACCACAGGGTCTCGTTGGTGGTCATCGCGTCGATGATCTTGTCCCTCAGGGGACCATTTCCCGCCCGCTCTACGTGCTGGTAGAACTCTCCGAAGGAATTGGAGCCAGTCTCTACCACGAGGCGCGTGAGCCTGGTCTCGATGAGGTACTGCTTCTCCGGCGCGACCGTGATCCCACACTGAATCTCAATGTAGCGCCGGAGCAGCTCGAATTCGCTCGTGTTGATCTTCATCGGGTCTGCTCCACGGCACAGCGGCTGCCCAGCTCGTTCAGGCGCGGTGCAATTCGATCAAGGGAGAGGATCTCATCGGCGAAGCCGAGGTCGGCGACAGCTTTGGGCATACCGTACACCACTGAGCTCTCCTGGTCCTGCGATAGATTATAGCCGTGAAATTGCCGCAATTCCCCAACTCCCTGGGCCCCATCCGCCCCCATCCCGGTGAGCACCACGCTCAGGACCGGGGCGGCGGTGAGGCCTGCGAGGCTCCGAAAGAGCACATCCGCGGCGGGCCGGCACTGGTTGACCGGAGGCTCATCGTGGAGCCTGACGGTCAGGCTGCCGCCGTCGCGGAGCACCTCCATGTGCCTGCCACCAGGGGCCAGCAGGGCGAGGCCGGATCGGAGGGCGTCGCCCTGCTCCGCCTCCCGCACCTCGAGCGGGGACACCCTGGAGAGCTGCGCCGCGAGGGACTTGGTGAAGCCCGCGGGCATGTGCTGCACCAGCACCACCGGCAGGCGCATCTGGGGCGAGAGCGCTGAGAAGAGCCTGGTGAGGGCGCTGGGTCCTCCGGTGGAGGAGGCGATCGCGAGGAGCGCGAAGCGGTGGGGCAGCAGGCGAGAGATGCGCTGGGCCGCGGTGCCCGCGGCGTCGTCCCGAGGGGGCGCCTGGGAGGGCGCCTCGGGAGCGCTCACCGTGCGCCTGGAGCGCACCGGCGGGCGGACCTCACCAGGGGCCGCCGAGAGCCCTGTGAGCACCGCCTCAAGGCCCCCTGGCTCTCCCCGCCCGCTGGACCTGAGGACCAGGCCGGCGAGCCGCAGCTCCCGCGCGAGCTGCCGGTGTCGCGCCGAGGGGTTTGAGGCCGCGAGGATGACCCGCAGCCTCGGGTGCTGCGCCGTGAGGGTGGTGAGCAGGTCTCCCCTCCCCTCGGGATCCAGGTCCTCGGACAGCACGAGCACCTGGACGTCGCCCTCGGCGAGGCGCTGGAGCAGCTGCGCTGGGGACGACACGGTCGCCACCAGGACACAGCCAGCGGCCGCCTTCACCCCGTGCGAGAGCACGATCCGATACGTCGCGGAGGGATCCGCGACGACGACCCGCAGGGGATCCCCAGAGGTGTGCCCCATCACCCTGCTCTCGACAGGAAATCGAGCTGGAGGATGCTGTCGATGTGGAGGATCGTCAGCAGCTCCTTGTCCAGCCTAGCCACGCCGGCGATGGTGGCGGAGTCCCGATCCGAGGAATTGGCCGGTGAAGCGTCGATCTCCTCCTCGTCCACCTCCACCACCTCACCCATCTCGTCGACGACCAGCCCCACCGAGTCCTCACCAGCGGGAAAGATCCAGCTGCGGCTGGCGTGGACCTGCGCGAGCTCGTCGTTGGTCTTGAGGATGATACAGGTGTTCTGAGGCTCCACCACCTGGATCCCGAGGTTCCTCCCCAGATGCACCACGGTGACGATCTGCCCTCGGAGGTTCATCAGCCCCAGGATCGGCGCGGGGGTCTGCGGGACCTGCGAGACGTGGAAGTCCTGGATGACCTCGCGCACCTGGAGGATGTTGATCCCGTAGAGGTCATCCCCGAGGTAGAAGGTTGCGAACTGGACCTTGGGCATCAGCGTCTCTCCTCGGCGAAGGTGATCAGGCGCTCCACGAGCCGCTCGATGTCCAGCTTCGCGGCGCGCGCCGCAAACCTCCCCACGCTGTCCTCCTCGTCCTCCGGGAGGTGCGAGGTGGTGAGGATCACTGGCAAGCGCGCGAGGCTCTCGTCTGCCCGCAGGTCGCTGAGGAGCACCTCCGCCGGCTGGTTCGGCAGCTCGCCGTCGAGGATGAGGGCGTCGACCCCTCCCCGCTTCAGGAGGGCGGTCGCCGCCTCTACGTCCTCCGCCACGGTGACGAGCGCGCCGGCCCGCTGCAGCGCGGTGCGCTGTATAAGCCGGGTCGTGGGGCTCGCCTCCACCAGCACCACGCGCAGCGGCGGGGTGATCCCCTCCAGCAGCGGGCGCACCTCGCCGTCGGCGCTTGAGAGCTGAGCGAGCTGCACGATGTCCAGCAGGAGCACGATGCGGTCGTCGAGCACCGCCGATCCGAAGATGCCGCGGGAGGGCACTGATCCCTGGTGGACCTGGAGCTTGACCTCCACCGCGTCCAGCACCTGGGTGGTGAGCAGGCCGATCTGCTGGCCCCGCAGGTTGGGGATGACGACAAAGTACTCGACGGGCTCTGTGGCAGGCGCCTTGACCCGCAGGTGCTGCTCGAGGCGCACCAGGGGCAGGGTCGTCTCGCGATAGGACAGGTACTCCCGATCGCCGATGCGCCGGATCTCGTCGCGACGGATCTTCTCGATGCGCCCCACCTGGGTGAGGGGCAGCGCGAAGGTCTCATCGGTGTGGTTGGAGAGGAGGATCAGGGAGAAAATCTCACCCTGTGGGCCCTGCGCGCCCTTGGGGCGCGCCACGGCCTTGTCCTTGGTGAGGTCAAAGCGGAGCTTGGCGTGGGTGGAGATCCCCAGAGGATCCAAGATCATCGAGATGGTCCCGTCACCGAGGATGGTGGCGCCGGAGAAGCAGGGGGCGCTGCGGACGAAGCGCGAGACGGGCTTGACGACGATCTCCTCGTTGTCGACGATCTGATCGACGAGGAGGCCGAAGCGGTTCTTGCCCACCTTGAGCACCAGGATGCGCTGCACGCTGGCGAGAGACTCGCGGCGATCGCCAGGAGCCCGCTGCTCCGCGAGCTTCTTCTCCTCCAGGGTGCGGGGTTTGGAGGACTGGCGCCGGTCGGCGATACGCTGGCGGCGATCGGACCGCCGCGCACCGGTCTGCGGGTCCACAAAGGTCGGCGCGATGTCCAGCACCTCGTCGAGGCGCACGATGGGGAGCAGGGTGCCCCGGTGGCGCAGCACCGAGGCGCCACGCACCTCCTCGATGGCCTCGTGCCCCTGCCCCGGGACGATCCGGATGACCTCCTGCAGGCCCACCTGGGGGAGCGCAAAGTGCTGCCCACCCGCGGTGACGATGAGCGAGGACACGATGGCGAGGGTGAGCGGCAGCTTGAGCGTGACGGTGGTGCCCACCCCGTGGGTGGAGGCGAGGTCGACGTTGCCGCCGAGCTTCTCGATGTTGGTCCGGACCACGTCCATCCCGACACCCCGCCCTGAGACGTCGGTCACCACCTTCGCGGTAGAGAAGCCCGGGAGGAAGATGAGCTGCAGCCCCTCGCGGTCGGACATGCGATCCGCCTGCTCCTCGGTGAGGAGCCCGCGCTCCATCGCCTTGAGGAGGATCCGCTGCACGTCGATGCCGCCACCGTCATCTTTGATGGTGATGTTGACCATGCCGCCCTCGTGCTGAGCGGAGATCTGGATGGTACCGAAGCGGACCTTGCCCGCCGCGACCCGCTCCTCGGGCATCTCGATGCCGTGGTCGAGGCTGTTCCGCAGCAGGTGGGTCAGGGGATCGGCGAGGCCCTCGAGGATGGTGCGGTCCAGCTCGACGTCAGCGCCCACGGTCTCGAGGTTGACCTCCTTCCCCAGCTTGTGGGTGAGGTCCCGCACCACCCGGTTGAAGCGCCCGAAGAGAGTGCCCACCGGCTGGAGGCGGGTCCGCATGATCTGCTCCTGCACCTCGGTGGTGATGGAGGAGACCTGGCTGAGGACCGGGCCCAGCCCCTCGATCTGATCGGTCTTGTCGGCGAGCGTGCGGAGCAGGCGGTTGCGGGCGAGGACCAGCTCGCCGGCCATCTCCATCAGGGCGTTGAGGACCGTGGTCTTGATCCGGATGGTGTCGCTGACGGTGCTCTTGGTCTCGACCTGGGCGCCGGAGCCGCCGTCAGAGGAGGCCTTGGCCGCGGCGGGGGAGGCCTTGGCCGCGGCGGGGGAGGCCGCGACGGCGCTGGCGTTGGGCGGTGCCGCCGCGGGCGCCGCCTTGGGCAGCGGAGGAGGTGCCGCGGGGGGAGCGGGCGCAACGACCGAGGCCCGGAGGAGGTCCTGGATCGCGTCCCTGGGGAGCGCGAAGCCCTCTACCGCGAAGTCGAGGTCGAGGACGGTGGACACCACCAGCGCGAAGGAGCCGCCGGGCGTAGCCTCGTCATAGGTGCTGTGCAGCAGCTCACCCAGGTCCGAGACGTCCTCGATGAGGGCGGCCGCGGTGCGCCCCTGCCCGATGAGATCGCGCGAGGGATCGACGGTGAGACCGAAGAGGTGCCGGCCGTGCCGCTTGATCTCTGCCGCGAGCGCCGCTGGGACGGACCACCCCGCGAAGGAGCCTCCCCCCTGCCCCTGCGGCGCCGGAGCGGTGACCGCAGGCGCGGGCGGCGCGGGCGGCGCGGGGGGAGAGCCTCCCTCCCCCAAGAAGGGATCGAGCGCCGCGAGGTGGGCGCTGACGTCCTCCCCGTTGCTCGCCTGGATGTCTTCCAGCAGGCCCCTGAGGCGGTCGTTCGCCTGTAGCAGGACGTCCACCATCTGCGAGGTGGGGGCCAGCTGCCCGTCCCGCACCTTCATCAACACGCTCTCGAGGCGGTGGGCGAGCACCCCGATGACCTCCAACCCAAAGAAGCCAGCGGCCCCCTTGACGCTGTGGACTGCCCGGAAAATGCGGTTGACCACCTCCTGCCCCGGGGCACCCTGAGACAGGTCGAGCGCGAGCAGGTCCGACTCCGCGGCCTCGAGGAGCTCGCGGGACTCCACCACAAATTCCTCTACCAGCTCGAGATCGAGATCGCTCATCGCCGGCTCCACGGGTTGGTCTCGGCCCACGCCACGAGACGTGCGCCCCGCCTGCGCAGGCCTCTGTCACGATGCGTTCGCGTCCCGCTCATTGCAGCTCCAGGTGCTCGCGCTTCGAGTTCGGCCCAGCGTGGGTGCCCTTGAGCGCAAAGGCCACAGAAGCGGTGAGAACGTGATGGGCGCACAGGCGCGGGATAGAGCGAGGAGATGAACGCATTTGATGTCATTGTCATTGGTGGGGGTCACGCTGGGAGCGAGGCGGCGGCGGTAGCGGCCCGGCTCGGCCGGAGGGTGGCGCTCGTGTCCCTGGGCCTCGATCGCGTGGGGGCGCTGTCCTGCAACCCCGCGATCGGTGGAATGGGGAAGGGGCACCTGGTGCGGGAGATCGACGCCGCGGGCGGCCTGATGGGGCGGGTGGCGGACGAGGCGGCGGTGCAGTTCCGGCGCCTGAACACCCGCAGGGGGCTGGCGGTGCAAGCGAGCAGGGCGCAGGTGGACATCCACACCTACCCCGAGGTGATGCAGCGACACCTCGCGAACCTCCAGGGGCTCCACCAGATCGACGGAGAGGTGGTCGCGCTGCGGGTGGAGGGCGGCGCGGTGCGGGGGGTGCGCCTTGCCGATGGGGGGGAGCTGAGGGCAGACGCCGTGATCCTGACGGCAGGGACCTTCCTGGGGGGGGTGCTGTACCTGGGACTGGAGGCGACCCCCGGAGGCCGCCACGGGGAGCCCCCTGCCGACCTGCTGGCGGCACAGCTGCGCGAGCTAGGCCTGGGGGCGGTGCGCCTCAAGACCGGCACGGTGCCCCGCCTAGCGCGATCCTCGATCCACTGGGGGGCGCTGGAGCGCCAGGAGGACACCTGGCCCGAGGGGCGCTTCTCCTTCGGCCCCGCTGGACCGCGGCTGCCAGCCCTGGACTGCTACCTGACGCACACCAACCCCAGGGTGCACGAGGTGATCCGGGGCGGCCTGGATCGCTCTCCGATCTTCACCGGCGCGATACAGGGTACGGGTCCGAGGTACTGCCCGTCCATCGAGGACAAGATCGTTCGGTTCCCCGACAGGGACCGACACCTGATCTTCCTGGAGCCTGAGGGTCACCGCTCAGACCGCATCTACCCCAACGGCCTGCCGACCTCCCTCCCCGCCGACGTACAGCTGGCGATGCTGCAGGCGATCCCGGGCCTGGAGGCGGTGGAGGTGCTGCGCTGGGGCTACGCGGTGGAGTACGACGCCTTCGATCCGCGGCGCCTGGGGCGTGGTCTGGAGCACAGCGAGCTGCCAGGACTATTCCTAGCGGGACAGGTGAACGGCACCTCGGGCTACGAGGAGGCTGCGGCGCAGGGGCTGGTGGCCGGCCTGTCCGCGGCCCTTGGAGAGCCGTTCCACGTGGAACGACACCAGGGCTACCTGGGGGTGCTCGTAGACGACCTGACCACCCGCGGCGTAGGGGGCGAGCCCTACCGGATGTTCACCAGCCGAGCAGAGCACCGCCTCCTGCTGCGCGAGGACAACGCCGACCAGCGCCTGATGCCCAGGGCGAGGGCGCTGGGCCTGATCGATGACGCCACCTGGGGCAGCTTCGAGGCGCGGATGGAGCACCTCGCCAGAGGAAGAGCGGCACTGGAACAGCTCAGGGTACACCCCTCCCCCCAGGTCGACCGCTCCCTGGAGCTCGCCGGGGGCTCCCCGCTCAGGCGGAGCGTCACCGGGACGGACCTGCTCCGCAGACCGGAGGTGAGCTGGCAGGTGCTCGCTGCGCTGGGCGTAGCGCCTGAGATACTGCCGGCGGCGGCAGAGCAGCTGGAGGTAGAGCTCAAATACGAGGGCTACATCACGCGCGCGGAGCAGCGGGTGGAGCGGGCCGCGAGGATGGAGCAGGTGCGCTTCCCCGCGGACATGGACTGGACCCTGCTGTCGGAGCTCTCCACCGAGGTGCGAGAGCGCCTACGCGCCGCCCGCCCTCAGACCCTAGGGGCCATGGCTCGGCTGCCGGGGATCACCCCAGCCTCGGTCTCCACTGCCGCCGCGTGGCTAGCGCGCGCGCGACAGGGTGGGCCCCGGACCCCGCGCCCAGGTGAAGCCCCGTCCGCTGGATGAGGGCGGGGATCAGCGCCCTGGGCGCCGCTGAAGCAGGGTGACCCTCCGCGGTCTGCCGTCGATGGCGTAGGACCGCCGACTCACCGTTAGGAAATCGTCAGCCTCCGGTTCATCCTCAGCCCCGTGCATCAACAGGGCCATGCCCTCTGGCCGAAGCAGTCGCCGCGCGTGAGCGAGCACCGCGGGCCACGGGGCGAAGGCCCGAGCCATCACCCCGTCCAGGCTCCCCGGCGCGAGCCCCTCCACCCGCCCGTGTGAGACCGACACCTGAGGCCCCCACCCCGCCTCTGCCAGCACCGCCCGCAGGAAGACGCAGCGCTTCTGCCGGCTCTCGACCAGCAGCAGCTCCACCTCTGGGAATCGGGAGGCAAAGGCGATGCCCGGAAAGCCAGCGCCGGACCCCAGGTCCGCCCACTGACCTGCCGCTGTAAGGCCGTCTAGAGCGGCCTCAGCGTCGCGAAAGTGAAAATCGACAGGGCCAGGGCCCACCAGGTTCATCGATCCCCGCCAGCGCTCCAGCAGGGCCCGGTGGGCGGTCAGCAGCGGGCTCGTCTCGCTCATCGGCGCCTCCCGACACCGAGCCCCACCGTGGGGAGCGCGTGCCAGGACGCCCACGAGGGGTTGGCCCAACTCGCCGAGGACAGGACCGACAGGCCACCAGCGACCCGCACCGGGCCTGCCCAATAGGAGAAGGAGGCCACCGCTCCTGCCGGGAGCATGAGGCGCGTCTGCACCCCGCCTCCCAGCGACAGGCCGCCGACGAGCGGGTGCTCGTAGACCAGGGACTGGGAACTCAGCGAGGTCCCCACCGTCAGGCCATCGACAGGGGTGGTCCACACCGGCTTGACCTGGGTGATGAACCTGACGCCGATCGCGGTGGTGTTCCCCGAGCCCGCGTCGTAGGCGAGCCAGGTCCCAGGGTCCTCCGCAAGGAGATCAATCCTGTCGAACCCTATCGGTCCACCGGCGAAGGCCAAGGTTGTGAGCAGCGCGATCAAGGGGCACCTAGGGGGTAGTCAGTGATGAGCGCGTCGACAGGCCACCTGGAGTAGGTGTCCAGGAGGTCCGAGGTGTTGAGGGTCCAGAGCTGCACCTGTAGCCCCGCCGCACGGGCGTCGACGATCCTGCGGCGGTCGGCGAGCTGCCAGGGGAGCGCGACACCGTCTGCTCCGGCGCGCTCTGCGTGCCCGATCATGTCCAACAGCCCGAGGCCAACCCCCAGCTCCGTCTGGAGTGCGACCGCGGTAGACGAGCTGTCGGGGGGAAACCTCGGCCAGATCAGCGAGGAGCGCACCTCCATCCCCTCCCCCTCGCCCCAACCCTCGAAGGCCTGGATCACCTCCGACAGGTTGGCCGACATGTACCAGGGGTTCTCGAGCGACGCCTGCTGGACCCGCGACAGGATCGCCTCGGCGAAGGCGTCACCGTCAGCCGTCATCCCCGGCTCGACCTTGACGTCCAGGTGAAGACCCACGTCAGGGTGGCCCGCCGCCGCCGCCAGCAGCTCGTCGAGGGTCATCAGCGGCTCGGCCACCACCGCGGCGTCAGGAAAGTCGGGGTCGGGGATCCCCCCGCAGAGGTAGTCCCCCAGGGCCTGCTGGAGGCTGAGGTCCTGGAGATAGACCCTGTCGCCGATGGGGCTCCCGTCCTGTCGGGCGCAGTGAGCGTCGTCCAGCCAGGGATCATGCGCGACAACGGGGATCCCGTCGGAGGTGAGGACCAGATCGAATTCAACGACCTCGACCCCAAGCTCCATGGAGGCCACGATGGCGCTCCGCGAGTTCTGTGGCGCCAGCCCCGCGCCGCCCCGGTGGGCCTCCATCGCTGGCGACAGCCCTGCGTCTGGCTGGCAGGCGGCCAGCGAGGTTAGGGTCAGAATGAGAGCACACCTCATCGTTTTCTCCGCGGACCGCTTTGCCGTGAGCGTAGCGCGCTTAGTCTGAATTGAAAACCTGGAGGCGAGGATGCCGCTGAATTTCGACATACAGCTCCTGGAGCGCGACGCCGACCGATTTAGCCTGTCGGTGTCGCTCTGCGCCGGTGCCGAGGTACCGGAGCTGGAGCGGGTGACTGTGGAGCTGCGGGCGCCTGGCGGGGCGAGGCTCTCCCCTCGGCTTGTGCTGCCTGTTCGAGGCCCGCTGTCAGAGCGCCTGTCGACGCCGGTAGACCTGGAGGCACACCTCCCTGTGCCCCCTGGCGCCTATATCATGGGGGTGGCCTGGACCGCGGAGGGGGCGGTGGAGACGAGGTGCCCCACCGACGAGCTGGTAGGCCTGGAGGCCCACGTGATGGGCCGAAAGGTGCTGCTGCCGGAGGACCCCATCGAGGAGCTGGAGAGCCTCACCGAAGAGGACCTGACGGCACTGCTGGCGCGCCTGCCGGGGCTCCGAGACGCGGTCTCATGCGAGCGCGAGGAGGGAGGGCACCTGGATCCTCTCGGTCCAGACCTGGTGCGGGAGCTGTTTGGGGCGTCCTGGGAGGAGTAGTCGCGCGCCGCCCACCCGTGACACCCCGGCGGGTGCGCTGCAGGCCCCCAGGCCCCTGTCTCCTCGGTCGCCGGGAGCGCGCAGTTGCCCAGCCCGGGACCGACTCACCGAGAGGCTCACCGAGAGGCTGAACGGGCGCAGGAGGCGGCGTCCAGGGGCGACCGCGCCTCAGTCAGCGCAGCCCCTGCCCCCGCGGGAGATGCAGTGGGTGACGCGATCGTTGAGGATCTTCATGTTCCCCGGCACCGGGAGGGTCCCGTCGATCACCAGGTCGGCATAACGACGCGACGGCTCCACGAACAGGTCGTGCATCGGCCTCACCGAGCCCTCGTACTGCTCGACCACCGCCTCCCTGGACCTGCCCCGTAGGGTGGTGTCCCGCGCGACCCGGCGCTGCAGGCGGATAGCGTCAGGTGCGTCCACGAACACGGCGTAGTCCATGTACTCGCGGAGCGCGGGGACCGCGAGGACGAGGATGCCCTCCACCACCAACACCGGCCTGGGGGCGATCCGGTCCCCTTCGGGAGCGCGCCGGTGTGAGGCGAAATCGTAGCGCGGCAACACCACCTCCTCCCCGCGGAGCAGCGCCTCGAGCTGTGTGATCAGCAGCGAGGTCTCGAGGGAGTCAGGATGGTCAAAATTATGAGCGGTCGCCGGTGCGGTCTCGCTGGGATCTAGCGGACGATAGTACCGGTCGTGCCCTATTAACAGGCCAGAAGGCCCTAGCTCGGCCACCAGGCCGCGCGCGAGTGTAGACTTACCGGAGGCGGTTCCTCCAGCCATGCCGATGATGAGCGGTCGCATGGGAAACTCCTCCGGCGCCGGCTTATCCCGACCGGACCTCAGGTGGTGCTCTGAATTTGGTCAATCAGCCGCTCCAGCTCGTCAGCGCTGGCGTATTCGATGACAATTCGCCCGGACCCATCCTGCCTGGGTCGGATGTCCACCTGGGTGTGCAGGGCGCGCTGAAGCACATCCAGTATAGGTTTAAGCTCCTCTTTTGTCTCCTTCAGCTCATCAGCGCGCTGACGCTTGGAGTCGTCGAGCAGCGCACTCACCAGGGCCTCGGTGGCGCGGACAGACAGCTCCTTCAGCTCGATCTGCACCAGCAGCCGCTCCAGCTGGACGTGGTCCTCCACGGGGATGAGCGCCTTCCCGTGGCCGGCGGTGATGCGCCCCGCCTGGATCGTGTCGAGGACGAAGTCGGGCAGCTTGAGGAGCCGCACGGCGTTCGCCACGGTGGCGCGGTTCCGACCAATGCCAGCGGCGACCTGATCCTGGGTGTAGCCGTACTCGCTGATCAGCCGCTGGTAGCCCCTCGCGGCCTCTACCGGGTCGAGGTCGGAGCGCTGGAGATTCTCGACCAGCGCCAGCTCAAGCTGGGTGGCGCGATCTGGCGCCTCCTTGATGAGGACCGGCACTTCCTTGAGGCCGGCGATGGCGGCGGCCCGGAGCCGTCGCTCGCCCGCGATCAGGACGTAGCGCCCCTCGTGGCGGCGCACGACCAGCGGGGAGAGTATGCCATGGGCGCCGATCGAGGCGGCGAGCGCCTCCAACTCGCGGGGGTCGAAGCTCAGGCGAGGCTGCTCAGGGTTGGGGCGGATCTCGTCGAGGGGCACGGAGCGCAGCGCTCTCGCCACGGCGCTGTCCTCATCCAGCTCGTCCTCGTCAAAGAGCGAGGTGAGACCGCGACCGATCGGGGACATCATGAGACCACCACCCGCGCGGCGGGCCGGTGGCGAGCGATAAGCTCGTCGGCGAGCGCGACGTAGTCCCTGGCCCCGTGGGAGCGCGGAGCGTACTCCACGATGGACTGACCGAAGCTGGGAGCCTCCGAGAGGCGCACGTTACGGGTGATTGTGGTCTGAAAGACCCCCTCGCCGAAGGCCTCACGCGCCTGTCGCTCCACCTCTTTGGAGAGGTTGTTGCGCCGATCCATCATGGTCAGGAGCACCCCCTCGCGCTCGAGGTCGGGGTTCAGCTTCTGCCTGACCTGGCGGAGGGTGTGGAGTATGGCCCCAAGGCCCTCCATCGCGAAATATTCGGTCTGGAGCGGAATAATCACGCTGTCCGCAGCGGTGAGCGCGTTCACGGTGAGCAGGCTCAGGCTGGGAGGGCAGTCGAGCACCACCCAGTCGTAGTCATCCCGGAGCGTGTCCAGAGCAGCGCGGAGGCGGCGCTGAGGACGGGACTCCTCTGCAAGCTCCAGCTCCACCCCGAGCAGCGCGCGGGTGGCGGGGACCACATAGAGGTGCTGCAGGCTGGTGGGGAGCACCACCTCGGCGGGAGCCGCGTACCCCTGGAGGAGCTCGTAGGTGCCCTTGGAGATGGCAGCCCTGTCGAGCCCCAGACCTGAGCTTGCGTTTCCCTGGGGGTCGAGATCGACCAGCAAGGTGCGGGAGCCCCTCTTGGCGAGGGCCGCGGCGAGGTTGATCGAGGTCGTGGTCTTACCCACGCCCCCCTTCTGGTTGGAGACGGCGAGTACACGAGCCATGAGTGCACACCTTGTTCGAGCTTTGGGGAGGGGGCAGGGGAGGGAAGTTTCCAGGGGATGCCACGGGTTGCACGTAGCCAGAGGAATTCCGCCCGTCCAGTCTGTTCCACGTGGAACACTCCCCACAGGTCGCTATGATGGGCTCAGGGTGGGTGTCCGACGCCCTAGAGGACCCTCCCGGGGGTAGCGTGGCCCCCCAAGGATCCTTGAGCCGGGGTCTCACCGCCCCGACACAGCTCACCCGACGTCGCGTCAGCCTCCACCCCGGTGCTCCATGACCCTGTATCGGCCACCCTCCGAGGCCCGCTCGCTGATCCTCCAGGCCACCACCGGCTGTCCCTGGAACCGGTGCACCTTCTGCGCCATGTACCGCGACCGCAGCTTCCAAATTCTACCCCTCGACGCGCTGGAGCGCGCCCTGGATAGGCTCACCCCCGCTCAAGTCGCGGGGGTGACGAGGGTGTTTGTCGCGGACGGAGACGCCCTCGCGATGTCACCCGAGCGCTGGATGGCGCTCCTGGAGGCGTTGAGGTACAGATTTCGTAGGTTGGAGCGCGTCTCGAGCTACGCCAGCACCCGATCCATCCTGCGCTGGACCCCAACAGCGCTGAGGGAGGTCCGCGAGGCGGGGCTGTCCCTGCTCTACCTCGGCCCGGAGTCCGGAGATGATCAGACGCTCGCGAGGCTCCAGAAGGGCTCCACCGCCAGCGAGCACCAGGAGGCCGCTGCCCGCTGCCGGGAGGGAGGACCGATGCTGAGCACCATGTTCCTCCTCGGGGCGGGGGGCAGCGACCGCAGCCAGGAGCACGCCGAGGCCACCGCCACCCTTGTGACCCAGATGGACCCCGCCTTCGTCTCGCTCCTGGCCCTCACCGTGGTACCCGGCACCCCCCTCGCGGAGGAGGTACGCAGGGGTGAGTTCAGCCCTCTGTCGCCACGGGGTATGCTGAGGGAGCTCCGCGTCATCGTCGACCGCGCAAACCCCACCGCCGCCGAGCTGCGCTCCAACCACGCCTCCAACTACCTCGTGCTGAAGGGGAGCCTACCGAAGGACCGACAGGCGCTCCTCCACCGGGTCGACCTCGCCCTGGCCGGGGAGCTTCCACTTCGACCGGAGGAGCACCGTGGCCTGTGACGGGAGCATCCCGGGAAGACCACGCTCCGAGGCATGCGCATATTGGGCTTGACGCCGCCAACCACGCGGAATAGTGGAGCTCACCATCGGGGTGTAGCGCAGTATGGTTAGCGCGCCTGCTTCGGGAGCAGGAAGTCGGTGGTTCGAATCCACTCACCCCGACCACTTGAAACGGCCCGTTGAATCGCAAGGTTCAACGGGCTTTTCTGATTTTTGCGTCGTCGTCCCGCGTGACGCTTGGTCCATTGTTGAGCCCCTCGTATAAACCCCGTGATCTCGCCGCCAAGGCCCCGGAACCGCTGGCTCACCTGCCCGGGACAGGTGAGCTTTCAGTAGCCCGCCGCCCCCTCTGGACCGCAGTTTGGTGTGTTTCGGAAGACCTCTGGGCAGATGTCGATGCTGGAGAGCCAGCTCCTCCTCCCTCCCACGAAGCGGCAGCGTCTGGAGGGCTCCTGGGCCCACGCGGTTCGCACCGTCGTCC
>JAFGVK010000069.1 GCA_016938035.1 Deltaproteobacteria bacterium | reverse complement strand
GTCTGCGGCGACGGCTACGTCGACCTCGACGAGCAGTGCGACGACGGAAACAGCGTCGACGACGACGCCTGCGCCAATGACTGCACCGCCGACTGTGGGGGGGTGCTCATGGACCCTGGGAACGGGATCATGGGCTGCTGGTACACCGCGTCCAACGTCGGCTTGACGTGCAACGCCCTGTGTGCGAGCCACGGTGGCTTCGATGTCGCGGCCTCACAGCACTCCGGCAACGCGGCGGGGAGGTACTTCTGGCCCAGCAAAAACAACGGAGGCGATTGGGAGAGCATCGAGTGCTCCTCGACCGACAACAACACCAACTGGGGGGCCAACAACACCGCCCCCCAAGGCAACTGGAGCCACGGAGCCTGCTACGTGAACTGCGCCTGCCTCTACTAGCCGCGGAGGACGCCACCCTTCGGTACTGGGGGGTGGCGTCGCTCCCCTCCCTCGGCGCGTCTCCGGGCCGCGCCACCCGGTGGGCTGTCCTGTTCCCCCCCGCGCTGGCCGCGCTGTGGCCCGGTCCCACTCGGCGCGGGCTGCCCCCCCTGACACCACGGCCCGCGGCGTGAGACCCGCGTGAGCGGCTCCCGCCCAGGGGGGCGCGCTGTCCTACGCAGGCCGAGGAGAGACGCGGAGGGGCGAACCGACGGCGGGGAGAGCGGGCGCTGGGGAGCCCCTCGGCGGTCATCCGACCGACGAGGTCCTAGGGGTGAGGACCGGATCCGGGCTCAGGTGGCCCCGCTGTCCCCTGGCGGCGCCTGCTCCCTTGGTCCCGCGCGGGAGGGGGGCTCGACCTCCCGCGCCAGCGCCTCCAGAAAGCAGCGCAGCGCCTCCTGCCTGCGCCGGCCCTCCGCCCGCGCGGAGGGGGTGTGCAGCGCCTCCGCCAGGCGCAGCAGCTTGACCGGGAAGTGATCGAGGGCGTAGCGCCGGTCGTCGGGGACGCGGCCCTGCGCCAGCGGGTCCTCGGGGTGGTAGAGCCGCACCTTGGCGCCCCGCGAGGCCATCGCCTGCGCGGTGGTGAGGGCGCGGGCCACCCCTATCGCGCCGATGGCGTCGAGCCGATCGGCGTCCTGGAGGGCCACCCCCTCCGGGCAGGTGGGGGCCAGGCCCCGCGACCAGCTCGAGGTGCGCACCGCCTCGGTCACCCGCGCGACCTCCCCCGGCAGGTAGCCCACCTCGGCCAGCAGGGGCGCGGCGGCCTGAGCGGAGCGCGCGCCGCCCTGGGGGCGCTCCGGGGACTCCTTGGGCACGTCCACCAGATCGTGGACCAGAGCCGCGGCGCCGCACAGGTCGGGGTCCGCCCCCGCCTCGGGGGCGAGGGCGACGGCCTGCCAGTAGACCCGGAGCAGGTGGTCCCCGTCGTGGGCCAGGTCGGAGGGAGGCGTGATCCGCGCCCAGAGGGCGGCGTGGCGAGGGTGGGTGAAGGTCATCGCGGTCCTCGGGCTACTGGCGCGCAAGCGCCCCTGGGCCCCGATTCGCTGGCCGCGCGACGCCTGTCCTTGTTCCTACGCTCGTCACGCACAAAAGAACGCTTCCTCCGCAGGGAACGGCTGCCACACCCCGACATGTCTGGCGACCCGGCGCCCGCCCCTGTATCGCCCGCGCCGCTCGCGCTCAGGAGGGATCGCACCAGTCCGCGCCCCAGTAGCCCTCGGGGCACCAGTCCTCGCCTCTGACCAGGGCCACCTGGGGGGCGCTGACCCAGCTCAGGCCGTCGGTGGAGAAGCTGAGGGTCACGTCGAAGCGGTCCCACGGGGTGTAGATCATGTCCTCGTCGAACAGGCTCCAGGCGAAGCGGAAGTTGTTGTCGACCCTGCCCCGGAAGTCCATCCAGTGGGTGATGACCGGAGCCCCGTCGCGGCTCACCTCGGCCCTGGCCAGGACCAGGGCGCCGTCGTCTCCTGCGTCGGTGAGGCCCGGCACGTAGACCTCCGCGTCGAGGTAGCGGGTGTCGGCCCGGCTGATCACCCAGCTGTCGATCACCAGCGACGCTGGCGTCGGCTCTACCCGCTGGTCCATCCCCCGCGAGAGGCAGTAGCCCACGTCGCCCGCCCAGACCGGCGCGGCGGGGCGCGGGGAGGTGGCGAAGCGGTAATTCTCACCAAAGTTGGAGTCCCAGGTGGAGCCGCACGAGCGCCCGGAGGTGTTGAACCACAGCTCCACCGCCTCGGCGTCCTCGGGCACGTCGAGGAGCAGAGGCGCGGCGGCGGGGGTAGCGCAGGCGGGATCACCGCCGCAGTCGATCACGCTGCCGGAGAAGCGCTGCCCACCGGGCAGGAAGCGGCCATACGCCCAGGTGCTCCAGGTCGCCCGGCCCATATAGGTGTCGCCCAGGCACTGAGTGAGCCTGTAGGGGTCGTAGTGGATGACCAGCTCGCTCCCCGGCGAGATGGCGCCGCGCTGCGCCTCAGTCCACTCGCGCTCAAAGGTGAGGGCGGACCAGGGGAGCGCCCCGGCGGGGGCGCAGGCCCCGTCGTCCTCTCCCACCGACCAGCCGTTCTCCAGGCTGAGGGTGTAGTTGTCGAAGGCGCCCGGGTTGCGGTTGTGATCGAAGAGGCGATCCCCCTCCGCCGTGTGGAGCAGGGGCACCAGCTCGATGCGGGCCGCAGCCAGGCTGGTGGTGCTCATCCCCTCCACCGGGGTGTGCTCATCGAGCCAGAAGGCGAAGCGCTGAGCGCCAGCGGGGGCGCCGTCGACCGCCTCGGCGTCCACCTCCCACCAGGAGCTGCCGTAGTGGAAGATCACCGCGGGCACCGCGCCCTCGTCCAGGGCCTCCTGCGCCACGTCCAGGCTGCCCTCCCACACGATGTAGCGCTGCCCGTCCACCTGGTGCACCTGGTAGCCGCCGGTGCCGTTAGACACCCTGGCCACCTGCCGGAGGGTCACCAGACAGTCGCGGTCGGCGAGGTCAGCCCCCGAGGTGGGGCTGTAGGGGGCGGTGCTGCGGGTCGTCTCGGCGTGAGGGGCCCAGGCTGTGCCCTCGGTGCAGGCGGAGAGCAGGGCGAAGAGCAGCGGGAGGTACAGGCGCATGGCGATCCCCTCCTGGGGTATGCGCTGGGCTATTCCGGTGTCTCGACCTCTGCAAGCGGGAAGTCACTCTATCCAGAGACACGCTGATCGGACCGCGGCGCGGGGGGCGCGGGGGGCGGGCGCGTTGACAGGGACGCCCCGAACGAGGGATGCTCTCGCCCTCGCCGCGCAAGGAGGCCCCATGTCCGATCTCGTCCTCGCCATCGATCAGGGAACCACCGGCACCACCGCCCTGCTGGTGGACCGACAGGTGCGGGTGCTGGCCTCTCACAACGTGGAATTCCCCAACCACTACCCGGCGCCGGGAGAGGTGGAGCACGACGTCGGGGAGATCTGGACCTCGGTGCAGGCGGCGGTGGAGGGGGCCCTGGCCAAGGCGGGGGTGAGCGCGCGCCGGATCGCGGCGATCGGCATCACCAACCAGCGCGAGACCTCGCTGTTCTGGGACCGGGAGACGGGGGACCCCGCCCACAGGGCGCTGGTGTGGCAGGACCGGCGCACCGCGCCGCTGTGCCAGGAGCTCAAGGCGCAGGGGCACGAGGATCTGTTCAAGCAGCGGACCGGCCTAGTGCTGGACCCGTATTTCTCGGGCACCAAGGCCCGGTGGGTCCTGGACAGGGTGCCAGGGGCGCGCGCCAGGGCCGAGGCGGGGGAGCTGCTGTTCGGCACCATCGACAGCTGGCTCACCTGGAAGCTGACCGGCGCCCACGTCACGGACCCCTCCAACGCGAGCCGCACCCTGCTGTTCAACCTCCACACCCTGCGCTGGGACCCCGAGCTGCTCGACATCCTCGGCATCCCCGCGGCCTGCCTGCCGCGGGTGGGCGACTCCTCAGAGGTGTACGGACACACCCGCGGGGTGGGCTTCCTCCCCGACGGCATCCCTGTCGCGGGGCTGATCGGCGACCAGCAGGGGGCCCTCTTCGGGCAGGCCTGCTTCCAGACCGGCATGGCCAAGACCACCTACGGCACGGGGGCCTTCATCCTCCTCAACACCGGGGCGGCGCCTGTGCCCTCGGGGCACGGGATGCTCACCACCGTGGGCTGGCGCCTGAACGGCGAGACCACCTACGCCCTGGAGGGCTCCGCCTTCATCGCGGGGGCGGCGGTGCAGTTCCTCCGCGACAACCTGGGCATCATCCGGTCCGCGGAGGAGGTGGAGGGGCTGGCGCGCCAGGTGCCCGACGCGGGCGGGGTGGTCTTCGTGCCCGCCCTCGCCGGGCTGGGCGCCCCCCACTGGCGTCCTGAGGCGCGGGGGCTGCTGAGCGGCCTCACCGGCGGCACCACCAAGGCGCACATCGCACGGGCGACCCTGGACGGGATCGCCCTGCAGATCGACGACATCCTCCGCGCCATGTCGCAGGACCTGGGCCGCAAGCTCGCCGAGCTGCGGGTGGACGGGGGCGCGGCCCGCAACGACCTGCTGATGCAGCGGCAGGCGGACCTGCTGGGGGTGCCCTGCGTGCGGCCGGAGGTGCTGGAGACCACCGGCCTGGGCAGCGCCCTGCTGGCCGGGCTGGCGGTGGGCCTGTGGAGCTCGCTGGAGGAGGTCTCGTCCACCTGGGCCGAGGCGCGCCGCTTCACCCCCGCGGGCAACCCGCAGGAGATGGAGCGCGCGCGGAAGCGGTGGAGCGAGGCGGTGGCGCGGGCCTGATCCCGTCGCCGGGCGCCCCCCCGACCGGCTATGCTCCCCCCTCGCCGGGAGCCCACATGACCTCCTCACTCCCCCAGACCCTCGGCCAGGCCCTCTCCGAGCGGGCCTCTGCGACCCCCGACCGCCTGGCGCTGGTAGGGGGAGCTCGCAGCTGGACCTGGGCCGCGTTGGACGCGGAGGTAGACCGGGCGGCGGATCTCCTGGCCGCCGCCGGCCTCTCAGCGGGAGAGGTGCTGGGCCTGCTGCTCCGCAAGCGGCCCGAGGTGGTGGTGGCCTTCCTGGCGGTCGCCAGGCTGGGGGCCCTGATCGCCCCCCTCAACTACAAGCTGCACCCCACCCGCCTGGCGGAGCAGCTCGCCGCGGTGGGCCCCCGGCTGCTCCTCACCGAGGCCGCCTTCGAGGCGCACCTGGGGGGACGCCCCGCGCTCTTCGTCGGAGAGGGCGCGCCCGCCGGAGCGGGCCGCTGGGGAGCCCCCGCGCCTACCGGCCCCAGGCCCTGGGTGGGACCAGACACGCCGGTGTACCTCAACACCACCTCTGGCACCACCGGCGAGCCCAAGGCGGCGCTCACCACCCACGGGCAGATCCTGGCGAACGCCGCGCTCACCAACGCCGCGCTGGGCTTCGGCGAGGAGGAGGTCTTCCTGGGGATGTTCTCGGTGTTCGCCCACCCCCACGAGCTGTTCCACCGGTGCCTGCTCACCGGAGCGACCGCGGTGATCCTGGACACCCTGAGCCCCAGGATCACCGCGGCGGCGCTGGCCCAGCACCGCGTCACCTGGATGATGGCGGTGCCGTCCCTCTACGAGATGATGCTCGACCACCTGCCGCGGGAGCCGATCCGCTCGCTGAGGGTCATGGAGAGCGGGGGCGCGGTGGCCCACCCGGGGACCAGGGAGCGCGTGGAGGCGGCGCTGGGCGGCCGGTTCGTCCCGGTGTGGGGCTCCACCGAGACGGTGGGGGTGGCGCTGGTTGAGGAGGACGGCGGGGCCCGGATCATCGACGGCTATGAGGGGAAGCTGGTGGGCAGAGACGGGAGCGCCCCTCCCGCGGGAGAGCAGGGGGAGCTGTGGCTGCGCGGGCCAGGGGTGGTGCGCAGCTACTGGGGCGGAGGGAGCGAGGGCTCCTTCTCGGAGGGCTGGTACCGCACCGGGGACCTGTTCCGCAGGCTGGACGGGGAGCACCTCCGCTTCTGTGGGCGCATCACCCACATGATGAAGGTGGGCGGCATCAGGGTCCACCCGCTGGAGATCGAGCGGGTGCTCCTGGCGCACCCGGCGGTGCGCGAGGCCGCGGTGCTGCCCGATCAGGACCAGGTGCGGGGAGAGGTGCCGCGGGCGGTGGTGTCGCTGAGCGCGCCGACCACGCCCGCAGCGCTGCTCCTGTGGTGCCGCGGACACCTGGCAGGCTACAAGGTGCCGAGGAAGATCGAGATCGTCGACGACCTCCCCAAGCTGCCCAGCGGTAAGATAGACCGGGTGCAGCTGCTCGAGGAGGCGGGTCGATGAAGATCGGGAACCTGGTGAAGGACGCGGGGGGAGTGGCGCTCTACGCGATGGGACCCGCGGTGGTGGGGCGCATGCCCCGCGAGTACCTCGTCCGCCAGGCCAGCTTCCTCGGGGACAGGGTGCGCCACCTGTCGCGGCGAGACGCGAGGCGGATGGGTGAGGAGCTCACCGCCACCTTCCCCGACCTCGACCCCGCGGTGTCGCCCAGGGAGTGGGTGCGGAGGGCCTATCGCCTGCGGATGCTCCAGGAGCTGGAGGTGCTTCGCTACCCGGAGCTGAGCCCGGAGAACATCGACCAGACCGCGGTGATCGACGGGGTCGAGCACCTGGAGGCGGCGCTGGACGCGGGGCGGGGGGCGGTGCTGATGATCGGGCACTTCGGCGCCAACCAGATGATCATGCCAGCCCTGGGCCACAGGGGCTACAAGGTGCACCAGCTCTCGGCGCCCCCCACCGCGTGGGCCGAGATCCGAGTGGACGAGCGGGTGAACCGCCTGTGGGAGGTGGTCCAGCGCAACCGCTGGGCGCTGGAGCAGGCGCTCCCGGTCCAGCACATCGACGTGTTCGGCTTCCTGAGGCCCGCCTACCGGGCGCTCGAGCGCAACGAGGTGCTGGGGCTCGCCTTTGACGGGGGCGGCGGCAGGCGCTGGATGGAGGTGGGCCTCGGCGCGCGCAGGGCGATGATCTCCGAGGCCCCGTGGCAGCTCGCCCGCACCTCCCAGGCCACCGTGCTCCCCACCCTGGTGCGGTGGGACCCCGCGGCCAGGGTCCACAGGGTCGAGCTGCAGCCGGGCTTCACCGTGGCCCAGAGCGCCGACCGGCGCGCCGATCTGCGCCAGGCGGCGGAGCGCTACCTGGGCTGGTTTGAGCGCCAAGTGCGGGCGGCGCCCGACCACTACGCGCCCTTCCTGCTGCTGCGGTGGCGGGTCCGCAATTCGGACGACCAGCCCTTCTTCCGCGACTACCTCTGACAGGACCTCCGGCCCATGCGTCCGCCCCCTGCTCGCGACAGCCGTCGATGCGCCAGGTAGATCCAGCACTATAGAGGACATCGCGACAACCGTGGCCGATCGGCTCAGGCTCAACAGCCTGTTCGGAGAGCAGATCCGCCGCCATGAAGCGCGCGACAACCGTGGCCGATCGGCTCAGGCTCAGCAGCCCGTCGCCACGCCCGTGGAGCGTCCCGGCGGGGTGCTGTCACGAACGAACCATCGTGATCGGCACGCGCCTCGCTCTCCGCGCCGGGCGCTGGGTCATCCCGGCCCTCGGCCAAGCGGGTGGTTCCACGACGTTGTGAGCTCGGACCGGACCTCCTGTCTGACCGCCTCCCCGCCTCCCGTCCGCGCGCACCGAGGTTTTGGCGCGTCCATCGGCTGGATCCGCTTGAGGCTCCGCTAGGAGCTTCCTTGCGGGCGAGCGGGAGCGACGCGGCACGCCTCCTTGTGTGTCCCTCCCACGGGACCCCCTGTGGTCCTCAGGCCGCTCGCCCTCGCGCGCAGGGAGCAGCGCTCGCCTGACCGGCGCCTGGGGCGGCGTGTCGCGGCTGGCAGCGTCGTGAGGAGCGCTCGGGGAAGACCTGAAGAGATCCGCTCTCCTCTCCGGTCCCTAGCCCCGTCGCTGCCCCACACGCCCCCTCGGGGATCACTCCTCCGTGAGACCTTCCCCCAAGGTCTTCCTCAGGGAAGCCCCGCCCAGAGCAGTCGCTCGCAGAGGCATCACCCAGAAACAGGCCTCTCCCCACACCTTCTTCCTCCATCTTCCGGGGCAGTTTCCAACTCAGCCACGGCCAGGGCGCCGCGAACCAGCTTGAATTGCTGGAAGTCTATCCTCAGCGCCCGGTAGTGGTTGTAGGGGCTGGCCGCGGGCAACCCATGAACCGCCTTCGCCCCTATCGTCACCAACGGAGGAAGCCCTGCGTCCCGCAGGGTGCCGCGGTTCACGCCGGGGCGGTCGAAGGTACCCACCAGGTAGACCATCGCCTGCATCTGGTCCAAGCACTCACGGGACAGACCCTCGATTCCCTCCAGGACCTCACACGGGGAGGCGGCTGTTTGGGCCGCCTCGTCGAGGAGCACGGAACAGACCCTCGATTCCCTCCAGGACCTCACAGGCCCTATCGGCCACAGCGACCTTGGTGTGGCCTGGTCGAAGGTGTACATTGAAGGTTGAGTGTCTCGCAAAAAGTCCCGGCGCTGCGCTACCGCTCCCAAAGCGCCGGTTCGTCCGTAACACTCCGCGACGAAAATCGGCGTTCGCCCGTAGCGCCGCCGGCTTGCTACTCGCAGAGGGGGTTCATACGGGTGGCTCAAGGTTGTCTGTCCCACCACGGCATCGGGCATCACGGGCAGTCTGAACACACGCGCAGGGTCTGCGTACATCGCGGCCTCCACCCCAGCTACCGGTTCTGAGGGGGTGCTGAAACGCGCTAGCGCTGGGGTTGACGCCAACCGAGGGGTTCGAGCGGTTTGAAGCCGTGCGGCGGGATCCTGGCGCGGCAAGGCGGCAGGCCGCAGACCCGCGCGGCCCTCCGCCCCGCGCGCACAACAGGCCCCTGGCGGGGGAGGGCCCCCACGATCTCCACGGTGGGATCGCTGAGATCACAGGGCAAGCAGCGGGCCCTGACCCGGGGTGGATCCCCTACAGCCTCCGGCTCCACACGTTCATGTCCTCCAGCCCGTCTCCGATGCGGCACGAGCGGAGCATCCGCCCCCGATAGGCGAAGCCCATCCCGCGGAAGGCCAGGTTGATCCCAGGCACAACCGCTCGCGCCAGGGTGAAGGCGGTGGGGTAGTCCATCCCGCGCAGGTCCCCCATCAGGTCGCGGATCAGCGCCCGCATCAGCCCCTGCCGTCGGTGAGAGGGCAGCACCACGCAGTCGGTGATCTCAGCGGTGAGCGCCGCACGATCGAGGTCGGCGCTCGCGACCGCTACCGGCTGCCCCCCGTCCATCAGCAGGCGGAAGGGGACCCCCGCCTCTACCTGATCCCGCACATAGGCGGGATCGCCGGTGGGGGTGGGGTAGTAGCGGAAGGCCTCCGCCACCAGCGCCGCCACCAGCGGGGCGTGCTCGGGGGCGGCGCGCAGGCTCACCAGGTCCGGGGCGCTGCCGTCCACTGGGTAGCCCGGGAGCAGCGCGTCGACCCTGGCCACCCCCTCGGGGTCGGCTAGGCCGATGGCGCCGTGTGGGGCGCCCCCCAGCACCACGCAGTCCTCCTCTCCGCGGTAGTAGCCCGGCATCCGGGCCTCCTCCCACAGCCCCGCCGAGGTGAGCCCCTCCGCCAGCCGGGCCGCGGCGAGCACCACCACCCGCGGGCGGCCTCGCTCCTCCGCCTCACCGAGTAGGCGCTCGCCGAGCAGGGCCCCGTCCGAGACCTGAGGGTGGTCGCAGCGCACCCGCTGGGAGTAGGGATCGTCGCGGAAGACCAGCGGACGCCCGGCCAGGGTGCTCCGCACCACACGGGATCGCGGGGTGGGATCCGCCGGGCTCATCGGCCGCGGCGCGCTCACTGGCGCACCCCCATCCCGGCGCGCTCGAGGATCCGCTGGAGCATGGCCCCCCGACGCTCGGGGTCGCTCCAGATGGAGCGCGCCTCGGGGCTGAGAGACGAGAGGGGGTCGAAGTAGAAGAAGGGCCGCTCGGGATCGACCACCGGCGAGCGGAACACCGCGACCCCCATCCGCTCGTCGTAGTGCTCGAAGCTGTGGGCGTCGCGCTTGCCTCCCCCGCCGACCACGTCGCACACGAAGACCGGCATGTCGAAGCCCGCGATGCTCCCGCGCACCGCCTTCTCCACCTCCAGCGCGGTCCGCAGCGAGGTCCGCAGCACCTCGACCCCCGCCACCACGTCGTGCGTGTAGACGTAGTAGGGCCGGAGGTGCAGGGAGGCGAGCTCGCGGAGCAGGTGTGACATCACCTCGGGGGTGTCGTTGACCCCGCGCTGGAGCACGCTCTGGTTGCGCACGGTGATCCCTCGCTGCCAGAGGACCTTCGCCGCCTCCAGGGTGTGGACCGTGATCTCCGCGGGGTGGTTGATGTGGGTGTGCAGCGCCACCTCGCACCCGCGCTCGCGGCCGAGACGGGTGACCTCGGTGAGGGCGTCCAGCCAGGCCTGGTCGGAGAGCACCTTCTGCGGGAGCACCGACATCAGCTTGGACGCGAAGCGCACCCGGCGGATCTGAGGGAGCCGCACCAGGGCCTCCCCGATCTCCCGGATGCCTGAGGCGGGGAGCATCGAGGTGTCGCCGCCGCTGACCACCACGTCCACCACCTGCGGGTGGGCCCTCAGGTAGGCGAGCACCTGGTCCAGCCGCCCGCGCCCTCCCGCGAGGCTGGCCTTCTCTACCTCCTGGGTGTCCGCCCCCACCGCATAAGAGCGGGTGCAGAAGCGACAGTAGACCGGACACACGTCGAGGGTCAGGTAGAGCACCTTGTCGGGGTAGCGGTGGACCAGCCCGGGGAGCACGGCGTCGCGCTCCTCCTCCAGCGAGTCCAGGCTGCCCATGGGGTGATCCGCCTCCAGCTCCGATCCCACCGGGATGAACTGGCGGCGGATCGGGTCCCGCCAGGGGTTCGACCACACCACGCTGGCGAGGAGGTGGGGAGTGATGCGCATCGCCATCGGCGCCGCCGCGAGCCCGGCCCGCACGTCCTCCAAGAAGCCATCCGGCGCGAGCGCCCCCACCAAGGCGGCGAGGCCGTCCAGGCTCCGGACGGAGCTCCGCAGCTGCCAGCCCGCGTCGCGGAAGGTGGCCTCGTCGAGGTCGGCCCAGGCGGGGATGCGACGCCAGGGGGCGGCGTCGCGCTGGTGGAGGGGCTGCCCCGAGAGGGGCCAGGGGGACACGGCGGCGTGCTCAAGCATGTAGAGACTCCTGGGCTGAGAGAGATCGCTCCACCAGGGCCCCGGGCTGCTGGGCCGACCCGAGCGCTCTGGGGGTCGAGTGCGCCAGCGCCCCCGCGTCGAGCGGGTGGTCTCTCAGGGCCTCGGTCTTCAAGGCGCATGAACATAGTTAGTGTACGATATGATTTCAAGGAAGCGAAGCAAACAACTTCTCAGGATTCATCGAGATTTCTATGAACAGCAAGCAGAACAACCCTTAGTCTACGTCCTAGTTGACCCCCCGCTCAGCGCGAGGAGCCCCTGCGCGGCGCTACAACCCGGTCGCTCCGACCCCATCAGAAACACGTTTGCACCGGCAGTCGTCCGGCACTGTGCGCCACACCCAACGCTCACCCTCCGTCCGCCGCGCCAAGGGCGCGGCTCCTCAGGGGCGAGGCTTTGGAGCCCACAACACCGCGCTCCTGGACGGGGTGGTCCTCCACAGCCCAGCCGTGACGGGTCCAGCGCTCATCGACGGAGGTGGCGTGGTGTGTTGCCAGCGGGCGATGAGGCCGCGGCGCTCGCGATGGGAGCCCCCTGTGTCAACAGGGTTGTCGCTCGATTCGGAATCTTGAGCCACTCGCAGAAAGTCCCACCGCTGCGCGGCCTCTCCAGAAACGCTGGTTCGTCCGCAGCACGTTGCGACGAACATCGCCGTTCTCCCGTGGCGCCGCCGGCCTTGCCACGCGCAGAGGGCGTTCCTAGGAGTGGCTCAATCTTCACTAGCTCGGCGCGCCCTCCCGCTGACCTGCGCCCCAGAGCCGTCCAGGACCTTCTTCCCCGGCCTCCAGGACCTTCTTCCCCGGCCCAGAGGTCTTCCGAAACACGCCAAACTCCGGTCCAGAGGGGGCAGCGGGCGATGGAAAGATCACCTGTCCCGAGGAGGTGAGCCAGCGGTTCCGGGGCCTTGGCGGGGAGATCACGGGGTATTTGCTACGGGCTCAAGGCTGGCAGCCCGCTCTCATCGGGCTGACCGCGACCCTTCACTTCGGGCAGTACCACTCCGTGGTGCGGGTCTCCTCGTCGCACTCACCGAAGCCGCACTTGCGCACCTCCGCGCGGTAGAACCGACCCTCCAGCACCCCGTGGATGTCCTCGGACTCACCGAAGCCGATGTAGTCCACGTCCAGCTCGCGGATCAGCCCGTTGCGATACCACAGATCATAGGACTCCCCGTCGGCGAAGGTCAGCCAGCTCTCCTCCAGCCGCCCGTCGGCGAAGTTCCGCCAGGTGGGCGACCCCAGCCAGGTCGCCTTCGACAGCAAGCCAAAGTCCACCTCCACCACACCCCCCCCCTCGCGACCCACCCGGAGCGCCCCCTGCGGGTCCCAGCGCAGGTACCCCACCCGGCCCGTACCGTCCGACACAGGGAAGGTCGCGTCCACGTCCTCCTCCGGGATCTCCACGTGCATCTTGCTCGGTAC
>JAFGVK010000068.1 GCA_016938035.1 Deltaproteobacteria bacterium | reverse complement strand
GGGCCTTGCGGTCGTCCGACAGCCTCACGGCACAGGCTGACGGCCGGCAAGGACCGGGCTGGCTGCCTCGGACAGGGGGCCGACGTCGGCTCGGTTCGACCGGCGTTCTCATCGGGCTGACGGTCTGGACGGGGGATCATCCGGACCGAGCACCTCGAGGCGGGTTCGTCCGTGCAGGCCGGAGCGCGGTTCCCGAGGACGGAGCCCACGGGGGCATCCAACCGACGACGGGCGGAGGCCCCGGGCGAGGCCGCACAGCGGGCCACGGGAGCGGCGACCTGATCGCCGGGCCAGCCCTCAGGGGCGCCGGCGCCCTCACCTCCCCGCGGATCCCTTGGGTGGGCGTCGGGCGCCTACACCCGCGACGCGCCTCGCCAGAGGGGCGTTCAAACGGCCCTACCAGGTGAGGAGGAGCAGCCCGTGCAGCGCGCCGCCCTCCACCTCGGAGGCGATGCCCGCCCGCTCCGCCAGCAGCAAGGCCTCACGCCCCTCCAGGGTATAGACCCACTGGTCTATGCAGGCGGGGACGCTCTCCGCGACGCAGGACAGCGCCACCGCGTGGGAAGCCAGCACCCCCGCCTCCGGCAGCGCGCGCTCCGGGGCCTGGCCGGCGCGGACCCCGGCGGCGGCCCGGGCCACCCCCTCCCGCAGCGACAGCGCCGGCGCCCCGTAGGCCTCACGGACCTCGCCGAGCAGCACCGGCAGCCCCTCCGACGCGGCCTCCCCCTCGACCCGGCGCAGCAGCGACGCACGAGGCGCGGGGATGTCCACATAGACCGGAAACTCCGCGATAGGCACCCCGGCCTGCTCCCAGCGCAGCAGCCACTCGCCTGCGACCGTCAGGTTCAGGGACAGGGGCTCCCCCGGCGCTCCCTCCACCAGCCTCCCGCCCCCATCCGTCACCCGCCAGCGCGCGCCCTCCCCGGCGGGCAGCGCCAGGTGGCCCCCAAGGGGCGCCTCACGCGGGATAGGCGGCAGGGAGACGGGCACGGCCCCCCGCAGCCCGACCCAGACCTCCGCCCCTGGCGCCCGCGCGCGCACCAGCCCCAGATCGCCCTCCCCCGCAGCGGCCCACGCCACCAGCTCAGGCGGTGGCGGGGCCTCCCGCGCGGTGGTCCAGCCCTGCACCTCGGTGATGGTCCCGGCGTAGCCCCCCCTCCAGGCAGCCTCACGCACCTCCCAGCCCTCCAGCCCCCCCTCGCCGTTCACCGCAGCCAGGGCGAGGCCCGCCGCTGCGGCGGAGAGCGACTCGGACCACCGCTCCGGCGACACCAACGAGGCCACCGCTACGTCAGTGGGGGCGCGGTGGAGGTTGTCATAGCCCCCCGCCCTGGGGTTCGGCAGCGCCGGCACCACGCTCCAGTCAGGCCCCGCGACGGGGTGCGGGCAGCCCGCGAGGGCGCCCAGCAGCAGCAGGCGGGCCAAGTCTCTAATTGCCCCGCGCCGCGCGCCTGGTGAACCAGGTCGCCAGGAGCATGAAGAATCCGAAGAACAGGACCATGATCCCGGTCAGCGTCCAGATGGACAGCCCCATGTCGTCCGCCGAGGACGAGCGGAAGCCCAGATCGTAGAGCACCCCGGTGATCCGCAGGCTCTCGCGCTTGTTTCCGTAGGAGCCAGGGCGAGAGAGCTCCTCCCCGGTCTTGATGGCCGCGTCGAAGGCGTAGCGCGTCACCATAAAGGCCGACACCCCCTTGGCGAGCACCGACATCTCCTTCACCTTCACGATCAGGCCGCCGAAGGCGAGCTGCGGGATCAGGGTCAGGGGGAGCGTCCCCACCGCGGCCTCAGAGCTGGTGAACATGGCCGACATCGCCAGGCCCATCGCCACCCCCGACAGGCCGGTGAGGCTGGTCATCGCCGCCAGGGCCGGGAGCGAGAAGCCGAAGGCCCCCATCCCGAGCATCAGGTAGACCATGGTGGAGAGGGCGGTGCACTGAAAGGAGACCAGCAGGCCCAGCACCGTCACCTTTGAGGTCATGTAGGGGATCAGGCCCAGCCCGACCCGGTGTTCCCTGCGCCAGATGGTGCGATCCGAGATCAGCTCGCGGATCGACGAGCTCGCGCCAAACCACAGCGAGGCGAAGGCGAGCATGTACATGGTCGCGGCGTCGGGCTCGGGAAACACGATCCAGATGGCCACCGCCAGGAAGGGTGCCTGCGCGAGCAGCACGGCGGTGCCGGTCACGTCGCGCACCTTGACCTTCGCATAGCGCGCCAGGAGCGTGAAATAGTGCAGCCCCCACGAGAAGGAGCTGCCCTCCAGCACCTCGACCGGGGCTACCTCCACCGTGTCGAGCCCGAGGGTGTGCTGCCTGGTGCGGACATACTTCCGAAACGCGGTGCCGTCTCGGTACTTCTCCTTCCAGCGCACCGGTGGATAGTCCGGCATGCGGGCGAAGATCTCGTCCGGGGAGTCCACCCCGAACCAGGTCGCGGCGTCCTCTGGCGGCCCAAACCAAGCCAGGCGCCCCCCAGGCGCCAACACCAGCAGGTGGTCGACCATCGACATCACGGACGGGGTGACGTCGTGGGTGACCAGGAAGATGATGCGCCCGTCATCCGCGAGCTGCCGCACCAGGGACACGATGCCCTGGCCGGTCTGCGGATCCAGCCCCGAGGTGGGCTCATCGAGGAACAGGACCTGCGTCGAGCGGGTCAGCAGCTCCTGTCCCAGGTTCACCCGCTTCCGCTGCCCACCGGAGACCCCGCGGCGCACCGCGTCGCCGATGCGCGAATTGCGGATGTGCTCGATGTCGAGCTCCCGCAGCACCCGGTCCACTGCGTCCTGGATCTCCGCCTTGCCCACGTCAGCGCGAAACCGCAGCCTCCCCGAGTAGTAGAGGCTCTCCTCCACCGTCAGCTCCGCGTGCACCACGTCGTCCTGCGGGACGATCCCCACGATGGACCTGTCGCTGGCGAGGAGGGAGTGGAAATTCTCACCGTCGAGGAGCACGTCGCCTGAGTCCGCCAGGGCGATCCCCGCGATGGCGTTGAGCAGGGTGGTCTTGCCCGCCCCCGAGGGCCCCACCACCGCGATGACCTCGCCGGAGAAGACGGTAAAGCTCACCTCGTCCAACAGCGAGATGTCGCCGATCTTTCGCGACAGGTTGCGAACCGACAGCGCAGAGAAGGCGCCGGTGCCGAACACCGTCAGGATGGCCTCGCTGGAGTCCATGCGCAGGGTGTAGGGCCCCACCCGGAGCTGTTCGCCCGCGCGGAAGGGCGCCGACTGGACCGCCACCCCGTTGAGCAGGGTGGGGCGCCCAGAGCGAAGGTCCACGATCCGCCACTCGTCCCCTGAGCGGATCAGCTCCGCGTGGCGAATCGCCACCTGAGGGTCGGGGAGCCGCACGTCCGCCACGTCGCCGCGGCCGATGATGTAGCGCTCCTTGTCCAGCTGAAAGGTGAATTCCCCTGTGGCGTGCCGCACGTCGTGCTTGCGGAAGAGCGCCCCCACCAGCATCTCGTCGATCCCCAGGGCCTGCGCCGCGTGGGTGAGACGCGAGATCTCCTGCGGGTCGATCACCCCATCCACCGCGCACACGGCGAACAGCGAGTCGAGGAGCAGCAGCGCCTCCTCCGACCCGTACCGCTCCGAGAAGGCGGGGAGGTCCATCTCCTCGGCCACCGCCGCCCGCAGGGCCTCCTCCTCGGCGTGGCCGAACCTGGCGCCGAAGGCGCGGAGGTCGCTGTCGTCGATCGCGGCCCGCACCTCCGGCGCGAGGCAGAGGTCGAGGAGCCGCTGGATCTCGTCCCCGCTCAGCTGACAGCGCGCCGCCACCGACGCGGACATCGCCGCCCTGGCCTCCGCCGAGACCTCGTCGGGGACGATGCGCGCGAGGAGCCTGGTGAAGTCCACGCCGAAGCGAACGGACTCCTCCCTCCCCGCCAGGTTGACGGCGCCTAGCGCCGAGACGAAGCGCTCCTCAAGCTGTGCAGAGAGCACCGCCCGCTACCGGTACACGACCGCCATGGAGACCCCTGCTCCCGTGGCGCCGGTCTTGAGCTCGCGCGCGTGGAGCACGATGTAGTAGGTGCTGGTCTCGGTGGGCTGGAAGTAGAGCTTGGGCTCCCGATCCGCGGTGTCATCTCGGAGCACGACGTTCCCGTTCAAATCGTAGAGCAGCACGTCGAGGTTCTGGACGCCCTCGTCCCCGCAGGTGGTGATCTGGTACTCGTTGCCCTTGTAGAGGGTGACCAGGTAGTTGCGGGTGGCGTTGGGTGCCAGGGTGGTGGAGGTCAGCGTTCTGATGCCCCACCCATCGGCGTACCCGTCCCACACCTTGGTGCGAACGCAGGTCTCTGCGCCCTCCTCGTCAGCGAGCGCCGAGGAGGAGAGGGTCAGTCCGAGGACGAGGAGGGAGAGGAAGCGGGTCAAGAGATCCTCCAGCACTTAAAGCAGAGCGAGGACGTCGTTGGTCGTCTGGATGACCTGATCGATGTCCTCCATGGTGAGAGGATCGGACTTCTCGGCAAGTCCCTTGAGGACATGCAGAGAGGCCTCGAGCTTCTGCGTCACCGCCGGGGGCGCCTTGTCGGAGCCCTCTTCCTTGATGTAGCCGATGAAGTAGTTGACCACCGCGGGCTGCTTCAGGAGGGAGTCCGCCTTGGACGACTCGCCGGACTGCTTGACCGCCTTGGCGACCAGGTTGGCGCCCTCGAGCCAGGAGCCCGCCTGGATCAGCGGGACCACGCGGTCGTTGCCGTTGAACTCCAGCTCTGGGATGATGGCGCCGACCAGCTCGTCGAGCTCCTTGAGCAGCTCGTCGCGGGTGATGGCCTCGCCCTTGATGCGATCCTGGATGTCGACGATCGTGGCGCCGATGTCCGCGCCGCCGCCGAGCTGATCCATGCCTTCCTTGATCTTGCCGAGGTGCTCGACCAGCTTCGCGGTCTCGGCCGTCTTCACGGTGAGCAGCATGTCGGCGGTGATGACGCCGGTGCGGACCGCGGCGTTGTCCACGTCCGCCTTGGTGAAGTCCATCGCGCGGGAGGGGATCAGATCCGCGAGCTGAGTCTCGATACCCGCGGCCTCAAGAGCGCGCTGAGTCTCCACGGGAGAGGGGACCAGCGCGATGTTCGCGCCAGAGTCTGTTGCGCCTGGGTTGAACGGCGGAGGAGGGGGCAGCTCTGCGGGCGTGGTGGGGACAACCTCAGCGGCCGGAGTGGCGTTTTCAGCCTGCTCGGGGGCGGGGGTGGAACATCCCAGGAGCGCGAGCATCGCGGTCCAAGCGAGGGGCTTCAGGATCATCGAAGAACTCCACTGAGGTGAGAATACGGGAGGGCCCATTCTTATTCCGTGGCCGATGCCGGGGCAACGGCCCCAGACAAGAGGGTCCGTCCTAGTTTGACTATCGAGGAGTCAGGACAAAGAGCAGCTGTGGCTCCGGCAGGGCGGGCGCGTCGGCGACCGCGAACCCGGCGGCGCCGAACAGCACGGCCAGGTGGTCCCCGGTCCTCCGCACCGTAGGCCAGGACAGCAGGCGATCGAGGAGCGAGTGGTCCTCGCTGGGGCCCACGGTGGAGATCACCACCACCCCCTCGTCCGTGAGGTACTCCCTGATGTGCCTGAGCATGCTCACCACCAGCCGGTCGGGCAGGTACTCCAGGAGGCCGTGCATGAGCACCGCGTCTTGGCGAGAGAGCTTCTGGGTCGAGCGCCCCCTGGCGAAGGCCGCGAGGTTCTCCTGCACCGTGCGGAGCTCCACCGAGCGCGGCCTCACCGTGATCCCCGAGTCTACGAACACCAGGGCGTCGCGGCTCTGATCCATGACCGTGAACACCGTGGGGGGCTGCGCCAGCGCCGGGTTGAGCAGGGCGACGATCGACCCTGTGCCGGCGTTGATCAAGAGCACATGGCGCTTCCTGTAGGTGGGGAGCCGTGGGAGCACCGCCTTCACGAAGGGGAGGCGGACGTCCTTGAGCGCGCGAAACATGGGGCGGTCGAGGAACCAGCGGTCGAGCAGCTCCCCCACAAGGCCATCACCTGCGGCGCTGTCCACGAAGATGTGGGCCAGCACCTCCGCGGTTCCAGCGTGCCCCAGCGAGCGGCGAATGCAGCGCTCTGCGAGGGAAGAGCGCACGAGGTAGGGGTGCACCTCTCGGCGGAGCAGCCGTGCGCCCTCCTTGGCGACCTCGGAGTCCGAGTGGGCGAGGAAGAGCTCGCGCACCTGGTCCTGAAAGCGATCCATCACCAGCCGCACCTGCTGCCGCGCGAGGGGGTCCGAGGCGTTGAAGCGCAGGGCGGTGTCCGCCGCAAGCAGCCCCTCCTTCACCTGATCTGCGACCGCCTTCGCCTCTTGCCGGACCCGCCCGACCCCCGTCGACGAGCTGCCCGCCACCGAGGTCAGCGCTCCGCTCACCGCGTTGGAGGTGATCCTCCGGTTCCGGTGGGCCGCCATGGAGGCCACGCTCTTGTAGAATTCCGCGGCCAGGGACGCGTCGCGGTCGAGGATCGCCTGCAGATCCGCCTGCACCCACCGCCTCACCTTCACCATCGACGAGGCCCGGACGTCCGCCGAGCGCGGCGCGTCGTCCAAAAAAGACATCTCGCCCACCACAGCCCCAGGCTCCAGCACCGCGAGGATCACCTCGGGCGTGGTGCGCGTGTCCACCACCTCCAGCGTGCCCTCCTCCAGCAGGTACACGTCGCCACCTGGCTCACCCCTGCGGATCAGGTAGCCCCCGCGCTCCACGCCAGACACTGCGCCAGCGGCAAGAAAGCGCTCTCGGTGCTCATCGGAGAACAGTTCGAGGAAGTTCATCGAGCCTCCACAGGCCCCATAGCCTCTCACAGGCGGAGCGCCCCGTCACTAGCGGGCGAGGGTGACGAGGACCCACACGGTGAATAGGTGGACCCCACCTCAGGAGGCACCGTCCATGCAAGCAGAGCAACGCGAGCAGATCCTCAGCCTAGTCGACAGACTCAGGGCCGTCCCCTGGAAGGACCGCGAGGCCGTGAAGGACGCCATCCAGACCGCCGCGTTGAGCGCAGAGGATCGGGCGGGGGTCGTCGCCCTGCTCGAGGAGGCGCGCAAGAGCCTGAGCCTGGAGCTGCGCTGGGAGGTCGACGAGGTGCTCGAGGCGCTCACCCCCCCTCCCGCGCCGCCGGTGGAGGAGGAGCCCCCTGCCGAGCAGGTCGACGAGGACCCCCCAGACGACAAGCTCAGCTACTCCGATCTGATCCCGGTCTACGAGGATCCCCGAGGCCTCGCGCTGCACAGGACCAAGAGCGGCAAGCGGTGGTTCGCCACCCAGATGGATCCCCAGACCGGCCAGCCGCGCACCTTCGAGATCACCACCGAGGAGGCGGCACAGCTCAAGCAGCACCTCGCGGGGAGCCCCTACTGGGTCGTAGGAGGCTGATGGTGTGGCTGGCGCTCCTAGCCGCGTGCGGCGGGGTGGACTGCGCGGCGACGCCCACCGCCGCCCTGGCACAGGCGGGGGACGCGACGCTCACCTGCGCTGAGGCCGGCGAGGCTCAGCGCGCCGTAGAGCAGCTCGCGGCGCGCCGCCTCACCGCGGCACAGTCACGGGACCTGCGCGCGGCGCTCACCGCCGCGTGGAGCCGGGAGCCAGCGGCCTGGGAGCAGCGCCTGGCCCAGGCCCGCGCCGCCCGGGAGGCGCTAGCGGAGGAGCAGGGGCTGGAGGCCGCGGCCTCCCGTTCTCACGCCCTCTGGGAGGCGCTGCACGGCGAGGGCCCGCTCGGCGCCGATCCCGACGTGAGGGTGGTGGTCCGGCTGGCCGCCGCCCCCTGGGCACAGGACGACGCGCAGCAGCTCGTGCTCTCGGAGATGGACATCGAGGGCTGGATCTTCTACGCCTCCCTGTGCCGCGAGGTGCAGGGCGGTGGCACCCTGCGGCTCTCGGTCGCGGACAGGGTGATGGTGTACCGGCGCCTGCAGGAGGCGTGGGACGCGGCACCTCCCGAGGATCGGCTGCTGCTGGTGGGGATGGGCGCCTTCTGGGAGGACGTGAAATCCCGGTGGGCCGCGGCTCCGTGGGAGGTCCAGCAGCGCTGGATCGCGGCAGCGCCGCTTCCCCCGCCGATGAACGCCACCTCGCTCGGATACGCCGAGGCGCTGCTGGGCGGGGACCTCCCGCTGCACGCGCGCACCCTGCACAGCGGGCTGGGGCCGCTCTCGCTCTGGGAGCCCTAGTGAGCCGGGCAGACCGCTCTCCGCGCCTGAACCTGCTGCTGGAGATCGCCCGCTGGGGCGCAACAGGCGGCCTCGCGGGCGCCGCTGGGGCGCTCGCCCTCTCGGGCGGCGGCGCCTCCCCGGGGGCGGCGGCGGCGTGGGCAGGGGGCGGGGCGGCGCTCGCGGGGTTCGCTGCGGGCCTGCGCGCCTCCTCCGCCTCCCGACAGCTCAAGCGGGCGCTGATCTGGCTCGGCCGAGGGCAGGAGGCCCCCGCCCTCGCCGCGCTCCGCGCCCTCGCCGGGGGAGGGGTCACGCCCCGCTCGCAGCGAGATCAGGCGGCCCTCGCCCTGGGTCTCCACGCGCTGGAGCACGGGCGCTACGCCGAGGCGGAGTCCTGGCTCGCGAGGCCACAGGGCGGAGTCGTCGCCGCCTTCGCCCTGTCGGCCAGGGGCCTGCTCTGTGCGCTGGACGGGCGCGCAGCCGAGGCGCTGGCCTTCAGCGACAGCGCCAGGGCGGCGGGCGGGCCGGCGGTGCAGGGCGAGCTGGACACTGTGCGCCTGCTGCTGGTCTGGCAGGCTGAGGGGCCCTCACAGGCCACCGAACTGGGCGAGCGCCTGCTCACCGCAGAGAGCGGCGCGCTCTTTCGAGGGATCCTCGCCGCCGCCCTGCGGCAGGTTGGGCAGCCCGCGCGGGCAGCCGAGGTGCTCGATCCGGCCACCGCCGCCTTGCTCGACAGGAGCGGCTGGACCGACCGCTGGCCGCCGCTCAGGACCGACCTTGAAGGCGGCAAAGCGCCTCAATGAGGTGGACAGCGCGAGGGGTTCGGACATAATGGGAGGCGATAGCGCTCTGCACTCCCCTCCTCTGGAGAACGCCCATGTCATCTCAGGAATACATCCGTCCCCAGGACCAGCGCCGCGAACAGCAGCAGCAGGCGACTCAGAGCCCCCAGGCAGAGGAGGAGAACAACATCCTCGACCGCGCCTGGAGCTGGTTCACGGGCCTGTTCGACCGCGAGCGCGAGACCCCAACCCTCAACGCGGCCCAGGAGCAGGCGCCCGCGGCGGCCACCTCCGAGGCGGATGACCTCTTCGCGTCGGTGGACTCCGACCTGGACATGGGCACCGACGTCGACAGCGCGGTGCAGGAGATCGCGGCGCAGACCGGCGGGCCCCAGAACGTCATGGAGGCTGAGCCCGAGCAGATCCTCAAGGCGCCCGCCAGCCCGTTCCAGAAGGCCAGCGACCTGGAGAAGGTCGCGCTGCAGGGCGGCTCCACCTACAAGATCACCGGCGAGGACATGTCCCAGGACGACCCCTGGACCGCGATCGCCCAGGGCCACGGGATGAGGCCTGAGTACCTCCAGGCCTTCAACCAGCACGTGGAAGAGGTCAACGTCGGGGTCAAGGACGCGATGAGCGGCCCGGTGTCCCTCGACGTGGGCGTGGAGGTCTACATCCCCTCCGCCCAGGAGATCCTCTTCGCCCAGGCCCGCCAGAAGACCGGCGACTACGACGCCGCGGTCGAGCTCTACGGTCAGCTCGCCCAGGGCCCCAACGTCAAGATGATGGACGCCGCCCGCCTCCGCTCCTCTGGAGAGGTCGGAGAGGCCTACGGCACCCAGGGCGTGGACGGCGGCTGGTTCTACACCCACAACAAGGACGTGGCCGGCGCCAAGGAGTCCCGCAGCAAGGACGTCGGGGGCCAGAAGGAGTACAAGGTCTTCTGGGTGGCGGACTTCTGGAAGTGCTCGCTCTTCCTCCACGACGTGGTCTTCCAGGCCGGCTACAAGCCTGATCTCAAGGCCAACAAGCACTATCAGCTCGCCGGCAAGCTCCAGGAGTCCGGGGGCTTTGACGAGGTGCTCTACAACAAGGCCATGCCGGGCGACGCCTTCCAGCGCTTCGGTGGCACCAGGTCCAACGAGTCGCACAACGCGGTGCTCTCGAACTTCCCGGTGGTCACCGACCTCGGCGATGGCACTGAGCAGGTAGAGTACGACATCATCGGCGCCTCCTCCGATAGGGCCGACGAGGGGGCCCACACCTCCATCGTCAAGAAGGGCACCTCGGACGTAGTCGGCGGCTACGGGGACGGCGGAAAGATCCGCTTCTTCCGTCCCAACACCAAGCAGTAATGCTCCCCTCTCTCTTCGTGAGCGTGATGATGAGCGCCTCCGCAGCCTCCCTCCCCCCCACCCCATCCCACCTCGCCGAGGTGAGGGTGGAGACCGAGGGGCGCCCCGCCGAGTCCGTCTCTCTGCAGGTGGTGAAGCGCTGGTCCGACAAGGCCATCGTCCAAGACACCACCGTGCAGCGCGACGAGGTGAGCACCGCGCTCACCCCGGCGCTCACCGCAGGCGACAGCGCCGTGGTCTGGCTGGTCGGCTACGGGCTGTCTGCACACGAGAACGCGGGAGACACCGTCGTCACCTACTCGCTGCTGCTCCAGCTCCCCAGCACCCCGGACGCCCTCGCGACCGCGGTGTGGTTTGTGGACCGGCAGGAGGTCCCCACCTCGCTGTTCATCGGCGGGGGGCGGGTGATCGCCGGGCAGCACGGTGGGGCCGCCGCGCTGGACCTCAAGGTGAAGGACGTGGACTACGGCGACGTGCTGTCCCTCACCGGGCTGCTGCGCGGGGAGCTCTGAGCGTCCCGCTGCGCGGCCCCAACACAGCGAGCCCGCGCCTCAGCGTCCCCTGCCCCGGCGGAGGCCGCGATCAGTGCGCCTCAAACCACGCGCTCACCGCAGCGGGGGCCGCGTCGATCCACCCGTGGCCCGCCCACGCGTCGAGGACCAGCGCGTGCTCCACCTCGTCGCGCGCTAGGGCGCTGTCGTACACAGACGCCTGCCACACCGGCACCACCGTGTCGAGCTGCCCGTGAAGCAGGAGGGTCGGCGGGTGGCCCGCGGGGAGCGCAGCGGGCATCAGGCAGCCGGCGCTGCCGCAGGTGGCCCACCCCGCGCTCTCTATGGCCAGCGCGCGAAAGCGCCCCGGATAGGACAGGGCCATGCGGCTGGTCATGTAGCCCCCGCTGGAGAGCCCGGTGGCGTACAGCCGCCCTGGGTCCAGCGGGCCCCACCTGTCCGCGTCGATCCCCGCGAGCAGCGCCAGCACCAGCGCGTGATCCGGTGAGCTCTCCCAGGCGGTGGCGAAGGGGGGGATGTTGGTGTCCCACCAGGTGCTCCCCTCCCCCTGCGCCTCCGGCGCCAGCACCGCGAACCCAGCGTCCAGCAGCGAGGCAAGCAGCAGGGCCTCGTTCCAGCCGCCGAAGCGCTCGCTCGGCGTCGCGTCCCACGCCTTGGCGGCGCTGACCAGGGAGCCCTGCCAGAAGATCACCGTCGGCCACCCCCCCGCGGGAGGCGCGCCCAGCGGCACCTGGTAGTGGAGGCGCCGCGACAGCCCAGCCACCTCCAGGGTGACGGTCTCGTGGGCGCACTGCACCAGCGCGGGGCTGTGGGTGCAGCGGCTCTCTCTCGGGGTGAGGCCCGTGTCGTCCGGCACCGCCGTGTCGACGGTGTCGACGGTGTCCCCGGTGTCGACGGTGTCCCCGGTGGACTCCGCTGGGACGCAGGCCAGCAGGCAGATCAGCCACATGGTGCTCTCCTCGCCCCGGCGAGGGGCGTCAAGGTCCTAGCGCGCGCTGAGCGCTGTGTCCCTGCTGATGCGCGTGGCGTCCACCTTCCCCGCCACCTGCGCGTAGCCAAGGGCGTCTCCGCTGAAGTCCACCAGCAGCTCGCCGCCCTCGCTCAGGGTGCCGGTAGCCGGCAGCCCCGCCTGGTAGAAGCCCAGGTCCAGCGCCACCTCGCCGTCCACTGCGCCCGCGTCGTTGCTGGCGTCCACCAGCAGCGAGAGCTGAAGATCGGCGCCCATCAGCGACACCAGGCAGGTGGAGTCACCCGCGATGGCGTGGCCCTCCATGTCGACGATGATGGTGGTGGCGCCCGCACAGGAGGAGGTGTAGGGCGTCCCGTTGTTCTGCACCGTCAGCTCCACGTAGATGGTGCCGGTGTAGGTGCCGGCGTAGAGGCTCTGCACCAGCACCCCGCCCACCGTCCACCCCAGCCGATCGCCGTTGGGGAGGCGGGTCGTCGCGTAGACGTCGTGGCGCCCTACGCCCAGGGTGGCGTCGTCAAAGGAGGCCCCCACCGGGCCCCAGCTGGGATCGGCGCTCGAGGACCAGGCGATGTCGTCCCACACCAGCGGGTTCCCCGCTGCGTCTCGTACCTCTGCCTCGAAGTGCCCGGCGCTCTCCATCGGCAGGAAGGAGCCGCTCTGCGGGGCGCTCACCCTCAGCAGCGCCCCGTCCCACACAGGGTCGATCTCTTCGACAGGAGCGCTGTCCTCACAGGAGCAGTCCGGCTCCGCGGTGTCCGCCTTGGGGCACTCCGAGATCAGGTTGGAGGGCCCACAGGCGGTGAGAGAGAGGAGGAGGGGCAGCGCGCGCATGCTGGTTCCGGGGTTGCGTGAGGGGAGATCCTATCTTCCGCTCGCCCGATTCGCGCGGTCAAAATGATGAGGGGCGCGGGGCATCCTACGGAACGCAGGGAGGCACGTCCCTGTTCAGGTGCTCACCCGCCGGGTCCCGCGGGCCAGGGCCAGCAGCCCCCCCGGGCGCCGAGGGTCGGGACCACGTCCGCGCGTACCTGCTCCACCTCAAGGCGCGCGGCCTCGCCCCCTCCACCCGCCGCACCAATTGGGCCGCGCTCCACTTCTTCTTCACCGTCACCCTCCGCAGGGAGGACGTCATGGAGGGCGTCCCCGCGCCCCGTGTGCCCAACCACCCGTCCCTGCCGGCCCTCACCCGCCAGGAGGTCCAGCTCCTCCTCGACGCCGCCGACCCCTCCTTCGACCGCCCCTTCTTCTCGCTCCTCTACGCCACCGGGCTCCGCCTCTCCGAGGCCTGTCACCTCCAGGTCCCCGACCTCGACCCCAAGGT
>JAFGVK010000067.1 GCA_016938035.1 Deltaproteobacteria bacterium | reverse complement strand
GGATGGGGGGGCGAGCGGGGTGTTTGGTGTGCAGTGCGTGAATAATGTAGGTATAAACTGGTTTTTGATGGGATCGGATCGAGTGGGACGAGGACGCCGCGGTGGACGCGCCGCTCTGGTACGCGGACGCGGACGGGGACCGCTACGGCGACCCGCTGGTCACGGCCAAGGCCTGCGCCGCCCCCGCGGGCTATGTCAGCGACAAGACCGACTGCGACGACCTCACCGCGACCACCCACCCCAGAGCGGCGGAGTCCTGCAACCTGGTGGATGACGACTGCGACACCCTGGTGGACGAGGACGTGGCGGACGCCCCCACCTGGTACGCGGACTCGGACAACGACGGCTTCGGCGGCACCCGCTTCACGGTCAAGGCCTGCGAGGCGCCCGCCGGCTACCTCTCGAACAGCACCGACTGCGACGACCTCTCCGCCGTCTCCTACCCGGGCGCCGAGGAGCGCTGCGACGGCAAGGACAACGACTGCAACACCCTGGTAGACGACAGCCCGACCGACGCGGCGACCTGGTACGCGGACGCAGACGGGGACGGCTTTGGCGACGCCTTCACCTCCCAGGCAGCCTGCGCGCAGCCCCCGGGCTACGTCGCCAACGCCCTCGACGCCTGCGAGGGCGCTGATGCCCACCGCTCGGTGCACGTGGGCGCCACTGAGGTCTGCGACAGCCTGGACAACGACTGCGACGGGGACGTGGACGGCGGCGCGGTAGACGCCCTCACCTACTACGCGGACACGGACGGCGATCGCTACGGCGACCCCGCGGCCCCCACCGAGGCCTGCGCCCAGCCCGCCGGCACGGCGCGCAACGACGACGACTGCGACGACACCACCGGGCTCCGCGCCCCGGGCAGGGTGGAGGTCTGTGACGGCCTGGACAACGACTGCGACACCCTGGTGGACGTGGCCGCCCTGGACGCCAGCACCTGGTACATGGACACGGACGGCGACGGCTACGGCGACACCTACGACACCACCAAGGCCTGCGAAGATCCCGATGGGGGCGCCTCTGGAGCGGGGTGGAAGGCGCTCTCGGGGGACTGCGACGACGACAACCCCGCCGCCTACCCGGGCGCGGCGGAGGTGTGCGACGGCGTCGACAACAACTGCAACAGCGTCGTGGACCTGGACACACCGGCCCCCCCCACCTGGTACCTGGACTACGACGGGGACCTCTACGGCAACCCGCGCTTCACCCAGACCTCCTGCGCCCAGCCTGGCGGCTACGTGAGCAATGACGACGACTGTGACGACGACGACCCCGCCATCTCGCCGGCGCAGGACGAGCTCTGCGACGGCGTCGACAACGACTGCGACGAGGTGGTGGACAACCCCGAGGATGTGCTGGGGGAGGAGGCTGCCTGCGCCGCGATCTCCTGCGACGACGCCTACCAGAGCCTCGACTCAGCCACCAACGGGGTCTACTGGCTCGACCCGCAGGGGGACGGCGTCGGCGCCTTCGAGGCTTGGTGCGACATGAGCCTCTCTAACGGCGGGTGGACCCTGATGGGGGTGTTCACCAACGGCGACTCCAGCAAGCACTGGACCGCGTTCTCCGACACCTGGCTCACCACCACCACCCTGGGCATCCCCGCGGACCCCTCGATCAACGCCGACGCCAAGAGCGCCGCGTGGTCCCAGCTCCCGGTGGACGAGGTGATGATCGTCTCGTACCCCAACACGGTGTGGGTGCAGACCAACCCCGGCTGCCTCAACGACAACACCCTGCAGTGGGCCTTCCGACGCAACTCGGTGTCGTCCAGCACCTGCGCCATGTCCTGCTCCACCACCACCGTGGCCGGCCCCTGGGCCACCGGCGGGACGACCCCGGACCGCACCGACAGCACCCTGCGCTTCCGCTGCATGGACACCAACGGCGGCTCCACCACCGTCGGCGGCTACACCGTCAGCGGGGACGACAACTCCATGCTCACCACCATGGTGTTCACCACCTACCTCGACAACAACTTCGGGCTCGGCGCGGGCTACGGCAACGCCAGCAACACCCACGCGATGGACTGGGACTGCGACACCGCCGACAGTGGCTGCAACACCGACACCACCCAGGTGCTGCTGTACGGCCGGTGAACCACGCATGGGGCCAGGCCCGCTGCGCCTGGCCCCCAGGGGGGAGCACCGCCCCTGAGGCTGGGCCCCACCGACGCGCGGGGCCGCGCGGCCACCCGCGCGACGCGCCGGGGTGCGCGCCCCCGACGGAGCGGCGGCGCCGAGCCGCTCCCAGCGACGCGGACGCCCCCCCCCTCTCAGGAGGCGCCTGACACCCCACCCCACGCGGCAGGATCGGGTCGGGCTGCCGCGCCCCCCGGAGGGCCTCGTCGGTGGGTCTGGACGCAGGGGGGGGTTACGCCTGCGCCCTCCCTCCTCTCCTCGGCCGCCCAGACCGCGTGACGCGGCGCCCCCCGTGGCGTGGCTGGCCGATGGAGCGAGGCCCGCCTCCCCCGAGCGCCGGGCCCTCGGTGGACGCGGGCGAGCTGTCGACAGCGGCCGCGCGCAGGCTGCCCGACGAGCGCCGGGCCCACGGTGCATTGGGCGGGCTGTGGCTGCCGAGGAGGGCTCCTCCGCCCCAGGGTCTCAGTACCACTCGCCGCAGGCCACGCTCAGCTCGAAGGCGCCCTCCTCAGCGTCGCGCCCCTCCACCACGATGTACCAGGTGTCGGTGTTCTGAGAGACGAGCTGCAGGGTCTCGCTCTGCCGCCCCTCCTTGCGCATGCACTCGCAGCGCAGGACGTTGTGGTCCACCGAGGGGCAGGTGTCCCCGGTCCACGGGAAGGCCATCACGTCCAGATCGGCGCAGGGAGTGTTGAGCGTGACGGTCGCCTTCAGGCGCGCGCGCGGGAGGGTGAGACGGTACACCCGCTCGTCACCGCCGTCCTTGTTGACCGTGCCGGGCCAGCAGTGCTTCTTCTCGTAGAACTGGGTGTCGAAGCGCTGGGTGCCGCCGCGCGTGTTGCCGCGCACCGTGTCACCGCATGAGATCGTGGCGGTGACGCAGTCGGGGCCGCTCACCGGCCCCCCGCTCGCGTCACGACACGAGAGGGCCCCGCCGTCATCCGAGGGGGGAGGCGCGCTGACAGGGGCGGGCACCGCGGGCGCGGTGTGCGCTGCGGTCACCGTCCCGACCTGGGCAGGAGGGGGCGGCTGGCTGGTGGGCACAGGGGTCGCGGCGGGCCTGCCTGAGCAGGCGAGGAGGCTCAACAACATCCACAACATCGCGCTGCTCCTAGTACCAGGGTCCACACTGGACGGTGATGGCGAAGGCGCCTTCCTGATCGTCAGCGCCCTCTACCACGAGGAACCACTGGCTGGCCCGATCCGAGACCATGTGGATCTTCTCGCGGGTCTTGCCGGGCTTTCGCATGCTCTCGCACTGGTTGACCGCGTGCTCCACCGTGGGGCAGGTGTCGCCGGTCCAGCGGAAGCCCATGAGGTCGAGGTCGGCGCACGGCGTGTCGAGGGTCGCGGTCGCCATGATCTTGCCGTCGGGGAGGTTGAGGCGGTAGACCCGCTCGTCCCCCGTGTTGTGGTTGACCGTTCCCGGCCAGCACTGCTTCTTCTCCCAGAAGTGGGTGTCAAAGCGGTCCACTCCGCCCCTGGTGTGACCGATGACGGTCTGGCCGCACGCGATCTGGTCGGTGACACAGTCCGGCCCCTTGACCGGGCCCCCGTCGACGAAATCGTTGCACTGCCCCGCGCTGAGCGCCACCTCCGGGGGGGGAGGGCCGGGCTCCTTGCTCTGCCAGAGCGGGCGCTTCTCGCGCACCTCCAGCTTCTCGCCCACCGCCACCGTCTCTGGGGCCGGCGTGGTAGAGGGCAGGGAGATCGGCTCGGAGCAACCGAGGAGGACAGGGAGAAAGACCCACAACGCTCACCTCCAGAGAGGCCCAGAGGATACTCCCCCCTCACCTCCGGCGCTACCCCGGGGGCGGGATGGGCGGCGGAACGCAGGCGATGGTCCCACGCCACGCCGGCCGAAGGCCCCGGAGGGGAGCGGTGCGTACCGCGGAGAGCCTCGCTTTCTCCAAGGCAACCTTCCCCCGACACGCGGGACCGGGCCGCTGCCCCGCGGAAAGCGCCCCCCCGCGGACAGGGCGCCCCCCGCTCGCCCCCCCGCGCGGCGCGGCCGGGGGTCGCGCCCCCTCGGGATGCGGCTTTCTCTTGCCCCAGGGGTTCAGTGTGGCGGTGATGGGCCGACCGTAGCTGGTGCATGCACGTGCTACTCCTCGAGCCGGGCGCGGACCTCCGCACCCTGATCTTCTACTTGCTCCGCGCGGGCGCGCCGAGCTGGGAGCTCTCGTTCGCGGAGACGGAGGCGGAGGCCTTCGCCCGCTGCAAGACCGGCGCCATCGACGTCTGCGCTGCCTCCGCCGACCTCGCGCGGGTGTTCGCCACCCTGCGGACAGAGCAGTGCGGCGTCGCCAGGGTGCTGCTCACCACCCCCCAGACCCTCGCCGAGGACCTGCCGCGGCTCCGCGACGTCCACGAGGCGGTCCCTATCCCCTGCTCCCCCGACCACTTGGTTCGTGCCCTCCGGAAGGCGCGGACCACCGCCTTCGGGAGCGACGAGGCGCTGCTCCGCCACCTCTCCGGGCGGCTACCCCCTGCCCCAGAGACCTGGACCGCCCTCCACCGCAACCTGCGCAGCACCGCCTCGCACACCCAGTCGGTCGCCAGGGTGATCCTGCGTGACGCGGTGATCACCGGGCGGGTGCTCCAGATGGCCAACACCGCCCTCTTCGGGCGGGTGACCCCGGTGGAGACCCTTGAGCAGGCGATCCAGCGCCTGGGAGTCCAGCGGCTGGAGGCGCTGGTCCTCAGCGTGGAATTCGCCCTGCTGATGGACGCCGACGGGAACACCGCGGGCCTGCGGCACAGCCAGCAGCTCTCCCGACACCTGGGCGAGCTCGCCCAGCAGCTCGCCCCCGTCAGGATGAAGGAGGCAGCCTACACCGCGGGGACCCTGCAGGGGCTAGGCCAGATGCTGCTGCTCTCGCACCACCCTGGGCGCTACCTGCCGCTGATCGAGCAGCCTACCCCGCTGGCGTTGAGCGAGGAGCGGGAGTTCGGGGCGTCGTCTGCTCGGGTCGCCGCGGCGCTGATCCGGAGCTGGGGCCTGCCCGCGCCGGTGGTCCGCGCGGTGCGCCACAAGGACCGCCCGAGCGAGCTGGGGCCGCACCGATTTGAGCTGGTGGACGCCCTGCACATGGCCAGCGGCCTGCTGGGAGAGTTGGACCCCTGGAGCTCCACCTGCGGGCTCGACGAGGGGCTGCTGACCAAGCAGGGCGCGCTGCCTCAGCTCGCGGCCTGGCGCGCCCACCTGGCGCGAGCCTGGGCGCAGAGCCGAGGGTAGCGCGCCGTGTCTCCCCCATGAGCGAGGCCGAGGGCCTCGGTGTCAGGCGGGCGGAGGCGCCTTTGGGGGCGCAGCCGACGGCCAGCGCGGGCACCGATCCGCTGGCCTCTCGACGGGGGGCCTTGTCCCCCGCTCGTCGCGGACACAAATCCGCTTCTTCCCTATGGAACGGGGGCCAAACGCCGACCTGCCTGGCGACTCGGCGCCCGTTCACAGCCTGGAAGATTGAGCCACTGGTAAGAACCCCCTTTACGAGTGGCAGGGCCGCCGGCACCACGGGAGAACGCCAATTTTCGTCCCGATGCGCTACGAACGAACCAGCGTTTTGGGAGAGGTAGCGCATCGCTGGGACTGTTTACGAGGGGCTCAGGCCGTGGCCCCGTCCTCCCGTCCGACCGATGCATCGACCGCGCGGCAGGCGACGCGCCTCGCGGGAGCCCGCCGACGCGCAGGCGGCGCACCGCCCTGACGCGGTTGATCCCCATGTCGAGCGTACCACCGAGCCCGCTGGAGGCCCCCCCGGTGCCCCCCTGGGTGCCTCTGCGCGGCGCCGCAGACGGGCCTAGCGCGCGGCCTCCGCGCCCGACGAGAATGGCGGCCTGGGCTGGGGGTAGACAGCGGGGTGCTGCGGGTTTATACGTCGCCAGCAACGCCGCAAGATCGGAATCGACAGCCCAAGGAGACCCCATGCACCGCCTCGCCCTCAGCGCCCTGCTCGCCCTCTCGCTCCTCGCCTGCCGCAAGGAAGACCCGGTCGACCTGGACGGGGACGGCACCACCGCCGACCTGGACTGCGACGACCTGGACGCCGCCGCCCACCCTGGCGCCGAGGAGGTCTGCGACGGGGTGGACAACGACTGCGATGGGGAGGTGGACAACAGCGCGGTGGACGCCAGCCCCTACTACGCCGACGCGGATGGAGACGGCTACGGCGACGCCACCACCACCCTCGACGCCTGCTCGGTGCCCGCGGGCTACGTGGCCAACGACACCGACTGCGACGACGCGGACGCCGCCTTCCACCCCGGCGCCCCTGAGACCGACTGCGCCGACCCCGCGGACTACAACTGCGACGGCAGCGTGGGCTACGCCGACGCCGACGCTGACGGGGTGCCCGCCTGCGAGGAGTGCGACGACAGCCGCGCCGACGTGTTCCCTGGCGCGGACGAGGTCTGCGACGGGATCGACAACGACTGTGACGGGAGCGCCGACGAGGACCCGATCGACGCCCCCCCCTGGTACGCGGACGCGGACGGCGACGGCTTCGGCGGCGCGCCCCTCCCCATCGCCTCGTGCGAGGCGCCCGCGGGCTATCTGGCCGATCCCACCGACTGCGACGACCTGAACCCCGCCATCTTCCCCGGCGCCCCTCAGCGGTGCGACGGCCTCGCCAACGACTGCGACGCGCCCCTGCCCGCCGACGAGGAGGACGCGGACGGCGACGGCTTCCTCGCCTGCGACGACGACTGCGACGACGCCTCCGCCTCGTCCCACCCCGGCGCGCTGGAGGTCTGCGACGGCCTGGACAACGACTGTGACGGGGAGGCGGACGTGGACGCCATCGACGCCCTGCCCTGGCACGCGGACGCCGACGGCGACGGCTACGGAGCGCCCCCGGTGGGCGCCACCGCCTGCGAGGCCCCCCAGGGGATGGTGCTCGACGGGACGGACTGCGACGACGCCCACGGCGACGCCCACCCCGAGGCGGCGGAGACCTGCACCGACGACCTGGACAACGACTGCGACGGCGAGATCAACGAGCCCAGCGCCACCGACGCCCCCGCCTGGCACCTCGACGCGGACAGCGATGGCTTCGGGCGGATCGGCGCCGGCACCCGCGCCTGCCTCGCCCCGGAGTCCTATGTTGCCGACGCCACCGACTGCGACGACCTGAACCCCGCCGTGTACCCCGGCGCGCCCGAGCTGTGCGACGGCCTCGCCAACGCCTGCGGCGCGCCGCTGCCCGCGGACGAGGCGGACGGGGACGGCGACGGCTTCCTCGCCTGCGACGACGACTGCGACGACGCCCTCGCCACCGTCCACCCCGGCGCCCCCGAGCACTGCGACGGGGTGGACGAGGACTGCAACGCGCTCGTCGACGACGGCGCCGTGGACCAGACGGTCTGGCACCTCGACCAGGACGGCGACGGCTACGGGCACCTGTTCATCACCCGCACCCAGTGCCAGGCTCCCGCCCACTTCATCGCCGACGGGACCGACTGCGTGGACGACGACCCCGCCATCAACCCGGGCCGGCGCGAGGTCCCCGGCAACGGGGTGGACGACACCTGCGACGGGGTGAACCAGCGCCTGGAGCTCTACGCCGTCTCGCGCACCACCGGCGAGGCCTGGGCCCGCGACTACTTGAGCAAGGAGGCCCTGTGGAGCGCCGCGGGGCTGGGCGCCCTGTCGGACGTGGCGGTGGGCCCTGACGGCACCCTGTACGTGAGCGCGATCGACGACGGGGTGCTCGCCCTCTCGCCCGACGGCCTCTCGATCGAGAGCCTGCTCGACGGGGTGAGCGGTTCGCGCGGGCTGTGGTACGACCTCGCCGCGGACACCCTGCTCCTCACCGTAGAGAGCGGCGCGGTGCTGGAGATCGACCCCTACACCGCGGCCGTCACCCCCCTCGCCGAGGGGCTCGCCGGGCGCCCGCTGCACACCCTCCGCCTGGAGGGCGACGAGCGCCTGTTCACCACCTTCGCCGACGACAAGCAGGTGCGGGCCTACGACCCGACCACCGACGCCTGGACGGTCCTCGCCACCCTCGCCTCCGCGCCGGTGGTGATGGTCCCGGCCGAGGACGGCGGCCTGTGGGTGAGCGGCACCAGCCAGTACCTGTACCACCTGAGCCTGGGGGGCATGGTGCAGACCCACGCCCTCGGGCACGACCTGGTGGGCCTCGCCCCCGCCCCCTGGGGCGATGACACCCTGGTGATCGGGGACCGCGTCGCGGCGGTCTACACCGTCGACCCCGCCGATGACCTGCCGCTGCTCCACTCCGGCGGCATGGTGGACGTGCGCGGGGTGGCCACCAACGGCCTGCGCGACGTGGACGGCGACGGCTTCATCGGGCGCGCCTACGGCGGCGACGACTGCCGCGACGACGACGCGGGCGTCCACCCCGGCGCGGCGGACCCGGCGGGGGACGGGCTGGACACCGACTGCGACGGCCTGGACGGCACCGACCTGGACGGCGACGGGGTGCTCTCCACCCACGCGGTGCCCGGCTGCGAGGATCAGGACGACACCGACCCCACCGCAGGGCCGGCGGCGGCCTGCCTCCAGGCGAGCTGCCTGGACCTCCAGGCGGCGGGGATCGCGGCGAGCGGCGTCTACCGCCTCGACCCCGACGGGGACGGCCTCACCGACGTGACCGTGTGGTGCGACATGGACACCGAGGGCGGCGGCTGGATCGACCTGGTCGCCACCGCCAACCTCCCTGACGCGGACCTCGACGCCCTGCGCGACGCCTTCTTCGTCTCGAACAACGAGTGGTCCCTCACCCTCGGCGCCGCCCCCGAGACCAGCAGCGGCAGGCCCGGCCTGTACCTGATCAACAACATCGTCGGATACCGCCACACCGAGGGCTTCCACCTGTGGACCGAGGTGCCCTACCACGCGGCCAGGCTCGAGTACCGGATGCAGGGCAACGACGAGGGCTACCGCTGCACCCACAGCAACTGGGTCCCCCTCAACGGGCCCGGCTACGAGGGGGGCTCCGACACCTACCAGTCGCCGGTCCCCGAGGGCTGGACCTCGATCCAGGGGCACACCACCATGTCGATGGACACCCCGATCCACGTCTCCTGGCAGTCGGACGCCCTGGACTACGCCAGCGTGCTGCTGACCTGGTCGGGCTCTGGCACCTCGATCGGGGTGGTGGCCAACTGCTCGCGGGACCCGGAGATCCCCACCGTACGCCCCGCCACCTTCTTCACCACCCTGAGGATCCGCTAGCGCCCGGCGGGCGCCGGGTCGCCGGCGGGTCACGTCCGCGGCGCGGGTGGTGCTCGACCCTGAGGATCTGCTCTCGCGCCCGGCGGGCGCCGGGTCGCCCCCCAGGCGGGCCTGTCCAGCCGATGGGGCTGGCGCCCGACCGCGCGAGGAGCAGGGGGACGCCCAACTCCTCGCGGGTCTAGCGCCGCGGGGTCCGGGCGGCGATCCAGGCCTCTTCCCGCAGGCCCCCCGCCACGTCCCCGTTGAGCGCCTCGCGCGACACCCGCCACGACCAGTTGCCGTCCGCGACCCCCGGCAGGTTCATCCTGGCGTCGGGGCCCAGCCGCAGGGCGTCCTGCAGGGTGAGGATCGCGTAGCGCGCCGGCGAGAGGTACGCGGCCCGGAGCATGTTCCAGGCGATGGCGCCGCCGTCCGTGCCCAGGTAGCGGCGCACCCAGTGGCGCTCCTCCTCGCCCGCCCACGCGAACCAGCCCACCGTGGTGTTGTTGTCGTGGGTGCCCGGGTACACCACCAGGTTCTCGCGGTGGTTGTGGGGCAGGTAGGCGTGCTCCGGCGTGAACGGAGGGCCGAAGGCGAACTGGAGGATCGCCATCCCCGGCAGGCCGAAATCGTCGCGCAGCGCCTCCACCTCAGGGGTGATGATGCCCAGGTCTTCGGCGATCAGGGGGAGGCTCCCCACCCGATCGCGGAGCGCCTCCAGCAGGGGCGCGCCCATCCCGCCGATCCAGTGCCCCTCAGTGGCGCGCTGCGCGTGGGCGGGGATCTCCCACACCCCCGCGAAGCCGCGGAAGTGGTCCACCCGCACCTGATCGCAGAGCGCCAGCACGCCCTCGACCCTGTCGCCCCACCAGCGGTAACCGGAGGCGGCGTGGGCCTCGTCCCGGTAGTGGGGGTGCCCCCAGAGCTGCCCCTCAGGGGAGAAGGCGTCGGGCGGGACCCCTGTGACCACCTCGGGGTAGCCGCGCCCGTCGAGGCGGAAGAGCTCCTTGTGGGCCCAGGCGTCACAGGAGCCGCCGCTGACGAAGATCGGCATGTCGCCCCACAGCTCCACCCCCCTCCGCCGGGCCTCTGCCCGGAGGCGCCCCCACTGCAGCTCAAAGAGCCACTGCAGGGCGAGGTGGCGGTGGATGAGGCCTCGGTGCTGCTCCCGCGCCTCCTCGAGGGCGCGCGGATCGCCGTCGCGCAGGGCGGTAGGCCACGCCCGCCAGTCCGGTCCTACCGACCCGCGCAGGGCGGCGAACAGCCCCCAGGGGCCTGCCCAGGGGCGCAGCGCGGCCCAGCGGTCCAGGTCTACCTGCGCCGCCACCCGATCCGCGGCGAGGTCGAGCACCCGCTGCTTCGCCTGCCGGAGCGAGGGGAAGTGGATCCGGTGCGGGTTCCCGCGAAAACCGGGCACCTCGCCCTGGCGCAGCCAGCCGTCCACCACCAGGTCCTCGGTGGAGAGCAGCAGGGGCTCGCGGGCAAAGGCGGAGGGGGAGTTGTAGGGAGACCCGCCACCGTCGACAGGGTTCAGAGGAAGAAACTGCCAGATCTGCTGGCCAGCCTCCTCAAGCCAGCCGACGAAGGAGCGGGCGGAGGGCCCGATATCCCCGATCCCGCAGGGGCCGGGCAGGGACGAGGGGTGAAGGAGTATTCCAGCTTTTCGCACTAAATCTCCCAGCGGCTCAGGGGCCCGTAGCGGGTGTCGAGGCCGTCGCCTGTGCGGCCGACCCTGTGGGTGGCGGCGAGGCGCTCGAGGATGTACCAGCACTCCAGAGGCTCAGCCCCCAGGCGCTCCGCGAGCTGCGCCGCGGTGCCCGGCGCGCGCGCGACCTCCTCCCGCAGGGAGCGGGAGAGGGAGAGCAGCACCGCCGCAGCCTTCTTGCCCGCCTCCACCCCGGGCTGGTGGTAGGCGTTGATGTCGATGAGCTCGGCGTAGAGCCCCACCGCGCGCTCGAAGAGGGCGATCAGCCCGCCGAGCGCGTACGCGTCGACCCGCCGCACGGTGAGGGTGGCGCTCAGCCGCCCCTCCTCGCGCAGGGCGCGCCTGGTGCCGAGGAGGAAGCCCTGGAGGAAGTCCCCCGCGTTCACCCCCTCGCCCACCTCGGTAGAGCGCCCGACGCCGTCCTCGAGCACCTGGAGGAAGAGGAGGAAGAAGTCGTCGCGCCCGTCGCGGAGCTGCTGGATGAAGGCGTGCTGATCGGTGGAGCCCTTGTTTCCGAACACCGAGAGGCCCTGGTGGACCTCCCTGCCCTGGCGATCGAGGCGCTGGCCGAGGGACTCCATCACCAGCTGCTGCAGGTAGCGCGAGAGGAGCAGCAGGCGGTCCGAGTACGGCACCACCACCATGTTGCGGTCGCCCACCCCGCCGCCCACCAGGTGCCAGGCCCCCGCCAGGAGCGCGGCGGGGTTCAGGAGCGGGTCCTGCACCCTGGTCCAGCCGTCCATGTCGGCGGCCCCCGAGAGCAGCGCGTGGGTGTCGATCCCCGCCAGCTCCGCGGGCAGCAGGCCCACCGCCGCGGTGACCGAGGTGCGGCCTCCCACCCAGTCCCACATCGGGAACCTGGCGAGCCAGCCCTCCTCCGCTGCGAGGGCGTCGAGCTTGGAGCCCTCTCCGGTGATCGCCACCATGTGCCTGCGGGGGCTGAGCTGGGCCTCCTCCAGGGCCTCGCGCACCAGCAGCATGCCGGTGCGGGTCTCTGGGGTGCCGCCGGACTTGGACACCACCAGCACCAGGGTGGTGGGCAGGGGCAGGCCCCTCAGCACCCTGGCGATGCCGTCAGGATCGGTGTTGTCGAGGAAGTGGACCCGCAGGCCGTCCCCAGCGCTCAGCGCGTCGAGGAGCAGGGCGGGGCCCAGGGCGCTGCCGCCGATGCCCACGTGGAGCACGTCGGTGAACGCGCCGGCCGGCCCGCCGCGGACGCCGTTGCGGACCGCGAAGGCGAAGTCGCGCACCGCCTCGACCATGTCCCCGATCTGCTGGGCCTGCCCCAGGGTGGGGGCCAGCTCCGGGGCGCGGAGCCAGTAGTGCCCCACCTGCCGCTCCTCGTCGGGGTTGGCGATCGCGCCGGCCTCCAGGGCGGTCATCCCCGCCAGGGCGCGGTCCCAGGGGAGCGAGGCGAAGGCCGCCTCGTCCAGGCCCATCGCGCTCAGGTCGAGGGTCCAGGGCAGCACCGGGTGGGTGAGGAAGAAGGGGCTAGTCATCGCGGCACCTCCGCGCGGGTGGCGATCGCCCACCCGGCGAGCTTGTAGAGTACGCGGGCGCCCACGTCGGCGTCCCAGGGCTCAGGCCCCACCTCGCAGAGGTCGAAGCCGACGATCTGCCGGCCGCTCTCGCCGAGCACCCGGAGCAGCACCGTGAGCTGGTGCCAGCTCAGCCCCCCAGGCACAGGGGTGCCGGTGGTGGGGCAGAGGGCGGGCTCCAGCCCGTCGATGTCGAGAGAGATCCAGACCTTGTCGGGGAGCGCCGCCACGATCTCCGCGGCGAGCGCCCCCCAGGGGCGCCCCTGCGCGAGTCCCCAGGCGAGGTCTCGGTCAAAGAAGGTGGTCAGGCGCGGCTCAGCGGCGATGCGGTCGCGCTCGGCGTGGCCCAGATCGCGGATCCCGACCTGCACGATCCCCGACACCTGAGGCAGGCGGCTCAGGACGTTGTCCATGATCGACGCGTGAGACCACTCCAGCCCCTCAAAGGCCACCCGCAGGTCGGCGTGGGCGTCGATGTGGAGCACCGCCAGCCCCGGCACCCGCTCCGAGGCGGCCTGGATGGCCCCGAAGGGCACCCCGTGCTCGCCCCCGAGCACCCCGGGGATCGCGCCGCGGTCGAGCACCTGAAGGGCCCACTCCCGCACCCGCTGGTGGAGCCGCGCGGTCAGCTCCGCGATGTTGTCAGCCATATATCTGTGGGCGGGCTCGATCACGCCGCCGGCCTCCACCACCCCCCGCGCAAGGGGGAAGGCCTCGCAGTGCAGGCGCTCGATGAGCTCGTCGGGGGCCTCCATCGCGATGCCCTCCCGCCAGGGCTCCCCGGTGTCGAGGTCGAGGAGGTCGACCTGCAGGGAGGCCTCGCGGATCGCCTCCGGGGCCCGCGCGGTGCCCAGCCGGTAGGAGCAGGTGGCCTCCCAGGGCACCGGCAGCACCACCACCGCCGCGTCATCAGGGGTGTGGGGCAGGCCGAACAGCCCCCCCTCTGCCGAGGCCGCCGCGTCGGGGTCCCAGCGATCATCGAGTCGCGCCATGCTTCAGTTCTCCTGTGGGGCGCCCGCGTGGAGCACCAGATCGACAAGGGCCGGGCGTGCCTTGCGGAGCACCTCCCGGATGGCGGGGTGCGCCGCGAGCTTGACCCAGCGGGAGTGGACCCGCGCCAGGTCCGCGGCGGTGACGGGCTCGTCGGAGCCCACCCTGTGTACCGCGACCGCGAGGAGCATCCCCGCCAGCCACTCCCCCAGGCCCGCCGAGACACTGCCCAGGGTGTGCACATCCTTCGCCAGCAGGGCGCTCCGCAGGAGCAGCCCCGCGTAGTCCATCGCCTCGGGGGTGAGCGGCGCGCGCAGCTCGGGGGCGTAGCGCGCCTCCTCCACGTCCGAGAGCACCGCCTGGATGAAGGCGACCCTGTGGGCGGGGGCGCCCGCCTCGCCCTGGAGGATGAAGCCCAGGTAGATCCTCAGGGCCTCGAACACCGCGCGGGCGGCCAGTTGGTAGGCGGGGAGCCGGGGCTCCGGCGGGGCGACGCCGCTCTCGGCGGCGAGGCGCCTCACCAGGCGCGCGACCCGCAGCTCGGGGTCCTCCCGGTGCTCCCAGAGCGCCTCCCTGAGCGCGTCCTCCAGGCTCAGCCAGCGGGGGGTGTCGAGCCAGACACCGGGCAGGGTCTCGACCCGCTCGGGGGCGAAGCGGCGCCTGGGGGCGAGGCGGCGCTGGGCGTAGACCTCCGCCGCCACCTCGCTGAGCGGCTGGCCGTCTCGCGAGCTCTCGAACAGGCGGTCACAGGCGGGGCGGGCGACCACCGCGATGCCGCGTGGCTCCTCGACCAGCTCGATGGGGAAGGAGCGGCAGAAGCCGGGCTTGGACTCGGCCCCGTACAGGGCGTGGATCGCGCAGAGCCCGTCCTCGCGCAGGAAGACGCAGCCGTCGCCCCGGTAGGAGAGGAAGGCGTGATCCTGCCCGTCTGGCCCCCTCCGCAGGGTGTACCAGGGGGCCGCGGCCGCAGGGGCCCAGTCCGCCTCGACCCGCCGCGCCTCCAGGCCGCGGATCACCTCTGGCTCCACCGGTCCGAGGGTGAAGCTGCGGCAGCTAGAGGTGCAATTCCGGCACGCCCAGGCCCCGCCCCGCGGGGTTAGAAAAGTGGGCGCTCCCTGGCTGGGCATAAGTCCTCCCGGTAAGCTGTGCGGGAATAACGACACCCGTGAGGATCGCCACATGGATCGCGACGAAGCCCTCGCGCTGCTCCGCAGCCAGCACCCCTTCCCCGGCCCCTTCGACTTCCGCGTCGTCATCCTCCCCGCGGCGCGGAGCGGCGTTCTCTCGGCGATGAGCGCCGCCGCTGGCCCCGAGGCGGCGCTGCTCGCGGTGGATGAGCGCGCCTCGAGCCAGGGCACCTACCTCTCGCTGCGGGTGAGGATGAGCCTGCCCGACGCGGAGAATGTCCTACACGTCTACGAGATACTCCGCGATCTGGAGGGGGTAAAGACCGCCCTGTAGTCCCACCCGTTGGGGGCTTGTGCTAGGGTGTGTCTCCCGCCTCGAGGACGTGTCCGTGCGTGACTGTGTGATCAGCGTGTACTCCGATAGCCAGGAGCGGCTCGCCCAGGCTCACCTCCGTCTCCCCCTGCTCCCCGGCCAGGCGCTGCTCGACAGGGTCTACCGAGACCACATCAAGAAGCACAAGAGCGCCTGGGCGGTGGTCCACGAGGGCACGGTGCCCCGGGCCCTGTTCGTCCCAGAGACCTCCCTGCCCCCGCAGGTGAAGCGGGTCGCGGGCAAGCCCAAGAGCCGCGGGCGCTGGATCACCACCAAGGTCGAGCTCGGCAGCCCCTACCAGCGCATCTACCTGGGCCCCGAGATCTTCCTCCGCTTGGTCGACCTGAACGGGTCGCACGGCTGGATGACCCGCGCCCTGCTGGGGATGGAGCAGCTGCTGGAGAGCCGGCCCTTCCCGGTGGGAGACGCGACGATGTGGGGATGGGAGGGCCAAGAGGGCCGCTGGTTCTACACCCTGGAGCGGGGCGAGCCCCAGCTCTGGGGCGCAGGCAACACCGCCGAGGACCTGCTCGCACGGGTGCTGGGCGCAGAGCAGCCCGCCACGGCCCGCGCCTTCCTGTGGGCGATCGGCGCGGTGCGCATCGACTGATCCCCCCCCCGCCTCCCGCCGCAGGGGAGGTTCCTCCCCCCAACCCCGCCCCGGTGACGTAGACTCTCGCGCATGGATCCTCTCTTCCTGGGACCCTTCCGCATCCGCGCTCCCATCGGCCAGGGGGGCATGTCCGAGGTGTGGTCGGGCGAGCACGTCCAGCACAGGGTCCAGGTCGCGGTGAAGATCATGACCACGAAGGGTGCGAGAGACGCCACCTTTCAGGAGACCTTCCGCAACGAGGTGCGCGCGGCCTCGCGCCTGGACCACCCCGGGATCATCGCCCTGTTCGACTACGGGGTCATCTCGCCCGCGCAGTCCGCCGAGACCGGGGGGCGGATCTCTGCCGGGAGCCCCTACCTGGTGATGGAGCGCGCCGAGCGCACCGTCTCCACTCAGGACGTGGCCTCCTGGGATCAGGTGCGCCACCTGCTGCTGTCCCTGCTCGACGCCCTCGCCCACGCCCACGCCCGCGAGGTGATCCACCGCGACCTCAAGCCGGGCAACATCCTCCTGGGGAGCGGCAAGCAGGGGGCGCAGCCCGCCTGGAAGCTCACCGACTTCGGGGTGGCCCACGCCCTGGACCGGGCGCCCCGCACCGGGAGCGTCGAGGACGTGTTCGGCACCCCCGCCTACATGGCCCCTGAGCAATTCTGGGGGCGGTGGCGCGACTACGGGCCCTGGACCGACCTGTACGCGCTGGGGATCCTGGCGTGGCGCCTGATCACCGGGAACCTGCCGTTCCGGGCCGAGACCCTGGTGGACATGGCGCAGGCCCACCTCCGCCTCCCGCCCCCGTCGTTCACCCCCCGCTTCGCCACCCCGGACGGCATGGAGGGCTGGCTGCAGCGCCTGCTGCAGAAGAACCCCTTCCAGCGCTACCGGCGGGCCGCGGACGCCAGGTGGGGCCTGCTCTCGCTAGGGGACGCCGAGGCGGAGGCCTTCAGCAAGGAGCTGTCGGAGGAGGACGACCTCACCGCCGAGACCACCACCTACGTCGATCAGCCGGTGGGGCAGGCGCTCCCCGAGGCGGGCCCAGCCCCCGAGGCCCCCCTCACCCCCCCTGAGATCCCGTCCATGCCCCGCCACTGGGAGCGCCTGAGGCAGCACCGCACCAGGCAGCTCGCGGGGACCGGCTCCGGCCTGATCCGCCTGCGGGTCCTCCCCCTGGTGGGCCGACAGGACGAGCGCGAGCGCCTGTGGAGCGACCTGCGCAGGGTGAGGGAGGACGGAAACCTGCGGCTGACCCTCCTCTCGGGGCCGGCGGGGGTCGGAAAATCGGCCCTGGCGGGCTGGTTCTGCCGGCGCGCCGAGGAGGTGGGCGCCGCGACGGTCTTCAAGGCGGTGCACGGGCCGATGCTGGGGGCGGCTGAGGGGCTGCCCAGGATGGTCGCCAAGGCGCTCCAGTGCGTGGGCCTGACCCGCGAGGAGACCCTCACCCGGCTCAAGGAACAGCTGCGGGCGCGCGGGGTGGAGGACCCCTACGAGTGGCGGGCCCTGGCCGAGCAGCTCCACCCCTCCCCCCCCGGGGACGGAGGCGGCGTGCGCTTCCACTCTCCCGACGAGCGCTACGTGGTGATCCGCCGGCTGCTGGCCCGCCTCTCCGAGGACGCGGGCTTCCAGCGGCCGGTGATCCTGTGGATGGACGACGTGCACTGGGGAGCGGACGCCCTGGGGCTGGTCGAGCACCTGCTCCACGCGGAGCGCCTGGACGCCTTCCCGGTGATGGTCCTGCTCACCGCCCAAGACGAGCTGCTCAGCAAGCGCCCGCTGGAGGCGCACCTGCTCGACGAGCTGATGGCCTGGCCACGCACCGAGCACCTCCGCCTGGGTCCCCTCCCCTCGATCGCGATGCGGGAGCTGATCCAGGAGCACCTGGGGCTGCGCGGCGACCTGGCCGAGGCGCTGGAGCTGCGCGCGGAGGGCCACCCGCAGTTCGCGATGGAGATGGTCGCGGAGTGGGTGGCGCGCGGGGCCCTGCGCCCCACCGGCGACGGCTTCTCGCTCCAGCCGGGGGTGAGCCTGTCGCTCCCCGACTCGCTGCACCAGCTGTGGCAGGTCCGCATCCAGCGGGCGATCGCGCGATCCTCCCTCTCGCCGGCGGCGCTGCTGGGGCCGCTGGAGCTCCTCGCCACCCTGGGGGCCGAGGTGGACGAGGTCGAGTGGCGCGCGCTCTGCAAGCTGGCCGGGCAGCCCCCTCCGGACGGGGTGCTCACGCACCTGCAGGCACACGACCTGGTGGAGCGGCAGAGCGGCACCCTGGCCTTTTCCCACCCGATGATCCGCGAGAGCCTGGTGCGGATGGCGCAGGAGGCGGGGCGGTGGGCCCACTGGAACCAGGTCGCGGCCAGGATGCTCCAGCGGCAGGGGCAGGAGGCGCGCCTGGGCGGGCACCTGCTCGCGGCGGGGGTGCCGGAGCAGGCGCTGGCGCCCCTGCTGGTGGGGGCGGCGCAGGCGCTGCGGGTCTGCGACTACCGGCAGGTCTTCGTGCTGCTCCAGGAGCGCGACCGGGCGATGGAGGCGCTGGAGATCCCCGAGGTCGACCCCCGCAGGGTAGAGGCCACCCTGCTGCGGGCCCGCGCCCTGCAAGAGACCGGGCGGCTCCCAGAGGCCCGTGAGGCGGCGGAGGCGGCGCAGGCCTGCGCGCGGCAGCTCACCGACCGGCAATTGCTGGGGCAGACCCTCCTCACCCAGGGGAGGGTGGAGGCAGCCGCGGGGGCGCTCACCCAGGCCACCTCCTCCTATCACCGCGCTCAGACCCTGTTCGTCACCCTGCACGACCGCCTGGGGACGGCGCGGGCGCTGCACGGGATGGCGGAGGTGCGGCGGACCGCGGGGGAGGTCGCCGAGGCGGCGCGCCTGCTGGAGGAGGCGGTGGACGCGCTGGAGCGGCTGGGCGAGCCCCTCGCCCTGGCGGAGGCGCTCACCGACCTGGGCAAGGCCCTGCGACAGCGCAGCAAGGTGATGGAGGCGCGCGCCTGCTACCTGCAGGCCCGGCCGATCTACGCCTCGCTCGGTCACCAGCGCGGGGTCGCCCACTGCCAGCTCGGCCTGGGCGCGGTCGCGGAGCTGCAGGAGAACTACCCGGAGGCCGAGAAACAGTACCGGATCGCGCTGGATCTGTTCGACGGGATCGGCCACCAGCCCGGCCGGGCCGCAGCACTCAACGGCCTCGCGGAGGTGGCCCGCGCCCTGGGCAAGCTGGCGGAGGCCGAGCAGGGGTACCGCGCCGCCCTGCGCGCCTACGAGGCGGCGGGTCAAGCGGTGAGCTTCGTCTCGGCCTGCAACCTGGGGCTGGTGCTCGTCGCCAGGGGACAGCCCGACGAGGCCCGGCCGATCTTCCAGGAGGCCCTGCGCGAGGTGGAGGACCAGGAGCGCGCGGGGTGGGCGGGGGCGATCCACGCGATGCTGCTTGTGACCGCGGCCTCGCTGCCGGAGGACTGGGCGGAGCACATGGTGGGGGCCAGGACCCACCTGCGGGCGACTGGCTTCGCGGACCCGGACATCGTGTGGTCGCTGGAGCAGGCGGTGCAGCGCTGCCTGGACCTGGGGCTGGAGGACCAGGCGCTGGACGCCTGGCTGCTGGCGATGGAGCAGTGCCAGGTGCTCGGCGACGCCGAGCGGAGTGCGCGGCTGCTCACCGACTACCCGCAGCTGGTGGGGGCGGATGAGGAGCTGTTGGAGGAGTAGGGGGGCTGCGCCGCGCTCGTTCAAGACGCACGCCTCAGCGACCCACCCGCCCTACGGCGCCCTGGCCGCTGACCTCAGCGGAACCAGACCATGGTCCGCGCGGTGCCTGCGGGCAGGGGGTTCGCCCAGTCCTCGTCGCAGCCCGAGGTGCAGCCGCCCGGCCAGTAGCCGGTGATGTCTCGGTTGTCGGCAGGGTCGGCGCCCACCCCCAGGTTGAACTCGGCGCGGTGCTGATCGTCGTGGACGCCGTCGTAAGCGCTCACGTTGTCAGGGCGGTTCACCGACAGGCCGAACTGCCACCCACCCCGCTTGCGGGAGCGCCCCATCAAGCCGCCCCAGTAGTGCCAGGTGTAGGCGTGATCCCAGGCGGGGTAGTAGGCGCGGGAGGCCCCGTGTCCGGTGGAGTAGCCCACCGCCGCCACGGCGCGATCCTCGCGATCGGTCCGGTAGACCGAGGTGAGGGTGCTGACGGCGGCGGCGGTGTCGAAGGTGATCTGATCCTTGATCGTCCCGGTAGACGCCTCGACGTTCTGGTAGCGGATCGCCGCGGGGTCGCCCCACCCCTCCACGTCGAGGATGCCGTACACGTCCGGCTCCAGCGAGGTGCCCTCGGTGTTCAGCACCCAGTGGGCGGCGGTCAGGAGCAGGTCCTCGGTGAAGAAGGGCGCAGGGGCAGCCTCCTTGGCGTAGCGGTTGGTCAGGTTCGCCACCAGGGTCCAGCCCCCGCCGTCGGTGCTCATGTCGCACCAGGCCTCGATCGCGTCAGAGAGGTCCCCGTCAGCGTCCGGATCGAGCGTGTACACGCCGTCCGGCAGGGAGCCAGGTCCCCCGTGGACCTCCAGGGTGGCGGCGCAGGTGGGCTGGATACAGGTGGGGAGCGCCCCCACCGCGGGGTCGCTGTCGTCCTGATCGGCGCACTCGGGCACGTCGTGGTCGACCGGGACGTGGTCGCCGTCGGCGTCGGTGCCGTCCACGAAGTCGCAGTTCTGGTCGAGCCCGTCCCCGAAGGGGTCGTGGGCCGCAGGGTGGACGGCGCCGTCGTCATCGGCGCAGTCGTCTCCACCATAGGCCAAGGACACATAGCCGTCGTCGTCCACATCGCGCAGGCCGTTGGTAGCGCAGGAGAAGGGGGCGAGGAGGGGGTCGGCGTTGACCGTCCACAGGTCCCATGCGTCAGGATCGAGGGACCAGAGGTCGGCGCCGTGGTCCGCCCACAGCAGGTCGCCCTCCCCGTGAGGCGAGGGGCACAGCCCATACAGGGGAGCGCCGACGGGGGTGCTGGTGACCTCCCCCCAGAGGTCGACGTGGACCAGGAGCTGACCGCTGCCAGAGCCGACCCAGAAGCCCCCATCCTCCGCCGGCAGGAGGCTCCAGGTCCAGGATCCGGTGTCGACCAGCTCGTCGTAGGTCCCGGTCGCGGGGTGATAGGCGACGAGGAGGCTGTCCGCCGCCAGGTAGAGGGTGTCGTCCCCCGCCATGCGGACCACGTCCTTCACCGCATAGGGCGCGCCCGTCACCAGAGGGATCGAGGCGCCCGTGACGGGATCCACCTCGAGCACCGCCCCGTCCACGTCCGCGAGGAGGACCGTGTCGGTGCTGCCGTCGTACCAGACGCCGATCGCGCCGGCGACCCCTGTGAGGAGGGAGGTGACGGTCCCCCCGTCGGGGGCGATCCGGAGCAGCCCCTCACCCTCGCTGACCGCAAAGGAGGTGCCGTCCGGCGCGCTGTCGATGTCGAGGAGGCGCCCGAGGTCCCCCACCTGCCAGCGGGTCTCGCCCGTCATGTAGTCAACGGCGGTGACGTGCCCCTCGGAGCGCTCGGTGACGAACACCAGGAGCGGCGTGCTGACGCCGTCACAGCGGTCGTCCTTGCCATTGCCAGGGACCTCGCGCTCGCCGGGGTTGGTGGTGGCGTCCGCGTCGTCGCAGTCGGTGTCGTCGGCGACGAAGTGGAGGGGGGCGAGGCACTGGGTGCGGGTGGTGTAGGGGTGCCCGTAGCCGTCACCGTCCTGATCGAGGTGCCAGACGGTCTGGTCCACGGCGCTGTCATCGACCAAGCCATCGCAGTCCTCGTCCACCCCGTCGCAGCGCTCGTTGGCGCCAGGGTGGACAGAGGCGAGCCCGTCGTCGCAGTCCCCGTCGCAGGCGAGGAAGCCGTCGCCGTCCGCGTCGGCCTCGTCCGGGGGGAGCGCGCCGTCGCAGTCGTTGCGCGCGCCGTCGCACAGCTCTGGGGCGCCGGGGAACACGGTGGGGTCCAGATCATCGCAGTCGTCGGAGCTCGCGACGAAGCCCCCTGGTGCCGCGCAAGCGCGGAGGGCGGTGCCTGTGCGCCCGTGAGCGTCCCCGTCGGCGTCGAGGTACCAGGTGCCCGCGTCCACCGCAGAGCGCTCGCTGAGCTCACCGTCGCAGTCGTCGTCGAAGGGCGTGTCACAGCGCTCGGCGGCGCCGGGGTGGGCCCCGGGCTGCTGGTCGTCGCAGTCGGTCCGGTCGAGGACCGATCCCGCGGGGGCCTGACAGGCACGCGTGGCGACGCTGGGGTCGCCGAAGGTGTCGCCGTCCGCGTCGGCGTACCAGGTGAGGGCGTCTGCCGCGCCCAGGTCGGCGCCGCCGTCGCAGTCGTTGTCGAGCCCGTCGCACACCTCGGTGCCGCCCGGGTGGGCCGAGGCCGCGGTGTCGTCGCAGTCGCCCCCCGAGGACACCGCCCCGGCGGGGGCCTCGCAGGCCACCCTCGCGGTGGCGTCGTCCCCGTAGTGGTCCCCGTCGCCGTCGGTGTACCAGGTGAGGGCGTCCGAAGCGCCCAGGTCGACGGTCCCCTCGCAGTCGTTGTCGTGGCCATCGCACACCTCAGCGCCGCCCGGGTGGGAGGCGGCGTGGAGGTCATCGCAGTCGTCGGAGGAGGCGACGTAGCCACTGGGGGCCTCGCAGGCGTCCAGGGTGACCGAGGGGTCGCCGAAGCCGTCGTGATCTGCGTCGCGGTGCCAGGAGGGTGCGTCGGTGGCCTCCTCGTCGACGCTACCGTCGCAGTCGTTGTCGGCCTGGTCGCAGACCTCTTCGGCGTCTGGGCGCACGTCAGCCCTGCTGTCGTCGCAGTCCTCGCAGGCGGCGAAGCCGTCGCCGTCCGCGTCCGCGTAGCCCACCGACCCGTCGCAGTTGTAGTCGGAGGGATCGGCGCAGTCGACCTCGGGGGCGCCTGGGTGCGTGGCGGGGTCCGTGTCGTCGCAGTCGCCGTCGTTGCCGACGTGGCCGACGGGGAGCGCGCAGGCGTCGAGGGCGCTGGTGGGGTCTCCATAGCCGTCGCGGTCCGCGTCCGCGTACCAGGTGAGGGCGTCCACCGCGGCGCCGTCGATGTCGCCGTCGCAGTCGTTGTCCACCCCGTCGCAGACCTCCTCCGCGCCCGGGTGGGCGGAGGCGTCCAGGTCGTCACAGTCGTCTGACGAGAGCGACCCGTCACCGTCCAGATCCACGGGGTCCTCCTTGCGGCAGGCGAGGAGGGAGAGCGCGAGGAGGGAGAACAGGGAGAGGGTGCGCATAGGTGCTCCAGGAGGGTGCGGGCAGTCTATGCTTCCGCGCAATGCGCCGCAAAGACCCGAGGCCCCCCGCGTCGGGGGGGATTCACAGGCCGGTCAGGCAGACAGTGGACCTGCCGCAGGGAGTCCCCACCAGCTCGCCGAGGGGCCGACGGGTGCGGGCGCTGGCCGGTCGTCGTGGGCCCGTCCCTCGGCTGACGAGGTTCCAGCGCGTTCCACGCCGTGACCGGGGCATGGATCACCCCCCCCGCGTCCCGCACGCTGCCGCCGCGCCGGTAGCCGGTGGGGACAGGGCGCGGCGTCGAGCAGCCAGCGCCGCGGCCCCAAACGGCTCGGTACCCGCGCAGCGCGACAGGCACGGTGGCGCGCGGCGGCGCGCCTTGGGGCCGAGGCGCGACGGTGCCGGCGCAGTCCCAGCTCAAGAGCGACCGATGGGTCCAACTGACGAAGCCCTCCGGGGTGGGCGCAGCGCGACCTGATCCTGTCGGCTTGGACTGGGTGGTATTCAGGAGCCCGTCTAGGTGGCCCGGAGGTCAGGGCAGCGTCAGGCAGAACCGATCGTTCAACCACACCGCCACAGCGCCCACAGCGGATGGCCCACCAGCCCTCTGGACCGGACCGTGGATCGCACCGCTTGGACTCAGCCGTCCAGGCAGATGGGGCTGACGCGGGCCACCCCCACCGCCGGGCGCCCCCACGACGCGGCGAAGGCGCGCGCGTCCGCCTCAGTCGCGAAGTACACGCTCACCGCGAAGGCGTCCTCGGACCGGTGGAGGGCCGCGGCGGAGCCCACGTCGCAGTTGAGCTGGCCGGAGGCCATGGTGGCGCCCAGCTCCAGCCCCAGCGCGCGGAGCGCCGCCTCCGCCTGGCGCAGCTCGGGGGCTGTGCCGTCGTCGGAGACCGCCACGTAGACCGCCCAGTACTGGCCCCCGGAGTCCGGGCGGACCGCCCTGCCCTCGGGCGCGCTGCGGGCCTCGCCGGCAGGGGCAGCCTCCCGGGCGGCGGCGGCGCCGCGATCCCAGGCGCAGATCTCGAAGTCCGCGCCGCTCCAGCAGCCCTTGTCCGCCCTGGAGCGCCTGGCCGCACCCCAACGAGAGGAGAGGCCGTCCGCGGTCAGGCCGCGCACGTCGGCGGACCCGCTGCCGTCGAGGCCCACCATGACCACCCCGATCCCGCCCCCAAAGTCTGCGCTGCCGAGGGGCGCGATAACGAAGCTCCCATGGCCCCCATCCAGACGGAAGGAGCAGGGCCCCTGCCACACGCCGAGCCCCGCGGGGTGTACCCTGCACTCCGTCCCAGCGGTGACAGGGGGCCTGCCAGGCGCCTCGGCGTGGGAGGCCGGGGCCTCAGCGACGGGGGCCTCGGCCGCGCAGCCGGCGAGCGCGGCGAACAAGAGCAAGGAGAGGTAGCGCATCGGGTGACTCCATGAATACCGACCGCACAGCAGCAACCATGCCAGCCCACCTCTGAGCCATGCCCGCGCTCGCACGGGACCATGACGCGGCCAAACCACGCGGTGCCCGGCGACGTACCGGTGCGCGCACCGGTACGCGCACCGGTCCGCGCACCCGTCTGCTGGCGACCCGCCCCGCGGACGGCCTGGCCAGGGGCGCCCGGAGCAGCCGAACGGCGTCGACCCGCTGGCCTCTGTGCGCGGTCCATGGCCCCGGTGAGCGCAGCGCGCGCCGCGCCCCGTTGGTGGACAGACCACGCGGCCCCTGGCTCCACCCGGCGCCCTCCTGGGAGCCAGCGGCGCCACCGACCCGGCCCCCCGGAGCCTTCGCAGGCGAGGCACCGGTCCATTCGCCGGACGGTCGCACAGGAAGCGCTTCATCCTTGAGCCTCCCGCGACAACCGTGAGCCCCTCGCAATAAGCCCCACCGCTGCGCTGCCTCCACCAAAATGCTGGTTCGTCCGAAGCACGTTGCGACGAACATCGGCGTTCTCCCGTAGCGCCGCCGGCCTTGCCACGCGCAGAGGGGGCTCTTACGAGCGGCTCAACCGTCTAGGGCCGCTCGGTACACGGATGAACGTCTAAGATAGCGCAGCAAAGCGCCAGCTTCGATCGCCGGGCGGGACGGACACCGAGCGCGTCAACGAGGCTCAGGGCCGCCGCTTCACCCCGCGCAGGGGGGCGGCGCTGAGCGGGTCCTCGGGCCAAGCGTGTTTGGGGTAGCGGCCGCGGAGCTCCCTGCGGACCTCCGGCCAGGTGCGGGCCCAGAAGCCGGCCAGGTCGTCGGTCACCTGCTGTGGCCTGCCGTTAGGGGCGAGCAAATGGAGCAGCACCGGCCGCCCGGCGACCCTGGGGGTGTCGCGCAGACCAAAGAGCTCCTGCATCCGCACCGACAGCACCGGAGGACCGTCAGGCCGGTAGACGAGAGGCCGCGACGATCCTGACGGCACCGTCAGGTGCTCGGGCGTCAGCTCGCGCAGGGCCTGACGCTGGCTCCAGCTCAGCACCCTGTCGAGGCGCTCCGGGAGCTGGCGGCGCACCTCGTCGAGGGATCTGCACCCCTGCACCAGGTCGGGCAGGTGATGCATCAGCCCCTGCCCCAGCAGGTCGGGCAGCTCCAGGCCGGGACGCGCGACGCGCAGCAGGGCCACGCGCCCCAGCCACTGGAGCACCTCGTCCCTGTCCAACCCGAGGCTGTCGATCGGCTTCTGAAGGGCCTGACGCACGAGCAGTTCCTCCACCGATCCGTCCGTCGGGAGCGGCGCGGCGACCTCCGAGAGCACCAGGTCGCGGTAACGCCGCTGCCGAACCGCCCGCACCACCTCACCCTCCAGCCGCACCGTCAGGGTGTCCTCCAGCGTCAGCCACTCCGGACGAACAGCCGAGAAGGCCCTAACGGTAGCGGCCTGTCCGCTGCCCTCCAGGTCGAGGCAACAGTAGAGCCCTGCGGGGCTGTCAGCCGGCAGGCGCACCCCCCTGCCCCCCACCATCCGCCCCGCGCCCCCCTCGCGCACCAGCGCCACCCTGTCGGGCCACGCGGCCAGCGCCGCCCTGGGAAGGCTGTCGGGACCCTGACGGCTCTGCTCACGCCCTAACGCGGCCCGCGTCAGCCTGACGAGCTGCTCCACCTCGCGAGCCTCGTCGGGCCCCGAGGGGCGGAGCACACCCGCGAACAGCTCGGCGCCACCGCCCTGACGGCGACCCAGCGCCGCCACGGCCGCGGCGCCCTCCTCCAGGCGACCCGCCGCGTGGACCGCGAGCAGGAGGCGGGCCAGGCGCGGCTGCACCGGAAGCGTCGCCGCCACCCGACCCAGCTCCGTCAGCGTTCCTGCGCGCGTCAGCCCCAGCGCCTCCAGCAGGGCTGTCGCCCGCGCGAGCGCGTCAGGATCTGGTGTCTGGAGCCAGCCGAAGGCGGCGGGGTCGGGCTCTCCCCACGCCAGGAGCTGGAGCACCACCCCAGCCAGGTCGGCGCGGGCCACCTCGGGCAGGTCGTGCTCAGGACGCTGACGGTGCGCAGCCTCGGTCCACAGGCGCCGGCAGAGCCCCGGGCCCAGGCGCCCGGCGCGCCCTGCCCGCTGGGCGGCGGAGGCTTGGGAGATCGGCGACAGGTCCAGCCGGTCCAGGCCGCTGCCGCGGTCCTGACGGAGCTGACGCGCCACCCCGGCGTCCACCACCGCCCGCACCCCCGACACGGTCACCGAGGTCTCGGCCACGTTGGTGGCGAGCACCACCACCCCGCCGCTGCGCCCGTCGATCACCCTCGCCTGCTCGTCGAGGGGGAAGGAGCCGTGGAGCAGGTCCACCGACAGGCTCGGGGGCAGGCGGCGGGCCACCCTGTGAAGCTCTGCCAGCCCCGGCAGGAACACCAACACCCGCCCGTCCGTCTCGGCGCACACCTCGACGATCGCCTCGGCGGCGCGGTCCTCCAGGGGGCGGAGGTCCGGGTGCCGGTCCCAGCGCACCCTCACCTCGTGCAGCGCGCCGGGCACCGCCACCACCGGGGCGTCCAGCCACGCCGACACCGCGCCAGCGTCCAGGGTCGCCGACATCGCCACCAGCAGCAGGTCGTCGCGCACCTCTCGCTGCACCGCGCGGGTCAGGCCGATCGCCAGGTCGAGGTCCAGGGATCGCTCATGGAGCTCGTCCACCACCACCGCGCCCACCCCGCTCAGGAAGGGGTCGTCCTGGAGGCGCCTGAGGTACACCCCCACCGTCATGTACAGGAGGCGGGTGCCGCGCCCCGCCCTGCGGTCGAAGCGGACGTGCCAGCCCACCTCGTCGCCCACGGCGCCCCCGCGCTCCTGCGCCACCCTGCTGGCCGCGGCCCGCGCCGCCACCCTGCGGGGCTCGAGCACCCAGACCTCCCCGTCCACCTGATCCAGGAGGGCCGGCGGGAGCCTGGTGGTCTTGCCCGCGCCGGGGCTCGCGGTGAGCACCAGGCGGGGGCGCCGCGCGAGCGCGTCGAGGATCGCGGGCAGGTAGGGATCGATGGGGAGGGGCTGGGTGTTCATCGCGGCTCCTTATCCCCACGCGATCCGGAACATCACCCACTGGCCAAGGTCTGTCCGTCTGGCTCAGTGGAACGGCTCGGCGCCTCTTCGACAGAGGTGCTCAACCTTCGATTGTTGTTGCGAAATCGGAGGTCCGGCCAGTGAGAGGGCACGGTCAAACGTCGGCCCTGGTACAGGCGCGCCACCTCTGAGCCACCGGATCCCCCACGGGTAGAGCTGAGGTCCAGGGCGTCGAGGGCTGGGAGGACGGTAGGGAGCGAACGCGCGTTCGCGATGGACGCGACCGCGCACCGCGAGCGGCCGACAAGGCCCTCGGCGTCCTGGGGCCGCAAATCCGGACCCCGAGAGTTGTCGGAGCCCTGGGGGGAGGACTTGGAGGGGTCGCGCTCTCGGAGGCCCCCCTCCTGTCGGCATGGGGACAGGCTCAGCGCTCCATCCGCCTCACCGCGTCCACGATCCCCGCCGCCGCGGTCTCGGGAGAGAGCCGCCCGGTGTTGATCACCAGGTCGTAGGCCTGGGGGTCTTCCCAGTCCGCGTGGAAGACCTTGCGGACGAAGCCGCCGCGGTGTGCGTCGCTGTCGCGCAGGGCCAGCACCGCCTCGTCGCGGGTCTTGCCGGTGTGCATCAGGCGCGCGATCCGGTCCTCCACCGGGGCGATGACCCGCACGTGGAGCGCGGGGCGGTCCACCGGGATGAAGTTGGCGCCCCTCCCCAGGATGACGACGGCGCCGAGCCTGGAGAAGGAGTGGACCACCATCAGCAGGTACTGGTGGAAGTCGCCCTCGTCGAAATCCCACCCGCGCAGGGCCCCCTCGATCCACCCGTGGATGTAGGACCTGGTCCGCTCGTCCACCGCCTCGACCAGATCCCGGCGGACCTCCGAGCGGCGCGCGATCTCGTTCACCACCTCCTTGTCAATCAGGGCGTACTCGAGTCCCTCGGCCACCCGCTCCGCCACCTGTCGCCCGCCCGCGGCGAGCTGGCGCGAGATGGTGACGATAGGCTTGGGACGGGCCCGCGAGAGCCGCTCCTCCATCGCCCGCTTCTCAGCGTTCCAGGATGCTACCTGTTGGTTGACGAGGTCGACCAGATCGCGTGCCATGGTGACTTCCTCCTCGTCACCAGTGTACGCCCCCTCCCTGGAGAGGGGGGCGCGAGCTCCACCCGCCCGCTAGGAGCGCGCCCCCGCCCTGCTCAGAACAGGTCCGGCCCCACGTCCCACTCGTAGTCGCCGGCGATGGTGAGGGGCACCAGGAAGCCGCTGGTCCAGTGGCTGGCCTTGGCGGCGAGCGCCTCGTCCACGTCCAGATCGCCCCCGTTCTCCTCCCACCAGTCCAGCACCGCGCGGTTCTCTGCGGCGGCTTGACGCACCACCTCGAAATCGTGAGCGCCGTCCCCCGTGAGCTGCCCCGCCCACCTGGGCCCCACCCAGTTCTGCATCACCCGCGCCCGCGCCTCGCGGACGAAGTCCTGGTCGAGCACCGAGGCGTTGAGCTCACCCTCGTAGAGGTAGCCGCGGTTGTTGTAGTTGGCCGATCCCACCGAGAGGTAGCGGTCGTCCACGATCCGCAGCTTGGAGTGGGTGAAGATCGGCTGCTCCACCAGCTCCACCGTGTCCCAGAGGTAGCCCTCATCCAGGTAGAGGTCCGAGGCCACCAGCGTCAGCAGCTGGTAGCGCCCCGGGAACTGGTCCGCGAACCACGCGTCGGTGAGGTGCGTCCACTGGGAGCCCCCGTCCCAGGTGCTCACGTCCATCGTCACCACGATCAGGCGCAGCTCCGGCTTCTCGAACATGCGTGCGGCGATGACCTCGTTGAGGATCGGCGCGCGGAAGTACTGGTCCTCGATCAGGATCAGGTCCTCCGCCTGGGAGAGGGCCCGCCGCTGAGTCTCCAGGATCGACAGGTCATTGAAGGGAGGGGGCATGGTGGCCCCGATCTGGACCTGCACCGCGCCACCGGGCGAGGCGGGGGCAGGGTCGAGGGTGAAGGGGGTGGCCCGGTCGGCGTAGAGCTCACCCCCCGCGAGGGAGGACTCCCAGCGCTGGTGGAGGATCTCCTCCACGTCGCGCACCGCGGGGCCCTCCAGGCGCACCGCGAAGTCCTTGCGGGGCTCGAACTCAGGGATCTCCACCCCGTCCACCACGTCCTCCCGCTCGGAGGCGGTGGCGTCGAAGGGCATGCGGCGGGCGTCGTAGACGCGGTGCTCGACCCCGTCCCAGTCGGTGCCCTTGCTGTTCATCCCCACCACCCAGGCCACCTCGCCGTCCATCACCATCGCCTTCTGGTGCCACGAGGCCACCTGGAGGGTGCTGCTCTGGCGCCAAGCCTCGCCGCCGGGGTCGGTGCGGACCACGGTGCGGGCGGCGTAACGCGGGTTCTCAGCGAGGCGCGGGGTGAGAGACCAGGAGGGAGGCTGGTAGTCGTACTGCCCCTCCACAGGGACGTCGATGGTGTTGGCCTGGAAGATGACCTCGAAGTCGTCCCCCGCGGCCTCCGCCTTGGCGAGCAGGGCGCTGTCCGAGTTGAGGGCCGCCGCCGCGTCGAGGTTGTCGGCCCAGAAGCGGTTGAGGAGCAGGCGGCGCTCCACCCCCGGCAGGGCTTCGAACAGGGACATCACCGTGTTCTGCTCGCGCTGCGCCTCGCTGAGGGTGGCGTGGTTCCACGGGCGCACCAGCTCGAAGCTCGACTCCCACCACCAGGTGCTCCAGGTCAGGCGCCGGCTCACCCCCGCCATGTCCTGCGCCACCGCCGCCCAGGTGTCCTCCCCGTCCAGGTAGAGGGTCGCGCCGGACAGGCTCGGGGCGCGACCCGCCGCGGCGAACCAGCGGTGCTCCGGCGCGAGGAACACGGTGTAGACCGGACAGGCGCGCCCGGCGATCGTCCGCTCCTCCCAGGTGGCGACCGCGTGATCGTCGGTCTCCAGAGAGAAGCCCGCCGCCCCGCCCGCGCCCTCCCAGCGGACCTTCACCGAGGCGCCCTCGTAGTCGTCCGCGCGCAGCACCGCGGTCAGGTCAACCGGGGTGGACCCCAGCGGGAGGAGCATCACCCCCGGCCCCGCCGCGGGGTCGCTGACCAGGTCGGGCTCCCGGTCCAGGCCCCAGGTCGCGCCGGACAGATCCCTCCCCCAGCTGTCCAGGGGCACCAGCTCCAGGTTGGCGGTGAGCGAGCAGCCATCCACAACCGCCGGCACGGGCGGGAGCGCCGCGAGGCGGTCGACCGCGGACGGATCAGAGGGAGCGCACCCGAGGGCCAAAAGGATCGTGATCACCATGTCCCCACCAGCAGCTGAAGGGTGTAGGGCGCCGAGCAGCGCGCGCCGTCGCCGCGCACCACCACCTCGTACCACCCGCTGTTGTCGAGATAGTCAGAGCCACCGTAGTTGATCAGCTCGTTGCCGCCGTCCCCATTGTCGTCCGCGGTCGCGACCAGGCCCTGATCGTCGCCCCAATTGTCCTCGGTGAGGTAGAGGTCCAGGGCCCAGTCCCCAGACAGGGGCACCCCGTAGAGTGCGATCTCCACGTCGAACCACCCGAAATCCGGGTCCTCCACGTAAAAGGTCCAGCGGTCCTCGTCCCCCTCGGGGAAGAGCCAGGCGTAGGCCAGGGTCTCCTCGATGTCGGTGAGGTCCCCTAGGGCCGAGGGGGGGTCTGGGTAGCCAAAGTCCTCGTCCACCGACCCGTCGCAGTCGTTGTCCAGGCCGTCGCAGCGGTCGTCCGCCTCGCCGGGGTTGACCCGCGCCTCGCCGTCGTCGCAGTCCCCCTCCGCCGCGGTCCAGCCGTCCCCGTCCGCGTCACCCGCCTCGCCCTCCCACCAGGCGTCCACGTCGGTGTCCGTGTCGGTGTCGGTGTCGGTGTCCGTGTCGGTGTCCGTGTCGGTGTCCGTGTCGGTGTCCGTGTCGGTGTCGACCTCGTCGGGATCTGGGGCGTCCTTGCCTGTACAGGCGGAGAGCAGGAGCAGCAGGGCGAGCGCGCGCATCAGTGACCTCACGAGGGGGAGCCCATTCTAATCGGATCGGGGTGAGGCACCTGTAAACCTCTGCGGATCAGCGCCGGTCATCCGGCGGATCGCGCGGCGCCGCCCCGCCCCTGATCTCTCGGAGGCGGATGCGGACGTAGTGCCCAAAAGCGTGGAGGGCACGGGCGATGGAGAGCACAGAGACCAAGGGTCCTCCCCTCTCCCCCTTGCCACGCCTCCCCCTATCCTGTTGGGGCGACCGCCGTCAGGCCCGACCCGCCACCCACCGCGCCAGCGCGCGGTCTGGCCTGGGACGCGCCCCCTCTGCGCGCCGGTCCCGCTCCTGGTCGGGGCGCCGCGACGGGCCTGGCGGGGGGATCGGCGCATCGCGAACGCCGACCCGGACGGCGCCGCAGACGCCTGCTACCGGGCGCCCATCCCTCGCCTTGCCGGGGCGCCGTGACGGGCCTGGCGGGGGGATCGGCGCCCCGCAAACGCCGACCCGGACGGCGCCGCAGCCGTCTGCCGTCCGCCCCAGGGACCGCCTCACGAGGAGACCCCGGACGCTGGGTGAGGCGCATCGGATGGGTGACCACCTGACGCCACCCGCGGGGAGCGGCGCGTCGCGACCTTGTACCGTGACCACCGCGCCCTCGGGAGGAGCCGCGCTCCGCTGCCCGAGCACGGCCCCCACCGAGCCGGTGCCACGCCGCGCGACAGCCCCCGCCCAGGCTGGGACACCGCCAAACGGGCGCCGCTCCGCTGGCCTCTCGACGCGTGTCCTTGTTCCTTCGCTCGTCGCGCACAAAAGCACGCTTCCTCCCTAGGGAACGGCGGTCACACGCCGACATGCCTAGCGACCCGGCGCCCGTTTACAGTCTGGAAGACTCGACGAGCAACTGCATCTGATGATTCCTGTGGAATGATGAAGCGCTCCCTGTGAGACTGTCCGGCTGATGGACCCGTGCCGCCCAACGCCGCGCCCGCGCGGCAACCAGCGCGCGTGGACGCCCTCATCGCACAGGGTGGCGCGCCGCTCCTCGGAGGGCGGGCCCGGCCCGGCGAACACAGGAGGTCGCGCCTGCGGCGCGCGACAGCCCCCGCCGCGGCGCGGCGATCAGCGCTTGCGCGCCATCCACAGCACGTGGACGCCGTCATCGTCCGGGGTAGGGCGCCCGTCCTCGGTGAACTGGATCATCTCCGCGTCGAAGCCGAGCGCCGACAGCCTGTCGGTGAGGTCATCGTCCGGGAACACCGACCAGATCCCGAGGATCCCGCCGGTGATGAGGGAATTGCGCGCCACGGTGATGCCGTCGTCGGAGTAGAGCCAGCCGTTGGTGGGGCGGGTCAGGGCCTGTGGGCCGTTGTCCACGTCGAGGAGGATCGCGCTCCAGTAGTCGGTGTGGGTCTCGATCGGCTCGGCGACGTCGCCGAGGTGGATCTGCACCCTGGGGTCGCGGAGGGGGTGCTTGGCCGCCCGCCCCACGTAGTCCCGGTTCCACTTCACCACCGCCGTCATCAGCTCGGCCACGGTGGCGACGCCGCTGGGGCCGATTCGCCGGAGCACCGCGGCGAGGGTGAAGCCCATGCCCAGGCCGCCCACCAGCACCTTGGCGTCGTCGAGCACCTCCAGGCGGTCGCAGGCGTAGTCCGCCAGCGCGTCCTCGGAGCCGTGCATCCGGTTCCCCATCAGCTCACGCCCGTTGACGGCGATCACATACTCGCTGCCACGCTCCATGAGGTAGATCGTCCCGTCTTCGTAGGGGAGGTCCTCGTGATCGACAATATCCCACGCTCGCATCGCTCATCCTGGGTCGGGTGCGTGGGCGTCCCGAAGCCCTGTGGCTCTGGTGGCGAGCCACGCGGCGCTGGCTGGTTCGGACCAGCGCCTGTCGCGCAGCTGCCTCGTGCGGATCGCGTGCACATGCGCGCTCTCGGACTACCCGGATCGCGCCCGCTCGTCCACCGCGCTGATCGGATCGGCGGGCACACCGCACCGCGGGCCGTGCCTCTGCTTCATCCCCGCATAAGACCGCCTCTCGACGCGACAGGAGGGCACCGCACCCGCCCGCTGGGCGAGCGCCCGCCACCGCCCACCGAGGAGGGTGCGGGCGGGATCCTCGTGGGGTTGACCGACCTGGCGCGCGTGGCGCCCCGTCGTCGCCCGACATGCAATTCTGGCCTTGATCATCGTTGAGCCCAAGGGGGTCATGAGACGCACCGCTCGGCGGTCCTGGAGGGCCCGAGCGAGCGCGTCTTCGCTGGCCTCGCGCGCTGCGGCGTCCGGTCCAGCAACGCGGTGAAGAGGTCGCGGTGATCGGCCTCGAAGCACCGCTCCGCCGGGGTGATCCCGTCGGGCCGTCGGGTGTGGACGCTGTGGACCACCGTGAGGGCCGCGCGCCTCGTCTCGGTGTGGCGGTGCAGTCCATGGTGGAGGAGGGCGAGCGGCCCGTTGCGCCCCTCCTCACAGGCGCTGGATCGCTGAAACAGCACGGCGCAGGTCTTCACTTCGGCGTGGAGCTGCTCGGCGGTCTCAGCGTCGAGGTGCTGCAGCGGGTGGTCGGGGGCTTGCAGGGGCGCGAGCGTTCGATCGGCGGTCGCTGCGAGGTCGCGTCGGTCCTGGGCCAGGGACGCGCGGGAGGCGACCTGCTGGAGGTACCGGCCTGGGACCAGCCGGGTGGCGCCCCCTGCACGCAGGGCGGACGGGATGCCCAAGCCCGCGTGGCGGAGGGCGAGCTCGGGGTGGACGGAGCCGATCGTGGCCACGACGAAGGTCAACACTCAGGCTGGCTGGACACGACGACTGTGGTGACACAGGGGGCTGGTCCTCCAGGCCGGCCCCCCCTCCGCCTCGTGCACGGCGAGCCAGCGAACCACCCAGCGGAGGGCGACCCGCCAGGGACGGAGGTCGAGGCCGTAGGGTCGTGGCGCCAGCGAGGGTGCAACGAGGGCCCGGATCCGATGCTATCGGTGCTGCAACGCCACACCCTCCTGGTAGCGAGGCGCCAGCGGGTTGATTTTGAGCACAGCGCGCTTGACACCCCCCGTGCTCCGGTTAGATGGCGGTCACCAAGCGGGTGTAGCTCAGTGGTAGAGCCCCACGTTGCCAACGTGGCTGTCGTCAGTTCAAGTCTGATCACCCGCTCCATCTCCTGAACAGCGATGTTCATGCGGGTGTAGCTCAGTGGTAGAGCCCCACGTTGCCAACGTGGCTGTCGTCAGTTCAAGTCTGATCACCCGCTCCATTACCCTGCCTCCCTCTGGTGGCAGGGTTTTTTTTGTCTGGCACCGATCCGCTGGCCTCCCTGCGGGTGGGCCCTGATCATCAGATCGCCCAGGTGGGTCGTTCTGTGGGGCCGCTGGCGCGGGGCCTGGCGCCCCAGCACGCGGGGGAGCGGCCGGCGGCGCGCCCTCTTTGGGGCATGGGGTGACACCATCCTCCGCCCCAACGCGAGACAAGAGGGAGGGAGGAGCACCCTTTGCGGCAGCCCGGAGGCCGTCGGAGATCCACCGCTCAGACCCTCAGCAGCGCCTCGCCCCTCCTCCAGCGCTGCGCCCGTGACCAGCGCCTGAGCCAGACGGTGATGCTGGCCGGACGGTCCGCCGGACGGAGCGGTGCGCGCTGGCTCTACTCCGCGGTCCGCCCGCCGACGAAGGCGCGCCCCTTCCAGCGGACCCTCCCCCCCGCCATAGAGGCGAGGAGCACCCCGAGCAGCACCAGGGCCCCCAGTCCGTGCAGCGGCGCGATGAGCCCGCTCCTGCCGTCCTGACGCTCGATCCGCCAGCGGAACAGGGTCATCATCCCCACCGCCAGCAGCGCCCCCGCGCTCCCCCAGCCTGGGCCGCGCCACAGGAGCAGCGGCAGCGCTACCCAGGGCAACACCGAGGTGAGGCCCACCAGCGCCGCGGCGATCAGCGCCAGGGCGGGGCGCCTGCCCATCCCCTCGTAGAGGTTCTTGCGGTAGCCCTGCACGATCTCCCCTAGGGACCGGTACAGGCGCACCCTGAACGCCCACGGCGCGTGGAGCAGGCGCAGCCGCCCCCCCGCAGCCCGCGCCACCTGCGCCAAGCGCACGTCGTCGAGCACCTCGCCACGCACCGCCCCGTGGCCCCCCCAGGCCCGCCAGGCCTCGGTGCGGACAAGGATCACCTGCCCGTTGGCGAAGGCGGGGCGGCTGGCCCCCTCCCCGTTGAGCGCGTCGAGGTCCTGCGCCCCCCGGATGAACCAGCCGATGGCGGGAATCACCACCCGCTCCCACAGGCCCACCAGCTCCCAGCTCCCAAACAGGGACAGGAGCTCGGCGCCATCGGCCTCGGCGCGAGCGAGCATCGCGCCCAGCGCCCCAGGGTCCAGGCGCACGTCCGCGTCGAGGAACAGCAGCCAGGGGCACGCGGCGTCATCCGCCCCCTGCTGCACCGCCCAGGCCTTGCCCGACCACCCCTCGGGACGCGGCCCAGCACGACGCAGCTCCAGCCTGGGGTCGCCCCCCCCAGCGGCGAGGGCTGCCGCCCCCGTGCCGTCCCGGCTGTCGTCATCGACCACCACCAGCCGCAGCCCCTGGTGCTCAGAGGCCAGCACCGCCCTGACACAGGCCCCGATGTTCTCCACCTCGTCGCGGGCCGGCACCACCACCCGCACCTGCCCCTCGGCCGCACCGGGACCCAACCTCCAGCCCTTGTCCCACGCGCCGCCGGCCAGGAGCAGGGCCCAGCTCAGCAGGGTGATCGCCAGCCACAGGGCGAGGAGGGCGCTCACGCCTGGTCCTCTGGCCGCAGCACCAGCCCAGGCCTGGGGAGCAGCACCGCCCCGGGCGGCACCGTGCGCCCAGGCGCCACCCACACCCCAGAGGCGACCAGCGCGCCGCGCCCCACCCCTACCCCCAGCAGGCCGAGCGGCGCCGCGTAGAGCGCCCCGCCCCGCGAGGCCCGCACCCCCCGCGAGGCGCCCTGGTCGAGGAGGTAGGCGCCCCCCTTTACCGAGGCCTCTGGGCCCAGCACCCCGAGCTGCATCGCGCCCCCGTGGGCTGCCCCCTGGTGCAGCACCGAGAACTGGGCCCAGGCGTGGCGCTGCACCACCGCCCCAGCCCCCAGCACCGAGCCCAACACCAGCGCCGCCGGCTCCACCCGCGCGCCCTCCCCCAGCACCGACCCGCGCACCACCGCCCCCGCGTCGACCACCGCCCCCGCCCCCAGCACGCACCCCTCCACCACCGCCGAGGGGTGGACCCAGGCGCCCCGCCCAAGCCGGTTGAGGCCCCCCGCCACCACCTCTGGCCGCAGGCTGCGGGTGCGGGCGATCCCCCACAGCACCCTGAGCGGCGCCAGCCACCTGGGGCCCAGCAGCACCCCCACCATCCACGGCCCCATCGCCAACAGGTTGGCCCACAGCACCCCCGCCCAGTGGTCGGTAGACCACAGGCCCAGCTCGGACCAGGGCAGCGCCACCCGCCGCCCCGCGGGGCGGTCCGCCAGCGGGACGGGCAGCTCCCGGGCCTGCCCCTCCAGCACCACCCGCTCCGCCGCCTGCTCCCGCGCCTCACTCCACTGACCCCCGCCCCGCAGGTAGCGCAGGCGCGCGGGGGGGCCCAGCGCCGCCTCCTCCGACCACCTCCCCAGCACCCCGCTCAGGCTCCCCACCACGTCGCCCTCGCTGGCCTGGCAGCGGCGCGCGAAGGCCCGGAGCGTCGCCGCGGTGGCCACCGCTCCGGCGCTCAGGCTCACCGCGTCCTCCCCCTCCCCGCCCAGACCCGCCCTGCGCGCCGCTCCCAGCAGGCTCTCCGCCGCGGGACGCCCCAGCCACACCGCCTCGCCCGAGCCGATCCCAAGCCCCTCCACCTGCACCTGCTCCGGGAGCTGGAACCGCACCGCACGCTTCATCGCAAGGTCCTCCGGGGAGCAGACCCCCAGAGGGTAGCGCACACGCCCCTCCCCCGCGAGGGCACGCCGCGCTACAGGGGTGTATGCCCGAGAGAAGATCATGAGAATCCTGTCCCTGCTCCCCGCCTTGCTCCTCACCGCCTGCGGCCCCAAGGAGGCGGCGCCTGTCGCCCCCGCCGAGGCAGCGCCCCCCCCGATCACCGTGGAGATGCCCGACACCTCCGAGGCGCGCGCCTTCGCCGACAACCTCGTCCACACGGCGATCCGCGACTGGGCGCCGATCCAGGGATCAGAGGTCAGGCTCACCTACAGCTCGATGAACTTCGACCTCGACGGCACCTGGCGCGCCAACGGGCTGATGAAGGCCTCGTTCGAGGAGTTCGACTGCCAGGAGTCAGGCTCCTGGCACATCGGCGAGGCGACCACCGAGCGCAACGCCACAGTGGCCTGGGAGATCGGCCGCACCACCTGTCCCACCAGAGAGGTGGGCACCACCCAGCGGGTGGAGCTGACCATCGCCAAGAACGGCGACGTGGCGGTGCAGTTCCGCTAGGGCGTCGAACGGGAGCGCCGGACCGCGCACATCGAGGCAGGTTTGCCCGTGGCGTCCGCCAGCCTCCGGCGCCAGGGCTCTGCTGCGTCCCCACCGCCAGGAGTCACGCCGCTCCCCACCCGCGCTGCGGCTCACCCCATCGCCTGATGGCGACGTGCTATCTACCTGGAGGCAGGAGGCGCCATGACGCACCGGGTCGCCGTCGTCGGACATGTCGAGTGGGTCCGCTTCCTCCAGGTCGACGGGGCCCCCTCCCCCGGGGCCATACTCCGCTCGGCGGGGGAGCGCCTGGAGCCCGCCGGGGGCGGCGGTGCCGCCGCGGCCGACCTCGCCCGCCTCGCCGGCGGCTGCCTCCTGGTGACGGCCCTGGGCTCAGATCCCCTGGGACAGCGCATCCCCGCGCACCTGGCGCGGCACGGGGTGCGCGTGGTGGGCCCCACCCGGGCCGAGGCCCACCGCCAGGCGGTGACCCTGCTGGACCCCGACGGGGAGCGCACCATCGTGGTGGTGGGTCCCGCACAGTGGGCCACCGGCGCCGAGGTGGACCCCGCCACCTTCGACGACCTCGACGCCGTCTACTTCTGCAAGGGGGACGCCCCCCTGCTCCGCGCCGCCCGGCGCGCCAGGGTGCTGGTGGCCACCGCCAGGGTGCTCGACGTGGTGCGCGCGTCCGGGGTCCGTCTCGACGCCCTCGTCCACTCCGCCAGCGACCCCTCCGAGCGCTACCGGGACGGCGATCTTCTCGTCCCCCCCGCGCTCGTCGCGACCACCGACGGCGCCCGCGGCGGGGCCTGGCGGACCGCCTCCGCCGCCGGCCGCTGGGACCCCGCCCCCCTGCCCGGCCCCCGCCTCGACGCCTACGGCGCCGGCGACAGCTTCGCCGCCGGGCTCGCCTGGGCCCTGGCCTCCGCCCTCGCCCCCCCCGAGGCCCTCGCCCTCGCCGCCACCCGCGGCGCGGCTGCCCTGTGCCGTGTCGGCGCCGGCACCCCCTGAGGGCGCCGAGTCGCTGGCCACTCGACGCGGGGCCTTGTCCCTACGCTCGTCGCGTACAGCAGTGTTCTTCGTCCCTAGGGAGCGACGCACCGACAGGCCCCGCGACTCGGCGCACGTCTGCGCTCTGGAAGACGCGACGGACGACTTCATCCGACAGGAGGTCCGGTCCGAGCGCACCACGTCGTGGAACCACCCGCTTGGCAGCGGGCCGGAGTGCCCCAGCGCCCGGCGCGGAGAGCGAGACGCGCGCCGATAACAGTGGTTCATTCGTTATAGCGCCCAGCCGGGACGATCCACGGGGGTGGCAGGGGCGGCGAAGGGCCGCTGCGCCCGAGCCGATCGGCCACCATGATCACGATGTCCTCCATAGAGATGGATCTGCCTGGCCAATCTGCGGCTATCGTGAGCAAGGAGCGGACGCATGGGCCGGAGGTCCTGTCCGAGGGCTCCTTCGGTCCATTATCATCGTTTGGCCCCAGGTCTGCTCACCGCTTGCCGTGCCTGCGAGAGGAGAGGGCACTGCCAGCGCGCTGAGATCCATATTTCCGACGGCCTTAGGGACGCCGCCAAGGGCGGCTTCGCCCTCCCTCGTCGCCCCCGTTGAGGTCGGGAAGTGCTTCCCCCCCCAATCCCCCCCCGCTGGGGGCTTGCCGCCCCCTTTCCCCCCGCGTGATCGGGCGCTACCCCCGTGCCGGAGACCCTCCCCGCAAGACCCGCCTGGGGGAAACGATGACCAAGGCCGAACCTTGAGCCCCTCGTAAATAGTCCCACCGCTGCGCTGCCGCTCCCAAGACGCTGGTGCGTTCGTAGCGCGTTGCGAAGAAAATCGCCGTTCTCCCTCGGCGTCGGCGGCCTTGCCACGCGCAGAGGGGGGTCTTACGGGAGGCTCAACCTTGAGCCCCTCGCAAACAACGTCCCACCGCTGCGCTGCCGCTCCCAAGACGCTGGTGCGTTCGTAGCGCGTTGCGACGAAAATCGGTGTTCTCCCGCAGCGTCGGCGGCCTTGCCACGCGCAGAGGGGGGTCTCTCGGGGGCTCAACCTGTCGAGCTAGCGTTGGCAGGATGGCGCCGACTCGCGGGCCTCTCGACGGCTGTTCCCGCGCTCTCCTCGGGCGGGTCGTGGACCTCCTCCCCAGGGCGGGGCGCCCCCACGCCGACCGACCCAAGGGCGCGGCGCCCGGACCCCCTCCGCGGCCCCCCATCGGGCAGCGGCACGCACAGCGCCCACAGGGTGTGGTTCCCAAACTGATCACGGGGCGGTCGAGGGAACGATGACGTGTACGCGATAGGAGTCGAGGATCCGGCGCATCGCCGC
>JAFGVK010000066.1 GCA_016938035.1 Deltaproteobacteria bacterium | reverse complement strand
GGTGTCGGTGTCCGTGTCGGTGTCCGTGTCGGTGTCCGTGTCGGTGTCCGTGTCGGTGTCCGTGTCGGTGTCCGTGTCGGTGTCCGTATCGGTGTCGGTGTCGGTGTCGGTGTCCGTGTCGGTCTCGGCAGGCGGCGCCTTGTCGCACCCCGTGAGGGCGATGCCGAGGCCGAGGAGGAACACAGGGAGGGTCCGAATGAGCATGTCGACTCCTGTCGTTGGATGGCAGGCATCATAATGCGGCTTGAAGGTCTCCGCAGGTACTGTTTACAGGCCGCACACCGAATCCGATCAGAGGGCTTGCAATGCCCTCCCGCCCCGCAGATGATAGGCTGCTTCAGGATTCGGCGTGGCCGGAGCCGCACCCCCCAGACGCTCGCAAAGGACGCCATGAGTTCGGACAGACCCTCCCACTTCGCGCCTGGCACCCCGCTGGGAGACCGATACACCGTCGAAGGACTGGTCCGCCTCGCCGAGGGCCGGATGTTCTACCTAGTCAACGACGATCGCCCCGACCAGCCCCACAGGATCTGTCAGGACTGCGGCAAGGAGGACGTCCCGCAGGAGGCCAAGGCCTGCCCCACCTGCGGCGCCCCCATCGCCCGTCGGCGCTTCCTGCTGTCCAGCAGGTGGACGCCCGACACTTTCGAGGCCTACGAGCAGTGGGCCGCGCGCAAGCTGCAGCACCCCGGGCTCACCTCCCCCCTGAGCGTGTTCCGCCACGAGGGTCAGCTCCTCTCGGTCACCCCCTACGCCGGGGAGGGGCTGATGCTCGACGAGGCCTCACCCCTGTCGAACGCGCGGGTGCTCAACCTGGCGCAGAAGCTCGCGGGGACCCTGGCCTTCCTCCACCTGCACGGGATCCGCCTATCGGAGATCAGCCGTAGGAACCTGCTGATCTCGCAAGACAACGTGGTCACCCTCTTTGACCTGGACGTGGCGGAGGTGCTCGACGGGCCGGTGCCCGAGGCGCAGCGCGCCGACGAGGTCGCCGCGGTCGCGGCGCTGCTCGCTCGCTACGCCAACGTGGCCGCGGGCGAGCTGCTGGCCTTCATGGGCCAGGCCGCCGCGGGTCAGTGGCCCGCCCCCGCCACCTTCGGGCGGGCGGTGGAGGAGCGCTACGATCGCTTCTCGGAGTGCACCTGGACCGAGCACCTGGGGGGGATCTCCGACGTGGGGCTGGTGCGCCAGCTCAACGAGGACAACTGGGGCTGGCGCAAGCTCTCGGACCGCGCCACCCTCTACGTGGTGGCGGACGGCATGGGCGGCCACGACGCGGGAGAGGTGGCCTCCGCCCTCGCGGTGTCCACGATCCTCTCGCAGGCCGCGGAGCAGGAGGCCGCGGGCCTCGGGGGGCCGGAGAAGGACGAGAAGCTGCTGGGTGACGCCTTCGTCGCCGCCAACAACCACATCAAGCGCAGCGCCGAGGCGAAGGGCTCTGACATGGGCACCACCATGGTCTGCGTGATGCTCGTAGGCGATAACCTGGGCTACTTCGGCAACGTGGGCGACTCGCGCGCCTACCTCATCCGCAAGCGCACCCTGCACCAGGTGAGCAAGGACCACTCCCTGGTGGCGAAGATGGTCGAGCGGGGGCGGCTCACCGCCGAGGAGGCCCGCCACCACCCCCACTCCAACATCCTCCTCCGCACGGTGGGCACCGAGCTCGACGTGGACGTGGACATCTTTCGGGTGGAGTTCCAGAGCGGCGACCGGGTGCTGATGTGCTCCGACGGCCTGTGGGGAGAGGTGGAGGACAAGGACATCGAGAACATCCTCAACACCTACGAGGACCCCCGCATCGCGGCCCGCGAGCTGGTGCGCGCGGCCCATCAGGGCGGAGGAAAGGACAACGTCACGGTGATGGTGGTCGGGATCCCCTGACCCCCTCGGCCCTCCAGGCGGCGCGCAGGGGATGGTGGTCGGGATCCCCTCGGCCCTCTAGGCGGCGCGCCGGCGCGGCCCGCGGGGGATGGTGGTCGGGATCCCCTCGGCCCTCTAGGCGGCGCGCCGGCGCAGCCCGCGGGGGATGGTGGTCGGGATCCCCTCACCCCTCTAGGCGGCGCGCCGGTGAACCCACGGGGAGCGATCCGGGGCCACCGTCGGGCGGGTCCAGGCGCGCCGCCCGTCCCTCTGCGGTTCGATCGCGGCGGCCCCGTCCGGCGGGACGCCCCACGCCGCCACTCGGTGTGACTCACCCGCGGCTCGGTCCTCCCACGCGATCCGGAGGTTCACCCAATGCCCAAGGTCTGTCCGTCTGGGCCTGTGGGACGGGCCCGCCCCCTTCGGCATCAAGCACGACCTCTCCTGCTGGTCGCGAACCAGGAGGGCCGCCCCGTGGGGGACCCGTCTACCGCTCCTCATGGCACAGCCACCGCTGAACCACCGGCTGGGCGCGGTGCCTTGGTGCCCCCACGGGTGGATCGCCGGTGCCTTGGTGCCCCCATGGGTGGATCGCTGAGGTCCAGGGTGTCGGAGGCTAGGAGGAGGGAAGCAGGCCAACGCTCGTTCGCGACGGAGGCCAGCGAGCAGCGCGAGCGGCCGACAACGCGTTCGGTGTCCTGGGCCCAGCGATCCGGACCGTGGGTGCCGGGGCCGCGCCCCATGACCCCCAGAGGCGGAGCGATGAACATGGCCCCCGAGAGGGCCGCAGCCGCAAGACCACGACGAGCGCCGGGGGCGCCGCCCCGCTGCGGCCACCCGCCGGGGTCCCGCTAGTCGTCGCCCAGGTAGCCCAGCGCCTGCAGCTCGCCCCGCATCTCCTCGCTGAAACCCGAGAGCCCCGGCCCGGCGAGGGGGAGCGGGCTGACGCCGTAGGTGAGCACCACCTGGGTGGCGCCGATGCGGGTCCGCCCCAGCGGGGTGCGGACCTTGCCTGGCAGGGCGTCGCGGAGGGGGGAGACGGTGAACCTCGCCTCCTCATCCCCCTGGCGCGCCACCACCGAGAGGGCGTGGGTGGTCTCGGCCATGGGGGCGACAGGGATCACGAAGACCTCGCGGCCACCGAGCCCGTGGGCAGGCCAGGTGACGCGGACGTGCTCCCCGTCCAGCTCCACCTGGACCTCGGTGCCCTCGGTGGGGTCGGCCCCCGCCCAGGCCGCCAGCACCCCACCGGGGAGGGTCAGGTCAGCGATCACCGGATCGCTCCCAACCCCCTCTCGCGGCATGTCCAGCCGGTAGCCCACCGCGACCTCCCTCCCCAGCGCGGCGGAGAGGGCGGGGCGCCAGTCGGCCCCCACGTCTCCAGGCACGTCGCGGAACAGGTTGCGCTGCTCGCCGGGATCCTCCTCCAGGTTCCAGAGGGACTCCCGCCCCTCGAACACCCCATACTTGTGCCCCTTGCTGAGCACCCCCCAGCGCTCCGAGCCATACAGCGGCCAGCCGATCGCCTGATCGCGCCGCTCCCAGGGGCTGTCAGCCCACCGCTTGAGGAGCGGGCTGAGGTCGCGCCCGTCGGCGGCGGGGTCAGCGGGGGCGTCCAGCAGCGCGGCGAGGGTGGGGGTGAGGTCCAGCAGCGACACGGGCTCGGCGATCCGCCCTGGCGGGACCCCTGGGGCGCGGATCACAAGCGGCACGTGGAGCAGCTCGTCAAACAGGGTGTGACCGTGCTCAAAGCCGTTGTGGTCCCAGAATTCCTCGCCGTGGTCCGCCAGCACCACCAGCACCTCTGCCTGCTCCAGCGTGTCGCGCATCCTCCCGAGCTGGTCATTCACATAGGCGATGTTGTTGTCGTAGCGGTCGCGGACCCACTGCTTGTCGTCGAGGGTGAGCTTGGGGGAGTTCATCGCCCCCCGAGAGAAGGTGTCGGAGGAGATCGTCGCCGGGCGATCACCGGCGAAGCGGTGGCGGTACGCCGCGGGCTCCTGGTAGGGCAGGTGCAGGTCCATGAACTGGAGGACCATGAAGCTGTCGTGGCCGTCCTCCTCCGCCAGCCAGGCGAGGGCCTGGTCCACCTGCTCGTCCGCGAGGGGCCAATTCACCACCCGGTGGTAGCCCCAGCCCCGGTTCATCTGAAAGTTGGCGCTCAGGTAGACGTTGCCCCCGAACATGGCGGTGGCCCAGCCCTCCCGCTGGAGGCGCTCCTGAATCGAGGGCGAGTCGCTCCACCGATCCGGGTAGCGCCCGCTGAGCATGGTGCGGGTGGAGGGGAGGGTCCAGGGGGCGACCGAGCGCGCCTGCTCCATGACCGCGGCCCCCTGGGCCAGCTCGGTGATCAAGGGCGCGGTGTCGCGATCATAGCCGTAGAGCGGCAGGTGATCGGCGCGCAGGGTGTCGATGAACACCACCACCGCCTGAGTGGGGTTGACCCGCCGGGAGGCGACGCGGGGCGCCCCGAAGAAGGCGTAGTCCCCGCTGGTGGTGGCGCCTGGCTCGATCCGCACCCGCAGGGTGACCCGCTGCCCGGTCCAGGCCGAGAGGTCGGCGCGGACCAGCGCCCCTGGGGGCTGCCGCAGCGCGCCCTCCCACACCGCCTGCACCACGCCGCCCACCTCCACCTCCCAGTGGGCGGTGGCCCCGTCCGAGGGCGGCTGGTCGGCCACCTCGGGCGCGATCAGGCCGGGGCGGAACAACAGCTCCGCCGCGGGAGGCACCTCGAGCTCCCAGGCTGCCATCGCCGGCGCCGGGAGCAGCAGGCCCTCCAGCGAGAGGGGGCCGGCCTGCGCCTGCCCCTTGGCGAAGGCCTCGGCGGTGAGGCCCGACTCGGACAGGTTGAGGGCTCGCTCCCGCGCCACCGCCTCGGGGTAGTGGAGGCTGAGGCGCCCCTCAGGGCTCCCGTCGTCATCGGCCCAGGTGAGGGCTAGGGTCTCGCGGGTGAAGGTCCAGGTGGCTCCGTCAGCGCGGGTCTGGTCCTGCTCCCGCTGGTGGGGGACCGAGACCCCGTCGTCGCGCACCACGCGCATCCCAGCGGGGGGCCGCGAGAAGAACAGGGACCGGAGCCGCACCGGCAGCGCCACCTCCCAGGTGGCCCGCCCGGCCACGGTCCCCACCTTGCGCCAGCCCCGGAGCGGGATGGCGTCAGGGACCGGAGCCGCACGCGACGACGGGGGCAGCTTCAGCGCTGCAAAGGGGATGTCACCGAGCAGGGAGAGGCGGGCCCCGTCCTCCACCGGCGCGGGACGGGGCGCCTCGCCCCCGGAGAGGCAGGCGCTCAGGGCCAGGAGAAGCAGGGGCAAGCGGACCTCCGTTCAGCCCTCGCGGCGCCGCACCGCGAGGCCCGCGAGGAAGATCAGCCCGAAGCTGCCGAGGCTGGCGAGGCCGGTGGCGCTGCAGCCGCCGTAGCCCTCGCCGGCGCGGTTCACCGCGTCCACCGTGAGCTCAGCGGCGCCTGTGCCGGCGGGCCCGCCCACGTTGAGCACCACCCGGTACTCCCCCTCGGTCTGGAAGGTGTACTCCGGCTCCCAGGCCTGGATCGACGCCTCGAGCGCGCCGCCGGGGGCGAAGATGTCCCACTGGATCTCGGAGATGCACCCGTACACCGAGATGTCGGTGTCGTTGAGCAGCTTGTAGCTCAGGCCGTCGACGTGCTGGTAGGTGAATTCCACCTCGGGCACCCCGCAGGCGCGGACGTAGCCGATCTTGTTGTAGCAGTACTGCCAGTCACCGCAGGCGTCGTTGACCCCGTCGAAGCACACCTGAATCGAGTAGTTGCCGGGCTCGGCGTACTCGTGGTCCGCGTCGACCTGGTCCGAGGTGCCGCCGTCGCCCCAGAACCAGGTGGCGCCGGTGATCTGCTCCTCGTTCTTGGAGATCATGTTGCAGCGGAGGGTGAAGGGCACCACGCCAAAGGCGATGGTGTCGTCCTCGCCAGGGGCCAGCTCGTTGGAGCACTGGAAGGTGGCGTAGGGGCCGTACAGGGCGGTGATGCCCGACACGTCGTCCGAGTTGAGCGAGTTGGACGAGGTGGAGCAGGCGGAGTCGGTCCAGAACATGGTGGCCTCGGCCCAGTCCTGGTTGTTGCAAGGGTCACCCTCCTCACACGAGTGGTCCAGGCCCCAGAGGTGCCCGAATTCGTGGGTGGCGACCGCCTCCAGGGAGTGCTCGCCCGAGCAGACCCCTGCCTCCACATCCTCGGTCAGCGCCCAGTCCACGTCGTTGTTGAACACCGTGTCCGAGTTGGAGGAGCGGCGGTACACCTTGCCGTCCTGCACGAAGGCCACCTGCGACGAGGGCCAGGTGAGGTTCGCTCCCAGCACGCCCCCCGCCAGCTCGCCGGCGGGGTCATCGAAGGCGATGGTGTTGCGCCCGTCGTTGGTGAAGGTGAGGTTCTCGGAGATCACCCCTCCGAAAGACTCGGTGAACTCGGCGCACTCGGCGACGTGCCAGTTGTCGAAGGCCTTCTGGATGATGTCCTGGGTGAGGGTCTCGGTGCCAGGGCCCGTGGGCAGGGAGTCCTCGACATAGTCGGAGATCTCCCACACCACCGGCATGTCCTCCGGGACCCACACCCGCTGGGTGTGCTCCCAGGCGGAGGCGGTTGCGGGGACCAGCAGGGAGAGGAGCAGGGCGCGGCTCATCGGCGCCTCCACGCGGGGGTGTTGATGGTCTGGAGGCGCTCGCGTGAGAGGCCGGGGATGTCCCGCCCGTCCCAGCCAGTGTCGAGGCGGAGGGAGACGCGCTCCTCCAGCTCGTCGAGGTAGATCCGCCGCCCCTCTGGGGGGTGGGGGATGAAGCGGGCGTCGTAGCGCTCGCCGGTGCGGCCGTGCCAGCGCAGGGCGTAGGGGCGGGTGTCGCCTGGGGCGCGCCGCACCGAGAACTTGCCCAGGAAGAGGCCGAGGGTGGAGAGGCGCCCGCTCTCGAGCTGATCGAGGAACAGGAACACCTCCTCCCCCACCGACCAGCGCGGGGCCTGCATGACCTCCATCGTCTCGCCGTCGAGGGTGCCGCCGAGGGTGTCGACGATCAGGGTCGCGGGATCGCCGGGCCCCTTGAAGACCCGCTGGACCGCGAGCTCGCTCCGGGTCCAGAGGTGCCCGGTGACCGCGTCGCGCTCGACCCACACGCGGGTGACCTCGCCGCGAACGATCCAGGTGGAGGCGTCGGTGAGATCGTTCTCGCTCAGCTCGGCGAGGGCCGAGGCCTGAGCCGGCTCTGAGAGCCAGGGAGCGGTCAGGGGCGCGAGCGCGAGGGCGGCGCCCAAGAAGGCGCGGCGCAGGAGCCGTGGTGGCATGTCGTCTCCAGGAGATTCGGGGCACGAGGCGTGCAACACGCTCTTATACTGCGAAGCGCGGGCGGGCTCAACCGCGCCAGGCCCATGGGGCGCGGTTCTCTGTCGTGAGCGAGGGCCGCGCCCCGGCCACGATCATCTCGAAGCCCAAGGCCTGCTCACCGCTCACGGTGCTGGCGGAGGCGTCGCGGCCTGCCCCCGCGTGATCCGGCGGTGCGGTCGCGCCGGAGGCTCCGCCGAAGGACCCCGCTGGGCGGACGAGGATCATGGCCCAGCGCCCCCACGGGGCGCGGCCGGGCGCCCGCTACCAGAGGGTGCGGTCCTGACCAGCGAAGCGCCCCTGGTACACCGCCTGCCCCTCGGTGCGCTGGAAGATGAACTGACAGATAGGGATGCCAGGCACCAGCTCCAGCGGGTGGGGGCCAAAGTTGGACATCTCGAGCACCTGGTGGTTGTCGATCCCCGGCTGCATGAAGCTCGCGGAGATGTGGACCAGCAGGCCGACCCGCGCGAAGCGGGAGCGCCCCTCCAGCCAGCCGCAGAGATCGGGCGCGAGGCGCACCCGCTCCACGGTCAGCCCGAGGATGGTCTCGCCGGGCATCAGGAGCATGGTCTCGCCCTCTGCCAGCTCGATCTTGTCGGACAGATCGCGGTAGTCCGAGCTGCCGTCGATGCGGACCGGGCGGCGGGCGGCGTTGAAGACGCGGAAGGTCCTGCCCAGGTGGAGGTCCACCGAGGCGGGCCCGACCATCTCGGGGGAGAAGGGGTCGAGCACGATTCGCCCCGCCTCGATCTCTGAGAGGATGACCTCGCGGGTAAGGATGGACACCGGCACCTCCTGGGTGGGGCTCCTTGGCACGTCGGCGGGGGGGAGGCAAGGAGCCCGGGCACTTTGCCTCTGCGGGAGCCCCACGGGGCACCCACCGCAGGGGTCTGCACCCGCGCGGCTGCGGCTGTCACCCCAACCCTGGGGCCATCCACCGCCAAGGGACATCGCTAGGGAGGCGACGATCGCGGCCCCTTGGACCCCGCTGGCGCCCCACCGGGCCACCGACCGCAGGGGTCTGCACCCGCGCGGCTGCGGCTGCAAACGCGACGCCACGACCTAGGGGCGATCCGTTAGGACGGGACATCATTACTATTTGATACAGTCCGGCACCCTTCCTAAAGCTCTCGTCCGCACATCACCTCCTTTGCAGGGCCTTGACCGCGAGTCAATCGTGGGTTCCAATGCGGCATAAAATGGAGATCCCATGCGCACCCTGCTCCTCACCCTCGCCCTGTTCACCCTCACCGCCTGCGGCGACAAGGAACCCGAGCTCGTCGACGCAGACGGC
>JAFGVK010000065.1 GCA_016938035.1 Deltaproteobacteria bacterium | reverse complement strand
GGTGTCGGTGTCGGTGTCGGTGTCGCTATCGGTGTCGCTATCGGTGTCGGTGTCGGTGTCGGTGTCGCTGTCGCTGTCGGTGTCGGTGTCGGTGTCCGTGTCGGTGTCCGTGTCCGTGTCCGTGTCGGTGTCGGTGTCGGTGTCCGTGTCCGTGTCGGTGTCCGTGTCCGTGTCCGTGTCCGTGTCCGTGTCCGTGTCTGCCTCCTCACATGGAGCGAAGGGCGGCACCGAGAGCCCTACCGCCAGCATCTTGGCAGCCTCCGATCGGGTCACCGCCCTGTCCGGCTCGAAGGATCCGCCGGGGTGGACGACGCAGGCGTTGGCGAGGGCCTCGACGATCTCCGCCTGGGACGAGGTGAGGTCGTCATAGATCCCCGTGGGGGTGGCCCTGGCGATGCCCATCGCCCGGAAGACGAACACCGCGGCCTCCCAGCGCGAGGCGATCTGGTCGGTGCAGAACAGCATCGGCGAGGCGGAGCATCCGGAGGTGATGCCCGCGTCGTAGATGGCCTCGATCCAGGGCGCCTTCCAGTCGGAGGGGTCGACGTCGTCGAAGGTGTCGCCGGCGCCGGGGGGTAGGTCCAGCGCACGCGCCAGCAGCACCGCGAGGTGGGCGCGGTCCAGGACGCAATTCGGGCAGAACAGGAGGGGCGACTGGGAGCATCCGGAGGTGATGCCCGCGTTGTAGAGCGCCTCTGCGTAGGGCAGGGCCCAATCAGAGGGGAGCAGGTCGGCGAAGAGACCGGTGGCGCCTGGCAGCACCTCCGCGACGCAGCAGCCGGGGTCCTCGGTGGCGGGCACGAAGCCCAGGTGCGAGGCCACCACCCGCTCCGACCCGTCCGAGGGGTGGTTGACCACCCCTCGCCCGGCCACCCACAGGGTCGTCGAGCCGCCTCCGTCCAGGTTCACCGCCCTCCACGCCCCAAGGTCCACCATCAGGGCGGCCAGCTCTGCCCTGGTCATCCCCGCGGCGCCGGCCGCGCGCCCGTCCACCGCCACCAGCAGCGCGGTGTGCCCATCGGCGGTCAGCCCCGCCGCGGTCCGCGGGTTGCGGTCGCACATGTGGGAGTAGCAGGCCTCGGTCACCACCGCCCCGTCGTCCACCAGCAGGGGGTCTCCCGGGACCATCTCGCGCCACCACCACTCGCCGAGGGGCGGGTGCTGCACCCCCGCCTCGAAGATCTCGTTGCGGCCGTGTGAGGCGAAGGCGATGGCGCTCCCATGCGTCCAGTCGACCCCTGTGGGCCAGGGCTCTCCGCCGCCGATGGAGTAGCCCACCGCGTCGTAGTCGGTGTAGGAGAAGAAGGCCCCGTTCACCGCCACCTTCGCCCCCACGGCGCTGGCCCAGCTGGAGGTGCGCATCCCGCGGTCGTCGTAGCGGGTGGCGCGGGCCTCCAGCCCCGAGGAGCAGGTGTCGATCCACGCGGCGCTGATCCGCTGGGTGCCGGTGCTGCGCTCCAGCAGGCTCACGCCAGGGGTGGGGGTGGACCAGGTGTCTGTGGCCAGGGCTGCCGACAGGAGCAGGGACAGGATCATGGGCGCTACCTCTCGCGCGGAGTGTAGCACCGGAGCCCGTCGCCAGGTCCAAAATACCGCTGGCGTCGGGTCGCCCGTGGCATTGGCCCCGGGCGACCCCTGCGGCCAGCCTATCTGGTGGAGATGAGGGTGAAGTCCGCGATCGCAAGGAACAGGCGCCCCACGCGGAGGAGCAGCCCGACCCTGACCGCCTTCACCGCCGGATCCTCCGCGTCCACCAGCACCGCGTCGAAGAAGGCGGCCACTGGCGCCTCAAGCTCCGCGACCAGTGCGATAGCGCCCAGGTAGTCGAGGCTCTCCGCCGCGGCGAGCAGCTGCGCCTCTACCCGCTCCACCGCCTGGTGCAGGGCCAGCTCTGCGGGGTCGCCTAGCTGATCAGGGGAGGGGACCGGCGCCTCGGCGCCCTTGGTGATGTTCAGCACCCGCTTGAAGGTGTGCATCATGGGCTTGAAGGTAGGGGTGCCGGTGATGCTCGCCATCGCGTCCAGCTTGGCGGTCAGCACCACGGGATCGGCAGAGGTCGCGGCGAGCACCGCGTCCACCACGTCGGCAGAGACGCCCTTGCCCGTAGCGTTCGCCTTGAACCGCGCCTGGGCGAAGCCCACCAGGGCTCCCACGAGCTCGTCGCGCCCGCTGGGGGCCTCGCCCGTGCCGCGTGCGGCGGTCCACCCCTCGTACTGGCCTGCGGCGGCGGCGTGGTGGAAGGTGTCCACCGCGAGGCCGAACAGCTCGCTCAGCTCTGCCCGCAGCCCGTGGCCCACCAGGGTGCGGATCACGCCCAGCGCAGCTCTGCGGAGCCCCTGCGGATCGCCGCCGCCCTTGGGGACCATCCCCACCCCGAAGCACCCGACCAGGGTGTCGAGGCGGTCGGCGAGCGCGACCGCGGCGCCCACCGGAGAGGGGGCCACGTCGTCGTCGCCACCTGCGGGGAGGTAGTGCTCCTCGATGGCCGCGGCCACCGCGGGGTCCTCGCCCTGCTCAGCGGCATAGAGCCGGCCCATGTGCCCCTGCAGCTCCGCAAATTCGCCCACCATCTGCGCCAGCAGATCGGACTTGCACAGGGCGCCGGCGCGCGCGGCGAGGGCGGGGTCCGCACCTGTGAGGGCGGCCATCCGCTCGGCGAGGGCGCTCACCCGGAGCTGCTTGTCCGCCATGGTGCCGAGGCCCTTGATCCAGCGCATCCGGGCCAGCCCGGCGCCGTGCTGCTCCAGGCGCTTCTTGCGGTCCTCCGCGAAGAAGAAGCGGGCGTCGTGGAAGCGGGCGCGCAGCACCCGGGCGTTGCCCTCGGCGATCAGCGCCTCGTTGCCCCAGGGGTTGTTGGAGATCACCGCGAAGTGGTGGGTCAGCGCGCCCTGGCGGAACACCGGGAAGTAGCGCTGGTGGACCGTCATCGACTCCACCAGCAGGCGGGGCGGCAGGTGGAGGAGCACCTCGTCGAAGGCGCTCAGCACCAGCACCGGCCACTCGACCAAGTGCACCACCTCGTCGAGCAGGGCCTCCTGCCGGATGGGGTCCGCGTCGAGGCGTGTCGCTGCCTCGTCGAGCAGGGCCTGAATCTTCGCCCGCCGCACCGCGATGTCTGGCTCGACCTTGCGCGCGCGCAGGCCCTCCAGCCAGGTGTCCCGATCGGTGAAGGCGAAGGCGGTGTCCGGCGCCAGCCGGTGCCCCTCGGTGGAGGGGGCGACGGCCAGCCCGGCGACCGTGCCGGTGAGGGGCACCCCCCCGAAGATCGCGGCGACGCCGTGCAGGGGGCGGCCAAAGCGCACCCCACCAGCGCCCCACTCCATGGTCTTGGCGAAGGGCAGCCCCAGCACCAGGGCCTCAAGCCCGCCGGCGATGACCTCGACGGTCTGGGCGCCGCCCTCGCGGACCCGCGCCGCGATCACCTTGCCCTTGGGGCCGTCGACGATCTCCAGGTCCTCGACCGCCACCCCCTTTCCTGCGGCGAAGCCCAGCGCCCCCTTGGTGGGGACACCGTCCTTGAAGGCCCGGTCGGCGGGGGGGCCCGTGACGAGGCGCTCCACCACCGGCGAGGCTGCGGCCACGTCCTCCACCACCACCGCGAAGCGCCGCGGGGTGCTGTAGGTGGTCAGCGCGCCGTGCTCCACGCCCTCCAGCAGCCGCTCCACCCCCTGCGCCAGCCCGGTGAGGGCGGGACCGATCATCGTGGCGGGGAGCTCCTCAAAGCGGATCTCGATCAGCAGCTCGCTCATGCCTCCTCCTTCCCGACCCAGGCGTCGGCACAGGCCACCGCGAGGTCGCGGATCCGGCGGATGTACTGTTGGCGCTCGGCGACGGAGATCGCGCCCCTGGCGTCGAGCAGGTTGAAGGTGTGGCTCGACTTGATGCACTGATCGTAGGCGGGGAGCGGGAGCTGCTCCCCCGCGAGGCGCTGGCACTCGGCGTAGTGGCGGTTGAAGATGTCGAACAGCGCGTCGGTGTCGGCCTTCTCGAAGTTGAACTTCGACTGCTCCACCTCGTTGCGGTGGAAGACGTCGCGGTAGGTCACCCCGTCCACCCAGGTCAGGTCGAACACGTCGTCCACCTTCTGGAGGTACATCGCGATGCGCTCCAGCCCGTAGGTGAGCTCCGAGGTGATCGGACGCAGGGTGTGCCCGCCCACCTGCTGGAAATAGGTGAACTGCGTGATCTCCATCCCGTCCAGCCAGACCTCCCAGCCCAGGCCCCAGGCGCCCAGGGTGGGGCTCTCCCAGTCGTCGTGGACGAAGCGCACGTCGTGCTCGCGCAGATCGATCCCCAGCGCTGAGAGGCTGCCGAGGTACAGGTCTTGGACGTTGGGGGGCGAGGGCTTCAGCAGCACCTGGTACTGGTAGTAGTGTCCCAGCCTGTTGGGGTTCTCGCCATAGCGGGCGTCGCCGGGGCGGCGGCAGGGCTGGACGAAGGCCGCGCGCCAAGGATCTGGGCCCAGGGAGCGGAGGAAGGTGGCGGGGTGGAAGGTCCCAGCGCCCATCTCTACGTCGTGGGGTTGCAGGAGCACGCAGCCCTGCTTGCCCCAGTAGCTGGACAGGTTGAGGATCATCTCCTGGAAGTGCATGCGGTCTCCACAGGCTGAGTGTACGAAAGCCCCCTGCCCCTATGGACTCGGGGGGGCGGGTGCAAGGGCCGGCTTGTCCCCTCTCGGACGGGCCGCTATGTGCGGTGCTCCGGAGGACGGCGATGAGCAGCGAGCAAGACTTTCTCCACACGCTTGAGTCGATGAGGTCCCTCACGGTGGCGGACCGGCGCAGGGTGATCGACACCCTGAAGCAGGAGCGGATCAAGCGCGAGGAGCAGGGGCGCTCCGAACTCGCGCTGCTCCCCAATTCGCACTGGTCCAAGGCGCACCTGCTGCGCCGGATCCCCAACCCCACCAGCGAGGGCTACGAGCAGAAGATCCACATCCCGGAATTCACCTTCATGGGGGTGGGATCTCAGCCTGACTTCGGGGAGATCCTGCTCACCTTTTACCCTAGGGACTGGACCATCGAGCTGAAGTCGCTGAAGGTCTACAAGGAGGCCTTCCGCAGCGACATCGCCTCCTATGAGCGGCTCGCGAACGTGATCTACGAGGACATCATGACCGTCTTTGAGCCCTGCCGGCTCAGGCTGAGCGTCCAGATGCGCCCCAGGGGCGGCATCTCCTCGGTGCTCACCATCGACTCCGACTGGGCGGTGCGGGGGGGCAAGGAGGAGCTGTCGGACTGGAAGTCCAACGTGGACACCTTTGGGCTCCAGATCCACGGAACCACGCGGCTCTAGCGATGCTGCCCCTGCTCCTCTGCGGCCTGGCGGTGGCGCACCCCTTCGGGGCCGCACACTACGGCCACGCGCTCCAGGTCACCGTAGACCCGGACCACGCCACGGTGGCGTATCGGGCCGAGATCCCCGCGGACCAGGTGCTGCGCGAGATGGCGCGCCACAGGTGGGAGGAGCGCAAGGAGGGCGGCGACACCGACTTCTCAGAGGCGATGCTCGCCTCGCTGGGCGAGGGCCTGAGCTTCGCGGTGGACCACCAGGGGGTGACCGCGGAGCGGCTCGGCGGCGCGCTGCCCCCAAAGGGAAACGCGGAGTTCTTCCTCTACGAGGTGCGTTACAGGGTCCCGCTCCCGCCAGCGGGAGGGGTGCTGGAGGTTCACAACGGGAACTTCCCCAAGGAGTCCGCCTATTTCTCGACAGAGATTCAGGTGGCCCCTGAGGTCCAGGTGACCGAGTGCTCCCTGTTCGGCCTGCGCGACGGGGTGGTGGTGGAGGACCGCAGCGGGGCGTGGCTCCAAGACACGCGGCAACGCCACCTGGTGCTCCGCTATGCGGTGGACGGTGGCGGCCTTGGGGGCCTCTCGCGGGCGGTGGTGGGCGAGGCGGGATCGTACCAGAGCGCAGCGGAGGCGGTGCGGAGCGATCCGCTGTTGGAGCTGCTGCACGGGCGGGGAGGCCTCAAGCTGGCGCTGATGGCGCTGTTGGCGTCGTTCTTCTTTGGGGCGGCGCACGCCCTGTCGCCTGGGCACGGGAAGGCGCTGGTCGCCGGTTACCTGGTGGGCAGCAGGGGCACGGTGGGCCACGCGGTGCTGCTGGGGCTGGTGGTGACGGTCTCGCACGTGTTCTCGGTGCTGGCGCTGGGGCTGGTGACCCTGGGGCTCACCGAGCGCTTCGCGCCTGAGCGGGTGTTTCCCTGGATCGAGCTGGCGAGCGGGGTGCTGGTGCTGGGCCTGGGGCTGGCGCTGGGGGTTCAGCGCTATCAGGCGTGGCGCGACGCGCGGGCACCAGCTTGTAGGGTCCGCGAGACCTTCGAGGAGGCAGCCCCAGGGGAGACCTGCTCCCACGCGGCAGGCCACTACCACCCCTCGCCAGGGGAGCCTAGCTTCACCATCGTAGCGCCGCCCTCGATCCGCCTGTTGGCCACCGGTCACGCCCACGCCCACGCCCACGCCCACGCCCACGCCCACGCCCACGACCACGACCACGCCCACGCCCACGCCCACGACCACTCCCACGACCACGACCACGACCACGACCACGCCCACGGTCACGCGCACCTGCTCTCAGGGGGCCTCGCTCACAACCTGGCTCACCTGCTGGGGCGGGAGCACGATCACCTCCCGCAGCGCGGTGACGCGCCCACCCTGTGGGCCCTGCTGTCCCTGGGGATCTCCGGTGGGATCGTGCCCTGTCCCACCGCCCTGGTGGTGTTGCTCACCGCCGTCTCGCTCCACAAGGTGGGGCTGGGCCTCGCGATGGTGGGCGCCTTCTCGCTCGGCCTCGCCGGGGTCCTCGTGGGCATCGCGGTCGCGGTGGTGCTGCTCGGGGAGCGCCTCAAGGGGCGCGGGGAGGGGGGGCGGGTGGTGGCGGCGCTGCCGGTGCTCTCTGCGGCGCTCGTGACGGTGATCGGGGCGGTGATCACCTGGAGGGCGGTGTTGGGGGTGCTGTAGTCGCCGCCGAGCCGCACGAGGGTGTGGTGAGCGCCCCGATCTGTAGGCTACCCTGAGGCCCCTCGGTGGCTCGCGCGGACCTAGCTGGATACCGCCTCACCCTAGCGGACGCCCCCGGGGTGTCTCCCCTTAGCGAGAGGACGAGCAGATGAAGAAAGAGAAGATCCTGTCCACGATCTACCCGGAGTACGCCGCAGGGGGCTTCGCGAGGGACGATCACGAGGTGCTCTTCTACAGCAGGATCCGCGCGCTCCTGAAGCCCACCGACACGGTGCTCGACTTCGGCGCGGGGCGAGGGCTGCTGCAGGACTACCAGAACTACGCCTCGCAGCTGTCGGATCTCCGCCAGGCCTGCGCGAAGGTGGTCGGCTACGACGTGGATCCCGAGGTCAAGCAGAACCCCACCCTCAGCGAGGTGGTGCTCGGCTCGCCCGGCGACCCCAGGCTCCCCTTTGAGGACGGATCCTTCGATCTCATTGTCAGCCGCATGGTCTTCGAGCACATCGAGCACCCCGACAAGATGCTGGCGGAGTTCCACCGGGTCCTCAAGCCGGGGGGCTGGGTCTGCGCCATGACACCCAACAAGTGGGGATTTGTCGGTATCCTCGCGCGGGTCATCCCCGAGCAGTACCACAAGTTCATCCTCAAGAAGATCGTCAAGACCGATCGCACCCTCGACGACATCTTCCCCACCTACTACCGCATCAACAGCCTGGCCTCTGCCGAGCGGTACCTGAAGGAGATCGGCTTCGAGAACTTCAGCTATGTGCACTCCGGGCCGCCTGCCTATTTTGGCCACAGCCTGCTGGCGGCGCGGGTGATCAAGTCCTACGAGGACCGGGTCCCCGCCTCGCTGGGCCGGGCGATGCACATCTTCGCGCGCAAGCGCTGAAGACCGCCCCCAGGCGGGTGCGCAGCTAGAAACGGGTCGACGCGCTGCGTCTGAGGGGCGCCTCCACCTCGCGGTGGGTCGGGTGGCGGTGCCTGCCCAGAGGGCGCTAGGCACCGAACCGCTGGCCTCTCGACGCGTGTCCTTGTTCCTACGCTCGTCGCGTGCAGAAGTGCGCTTCCTTCCCAGGGAACGGCGGTCACGCGCCGATATGCCTCGCGACGCGGCGCCCGTCTGCAGTCTGGAGGACTCGACGAGCAACTTCATCCGATGATTCCTGTGGAAGGATGAGGCGCTTCCTGTGAGCCTGTCCGGCTGATGGACCAGCGCCCGGCGCTAGCGCCGCCGGGCGGTCGCGCGCCCTAGGGCTTCTCGACGAGCTTCCCGCCCTTGATGGCGTAGGTCTTCCCGTTCTCCACCGCGACCCCAGGGGCCTTCTCGCCCAGGCAGACGTAGGAGGTCTCGCCGATGGAGAACACCCTGCGGGTCGAGGTGTTCACCGACGAGTGCATCCCGATCACGCACTGGTCGTTATCCGAGATGAGCAGGCGCACCTCCTGGGTGTCCTCGTTGACCACGGTGATCGACCCGTCGCCCATCCCGATCTCTTCCACGTCGCACGCGGTCAGGGCGGTGAGCAGGGCGATGGCGGCGAGGGAGCGCTTCATGGGGACCTCCTGTGGGCCCATCCTGTCTCTCCCTGCGGGCGCGCGCAAGGGGGGGGCCGACAGGATACGCTGGGCCCATGAACCTGCTACCGCTCAGCCTGCTCCTGGGGTGCTCCCCCGCCGTCACCGACACCTCGGAGGAGGTGGAGGACACCGCCCTCAGCTCCGTGATCACGCCGCTGGTCGATCGCGCGTACGCGCCCGCGCTGATCGAGACCATCGACGGCGCCACCGGGCGACTACACCTGCTGGAGTATGTGATCTACGACGCTGGCTCGGTGCACGAGGTGCTCAGCCACCTCTACGACGCGGCCGATCGCGGGGTGGAGGTGATGGTGCTCGCCGACGAGGCGGCCGACGGGGTGGAGGGCGTGCTGTCGCGGATGGAGGCGTCGGGGGTGACCACCCAGCTCGACTCTCCTCACACCACAACCCACAACAAGCTGGTTGTGGCCGACGACGTGGTGCTGTTGGGCTCCCACAACTTCACCTCCTACGCCCTGGATCTGAACACCGAGGGCAGCGTGCGGATCGCGGATCAGGCGGTGACCGACTGGTACGAGGGCTACTTCCAGGCCATCTGGGCCCACCCCGACGTGGAGCCCGTGCTGGAGCGCCAGGCCATCGGCGCGGTGACCCCGCTCTACAACCGCGAGGTGGACGAGGCCCTGCTCGCGTGCATCGAGGGCGCGAGCGAGCGCCTCCGGCTGGTGCTCTACGCCGCCTCCTACAACGCCGCCTACCCCGACACGCCCGCTAACCTGCTCATCGACGGACTGGTGGCCGCGACGGCGCGGGGGGTGGACGTGCGGGTGGTGCTCGACGACTCGGACTGGGTCCACGACAACCGCATCAACACCGCCGCGATCGGGGTGCTCACCGACGGGGCGGTCCCGCTGCGCCTGAGCGCCAGGGATCACACCACCCACGCCAAGGTGCTGGTGTGCGACGGCGCGGCCATCGTGGGGGACGCGAACTGGTCCTGGTCGGCCTTCAACGACTATAACGGCACCAGCGTCCTGCTCACCGAGCGGGCGGCGGCCGACCAGTATGGGGCCTGGATCGACGGGCTGTGGGACGGCGCCGCCGCTCCCTGATTACCGATCGGACGAGAGGTCTGCTAGATTGCCGTCTCAACCACCGAGACGCCGATGATCACCACCCTCCTCGCCCTCAGCCTGAGCACCGCTACCGCCCACGAGGGGATGTGGACCCCACAGCAGCTCGCCGCGGGGGGGCTGTCGCTGGGGGAGGGCGTCTCGATGGACGAGCTGACCGCTCCTGGCGGGGCGCTCGCCGCGGTGGTCTCCCTCGGAGACTGCTCTGGGGCCCTGGTCTCTGCCGAAGGGCTGGTGCTCACCAACCAGCACTGCGCGCAGCGCTTCCTGCAGCTCGCCTCCGGCGACGGGACGGACCTGCTCGCCGGGGGGCTAGCCCCCCGGGCGAGGGCCGACGAGGTGCCCGCGGGCTCCTCCGCGAGGCTCTGGCTCTGCGCCGGTGACGAGGACGTGACCGCGAGGGTGCTGGATGGGGTGAGGGGGTTGGACGACGCGGCGCGGTGGCACCACATCGAGCGGGTGAGCAAGGAGCTGGTGGCGGGCTGCGAGGCGGCGGGGGGGCTGCGCTGCGAGGTGGTGCCCTACTACGGGGGCGCCAGCTATCAGCTCGTGCGGCAGCGGGAGCTGCGCGATGTGCGGCTGGTCTACGCGCCGCCCTACAGCATCGCGCAGTTCGGGGGCGACACGGACAATTGGATGTGGCCGCGCCACGCGCTGGACTTCGCCCTGCTCCGCGTCTATGTGGACGGGGGTGGGCGGGGGGCTGGCTACGCTCCTGACAACGTGCCCCTCCACCCGGACGCATGGCTGCGGATCGCCGCCGATGGCGTGGGTGAGGGCGACAGGGTGATGATGGCGGGCTTCCCGGGCCGAACCCTGCGGCACCGCACCGCCAGCGAGGCCAAGCACGCGGCGCTGGTGCGCTACCCATTGGGGGTCGCGCTCCACGACGAGGCGCTCGCGGTGCTAGAGGCTCACATGGAGCGCTCCCGCCTGGCCTCCAGCAAGCTGCAGACCACCTCGCTCCGGCTCGCCAACGTGCGCAAGTCCTATGTGGGCATGATCGAGGCCTTCGATCGCGGCAGGGTGGCGAGCCAGGGCGCCGCGGAGGAGGCGGCGATGGAGGAGTGGGTCAGCTACAAGCGCAGGGGGCGGCGGGAGTGGGCGGAGGTGCTGGTGGACATGCGGCGCGAGGTCGACGCCTACCAGACCACCTACGCCCGCAACCGCACGGTGCAATTCTACCAGTCCCTCCCGGGGATGCTCTCGTCGGCGAGGGACGCCTATCGCCTCGCGGCGGAGCGGGAGCGGGAGGACGTGGAGCGCCTGGAGGGCTTCCAGGCGAGGGACGCGGAGCGGCTCAAGGCCCAGGCGGCGGAGCTGGACGCGATCCTGTATCTGCCCGCTGAGCGGGACCTGCTCACCCTGCTCCTCCGCCGGCTGGACGCCCTGCCCGCTGATCAGCGCGTCCCCCAGGTGGACGCGTGGATCGCGGCGCAGGGCGGGGTGGAGGAGGGCGTGATCCGCCTCTTCGAGGACCCCTGGCTGCGCGAGACCGATCGCCGGCTGGCGCTCTATGACACCGACCGCGCCGCGCTGGAGGCGATGGAGGACCCGTGGATGCAGCTCGCGGTGGGGCTGGAGCGCTGGTGGGGCGAGCAGCTCGCCGCTGAGCAGGCGTGGCGTGGCGCGATGAGTCGCCTGCGGCCGCTGTACCTGGAGCTCCAGGCCAAGGCGGGCACCGGCGCTCGCTATCCCGACGCCAACGGGACCCTGCGGGTGTCGGTGGGCGAGGTACAGGGCTACAGCCCGGCCGAGGCCGTGCGGTACGCCCCGCAGACCACCCTGGCGGGGATGCTCGCGAAGCGAGGCGAGGTGCCCTTCGCCCTGTCCGAGGAGCAGGTGGGTGCGCTGCGCGCTGGTGCCGAGAGCCGGTGGTCGGATGGCGCGCTGGGCAGCGTCCCGCTCAACTTCCTCTCCACCCTCGACTCTACCGGAGGCTCCTCGGGATCTCCCACGCTGAACGCCGCAGGTGAGCTGGTGGGGGTGGTCTTCGACCGCAATTACGAGGGGATGGCTGCGGACTGGCGTTTCCAGGAGGACGCCACCCGGAGCATCCACCTGGACATCCGCGCGGCCCTGTGGGCGCTTGGACAGGAGCCCGGTGGAGCGGCGCTGCTCTCCGAGCTCGGCGTGGGAGGTGAGTGATGGCCTATACCTGTGAGCAGTGTGGGGCCCCGATCCGGGGCGAGGACGTCAGCGAGGAGCTGGGGATCGCGCGCTGCGCCGCGTGCGAGGCGGTGTTCCCGCTGCCCCAGGCGGTGGCGCCCTCCGCGCAGCCGAAGGACGCTCCACGGCGGGCGGTCGCTGACTTGGTGTTGCCCAAGCAGATGGACATCGCGGTGGGCGGCGGGAACATGGTGATCACCTGGCGCTGGTTCACCGCAAAGACCGTGCTGTTGGCGGTGTTTGCCCTGTTCTGGGATGGCTTCCTGGTGTTCTGGTGGATGGGCGCCCTCGCGAGCGGGGCCACCGAGATGCTCCTGTTCTCGCTGTTCCACGTCGCGGTGGGGGTGGGGCTCTCCTACACGGCGGTCGCGGGCTTCTTCAACACCACGGTGCTCCACGCCAGCGCCGCGGGGCTGGTGGTGACCCACGAGCCGCTCCCCTGGCTGGGGGCCGGGCCCATTGCGCGGCAGGAGCTCCAGCAGCTCTACGTGGAGGAGGTGGTGAACAGGGGAAAGAACGGGACCACCATCACCTATCGCCTGCGGGCCAAGATCCAGGGGAGGCGGGACCGCACCCTGCTGGGGGGCTTCTCCAAGCCCACCCCGCCCCAGATCATCGAGCGCGCGATCGAGGACCACCTGGGGATCCGGGATCAGCTGCTCGCGGAGGAGTACCACCGCAAGCCGATCCTGTAGCGGGCTACTCGGCGCGCACCACCCGGCCCACCGCCATCGCCTCGGCGGCGACGGGGATCTCGATCCTGCCGGGGGCGTCAAGCACCACCTCCAGGTACTCCACCCCCCCCGCCCGCAGCGCGCCGTCCGCGTCAGCCAGGGGCTGGATCGGCACCCCCGTCAGCTGCAGCCAGCCGTGGATGTTCGCGAAGGGGTCGACCCCGTAGGCGTAGCCGGTGAGGGGATCGTCGAACCGGGGCTGGAAGGTGTGCGCGGGATCGGTGGGGAGGCCCCTGCCGGTGAGGAGCAGGGCGGTGTAGGCGTCCAAGCCCACCTCCTCCAGGGAGCGCCCGGTGGTCGCGAGGACCGCGTCCGGGCCCAACTCTGGCACCGAGAACCAGTCGTGGAGCCAGGCGATTCCGCCCTCATCGACAGGGGTCCCGCCGTCGGTCACGGTCATGCCCCCCGCCTGCTCGAACATATACCGGAGGAAGAGGTAGGCCGCGCCGCGAAGGGGACCGTCGCGCTCCGCGTCGTAGCGCCCCGAGCCGCGGAACACGTCGTTGATCGAGATGCCGTGGGTGGAGGACTGGTAGCCGTACATCGCCTGCATGTCGATCGCGGCGGCCCACACGTACTGGTTGCCGTTGTTGTACCCGGTGAGGTCCTGGGCCAGCGCCGACATGCCCTCGGTGACGTACACGTTCTCGGAGAGGTCCTCCTGGCCGTTGAGGGCGTACTTGTGGAAGTCATACACCAGGTGGTTGTGCTCGTGGGCGAAGGTCTCGACGATGCCGTTGGTGGACCCGTGCCCGTCGTCCTCTGGGATCCCCATGTACATGATCTCCGCGCCGTTGCCCCAGGTGCCGCAGTCGCCCACGCCGATGTCGCACCCGCTCACGTAGGCGGCGGCGCCGGTCTGGTTGACGGTGTACGACAGGAGCACGTCCATGGTGCCACCCCCATCCACGTCGGACTCCTCCCCGAAGATCGCCCGCTCGCGGGGGAGGACGATCTGCCCGTAGGCGTCCACCACCTCCATCACCCTGGTCATGTCCAGATCGCCGAGGGGGTTGGCGGTGGTGGTGTCGCGCCAGACCACAACCTGATCCGAGGTGGCGATCACCTCACCGGTGACGGTGACGGCGGTGCTGCCGTTGTGGACGCGGAAGGTGCGGGTGTCGCCCACCGCTGGGGTGAGCATTGGGCGCGCGTCGTGGCGCTCCACCGCTGGCAACGGCGAGGTGGGGTCCACCCTGCGCGCCGCGCTGGCTTCGGAGCCGTAGCCGAAGGTGGTGCTCTGGTCCGGCGCCTGGCTCATCAGCACCACCCAGTAGGTCCCCGCCTCTGCGAGGTCTACCGCGACCCTGTCGCCCAGGCTGTCCATCGCCCCCGCCGCTCCTGGCTCCAAGGCGAGGGGGCCGTCCTCTACCGCGGTGTCGTCTGGCGTCTTGTCGGCGCAGCCAGACAGGGTGAGGGCGAGGGCGGTGAGGGCGAGACGTTTCATGTAGACCTCCTGCTGGGCGCAGCGTACCGAGCCGCGTCGAGGAGCGCCAGGGCGGTGTGCCCCTGCGAGGAGGTGGGCTACAGGCGGAGGGCAAGCGCGAGGCGAGGTGGCCCCAGCGGCCTCGCGGCACCCGCGCAGGGCGAGGATGACGCGGAGGCTCGGCGCGTCGAGGTGTGGGCCACGCTGGCCTGCCTCACGCGGATCCGAGCGGGCGCCGAGGAGGGGTCACCACCCGCGCCGCGGGGGCAGCCTGTCGATGAGGCGGTCGTCCCCGCGGACCGACGGCGCGCGGCGCTCCCCGCCCTAGGCGGAGGCGCCTAGGTCGTGGGATGTCGAGGCGGGGACCTGGCGGCGAAAGGGGCCATCCTGTGACAGGGCTCCCGTCACCAGCGCGACCAAGTGCCGATAGCTGAAGGGCTTGGGGATGAAATTGCGCTCGTTGAACAGGTCAATGGCGTGGTCGCCCACGAACCCCGACATGAAGATCACCGGCAGGGAGGGGAAGCGGGCGTGGACGATCTTGGCGAGGGTGATCCCGCTCATCTGGGGCATCAGCACGTCGGTGAGCATCAGCTCGACGGCGGTATCCTCGAGGATCGACAGGGCCTCGGAGGCGTTGTTGGCCACAGAGACGCGGAACCCGTGGCGCTCTAGCGCGCGCTGGGCGGTGAGCAGCACCAAAGGATCGTCGTCGACCAGGAGGACAAGCGGACCGTGCTCTGCGGGCTCATCGCGCTTCATCGACACCTCCTTGCTTGGGCGCCCTCATAGTGAATGTGGTCGGTACGTGCAAATACCTTTTTTGTCTGGGGGGCGACGGCCTCAAGCGGTGGGCCCATCGGCCGAATGAGTCATCGGAGGTCTGGTTGTTCGGACTCGCGCTGGCGATACCCCTGATCGGGCTGGCACAGGAGCTCCCCCCGCCTCCCGCCGGGGGCGAGGAGCTCCCGACGCTCACCGAGGAGCAGCTGCGCGACCTCAAGCCGCGCCACGTAGATCTCGGAATTCTGCCCCGTGCCAAGGTGGATCTCACCGCGTACACCCTTGAACCGGGCGAGGTCCGCCTGGGCCTCGCCACCGCCAGCGTCGGCCTGCTGCCGCGCATGCACGCGGGGACCAGCCTGGTGTTCGACGCCATTGGGCTCTACAACGGGCACCTCAAGTTCAACGCCGTCCGGATCGGCGGGTTCGACCTGGCGGTGCAGGGGAGCGTCTACGGCCTGCCCATCGGGGACTTCTATGGGCAGTACAGCGGCGCCGCGCTGATCGGCTCCGTCATCCTCAGCGACGCCCTCTCGGTCCACGCCGGCGTGGAGCACGCCCTGCTGGAGTTCCGCGGGATCCCTGATCTCAGTGAGGTGTCGCCGCTGCTGCTTCAGCTCGCGGGGCAAGATCCGGACAGCTGGGAGATGGACCCCGACGGGCTGCTGGCGGGGATACGCCCCCGCTTCCAGGGCGACGCCACCTGGGCCAACGTGGGGGCTGAGCTGCGGCTGAACCGGCGAGACAGCTTCATCCTCAGAGGCAGCGCCGTGGTTCAGGCGCAGGCGCACGCCGACGTGAACGTGGACTGGGAGGAGCTCAACCTTCCGCCGATCGCCGGCCTCGACCAGACCTTCTCTACGGGGGGGCGGTCGGCGCTGGAGGGCAGCTGGACCGGGAGCCTGTCCTACCAGGCCTCGTGGAAGCAGGTCGACCTGCGGGTGGGGGTGGGCGCCTCGGCGGTGTCGTGGGCCTGGCTGGTCAAGTCGGCCGAGCTGTCCTACCGCTTTGGCGGCGAGACCCGGCAGTACGAGAACCGGGCGCGCAAGGGCTGGCGCAGGAGCAGGCGCCGCGACCTCCCCCCCTCGCCCCCGCCACCCTGATCGAGCCGCCGGTCCGCGCGTGGCTGCCTCGCGGATCGCGCTAGGTCTGCTCAAGGCTGCGGCAGGCTGCCCTTTCCCGGGCTATGCGTGGACATGCATCCCGTTCATCAGCTCTTGAGGCGAGCGGTGCCGCTCGCAGTGCGGAGCGCGTTGATCCGCGCTCCCTACGTCGTCGCCTTCTCTCTGCGCGGTGCGCCGCCCAAGGAGGCGTACCACCCCGCGCTGTGGCCTGTTCGCCTCGTAGGGCGCGACACCCCGCTCGAGCGCCCAGGGGCCCAGTGGACCCCCAAGGTGCAGCGGGCCAAGGAGACCAACGTCCGGCTCGCCGCCGCAGCTATCGACGGAGCGGTGATCTGGCCGGGCGAGGTGTTCTCGTGGCACAGGTGGGTCGGGCCTCCCCTCCGCGCCCGCGGCTTCCAGGCTGGACCGGAGCTGCACGGGGACACCATCGGCCTCGGCGTGGGGGGCGGCGCCTGCCAGCTCGCCAACATGCTGTTCTGGCTCGCGGTCCACGCGGGGCTTGAGATCACCGAGCGCCACCGGCACGGCTACGACCTGTTCCCAGATCACGAGCGCACCGTGCCCTTCGGCGCGGGGGCGACCGTCTACCACCCCTCGCTGGACCTGAGGCTGCGCAACCCCCACGAGCAGCCCCTGGTGTTGCGCGCCTGGGTGCTAGAGGGACGTCTTTTCGGGGAGATCCGCGGGCGGCGCCCCCTCCCGTCCACCTGGCGCCTCGTGGAGCGTGGGGCGCGCTTCTTCGCCGAGGGCGACGTGATCTGGCGCGAGAACACCCTGGTGCGCGAGCGGCTGGAGGGGGGGGTGGCGGTGGAGGAGGAGATCCTCGGCCACAACCTCGCCCGAGTGCTGTACCCTGTCCCTCCGGAGGAGGTGGCGCCATGAGGTCCCAGGTCGTGGGTGTTGTCGCGCTGATCGCAGCGATGGGTTGCGCGTCCGCGCCAGAGGGGGAGCAGGTGGTGGAGGCTCCGCGGTCCAGCGCGCCCCCCCTCGCGGAGCCTGCTCCCGCCGAGCTGGTGGAGCGGCTCGCCGATCTGTATGCCACCTCGGGGGACGCCAGCCACCTGCTGGACGCCTCTCCCATACCCTGGGTGCCCACCGGCGACGTGGAGGGTGAGGGGCTCTTTATGCGCTTCGAGGAGCCCAGGGGGCTGGACGCGCTGGACCTGTCGGTGCTTGGCGGGCCGCTCACCATCACCCCCTACCTCGATGGGGCGGAGGGCACGGCGGTGGAGGGGAGGGCGGGGCAGACCGTCCGCCTCACGCTGATGGGGAGGGCCAGCGCGGTCTTCCTCAAGCTGGGCGGCACCGGGCACCTGGGCTCGGTGCGGGCCAGCTTCTCGAACGGCGTCGCCCGCAGGCTGGCCGCGCCGATCGCGGTGGCTGGGGCGGTAGAGGCCAGCTCGACCCTCTCGCCCGCCGACGTGTACCACGCATCCAACCTCTTCGACGGCCAGGCGTCCACCGCCTGGGTGGAGGGCAGCGCCGGGCTGGGCGAGGGCGACACCCTCACGGTGCGCTTCGCTGCGCCGCAGACCCTCACCGGGATTGAGGTGGCCAATGGCTACCAGCGCTCGCGGGACCACTTCACCAAGAACGCCAGGGCACGCACCCTGATCCTGCGGGCTGGGGGGCGCGAGGAGACCGTGAGCCTCGATGACACAGAGGCCCGCCAGCGCCGGACGCTCTCGGCGCCGCTCCAGACCCAGGAGCTGACCCTGGCGCTGGGGCAGGCCTGGCCGGGCAGTCGCTACCAGGATCTGGCGATCACCGACCTGCGGTTCCTTGGACCAGACGGCCCGTTCACGCTCCTGCTGGACGACAAGGAGCGCCTCGCCCAGGCGCGGCGGGCGCAGGTGGCGGGCACCGATCTGCAGGGGCTGGTCGACAGGGCGCTGGTGCGGGTGTGCGGCGAGGGCACCCTCAAGCTGCGCTCCTCCGGCTCCTTCGTAGCCTACTCCGAGGACTTCGACGATCTGGGCGACAGCTACCAGGAGGTGCTCGACGGCTCGTGGGCTCCTGTCGCGGGCGGGGTGCAGATCTACGGGCGGCGCCACCGCATCCAGGACACCTTCGTTCCCTACCAGGGCACGGAGCTCACCGAGCGCACCAAGGTCTCTGGCGGCAAACTGAGCGTGTCGCTGCTTCGAGATCGGTCGCAGGCCGCCCTCGCGGGCCAAGCCGGCCTGAGCTGCCTCAGCCCTGGAGAGCGGGTCGAGGCCTGCGGCGCGGGCTGTGTCGTGCTGGAGGGGCGCACGCTGGCGGGAGTGTTTCGCCCCGCCCGTCAGGACGTCCCCATCTACTGAACCAAGGGAGAGGCACCATGTCGGTACAGTTTGAAGAGGGCACGACCCTCGATCGCTTCCTGATGGACCAGCTCCGTGACTACCCGGGTGCCACCGGGCAATTCGTCAACCTGATGCAGAGCATCGCCCTGGCGGGGAAGATGATCTCTTCGCGGGTGAACCGGGTGGGCCTAGCGGGGCTGCTGGGGTCAACGGGCGAGGTGAACGTCCAGGGCGAGTTCGTCCAGAAGCTCGACCGCTACGCCAACGAGACCTTCCTCCGCGCCCTGGAGCACCGGGGCCACACCTGTATGGTGGTGTCCGAGGAGGAGGGTGAGGTGGTGCTCACCCCCGACAAGTGGCACTCGGGCCGCTACGTGGTGACGGTGGACCCCCTGGACGGCTCCTCCAACATCGACGTGAACGCCACCATCGCCACCATCTTCGGGGTCTACCGGCGCAAGAGCTCGGAGGGGGGCCCCGCCGAGCTGGCCGACGTGCTCCGCCCGGGCCGGGAGCTGGTCGCGGCGGGCTACATCCTCTACGGGTCCGGGACGATGCTGGTCCTCGCCATTGACCGGGGTGTGTTCGGCTTCTCGCTCGACCCCACGGTGGGCGAGTTCTTCCTCTCGCACCCGTCGATCGTGGTGCCGGCCAGGGGGTCGATCTTCAGCGTCAACGAGGGCTACGCCGCGGAGTGGGGGCCGGGCATCACCCGGTACGTCCAGTCGCTCAAGGCGCCGGGCACCAAGTACACCGCGCGCTACATCGGGAGCCTCGCGGCCGACTTCCACCGGAACCTGCTCAAGGGGGGGGTGTTCCTCTATCCCGCCACCACCACCAGCCCCAGGGGCAAGCTCCGGCTGCTCTACGAGGCGAACCCTCTGGCCTACATCATCGAGAAGGCCGGCGGCGCCGCGACAAACGGGCGGACTCCGATCCTCGAGATCCGCCCCGGCTCCATCCACCACCGCGTGCCGCTGGTCATCGGGGGCGTGGACGAGGTGCGCGAGGCGACCGAGCAGATGAAGGACGACTTCGCCTTCTGAACGCGGTCCTCGCGCCTCTCGCGGCTGGCGGCTAAACTGTGGCGCCGCGGCGCTCCGCCTCCCCCGAGGGCGGGCTCACGCGGCGTTGGAGGACACCCGGGCCCATGTCTCTGTCGCTCACCAAGCCCCTGCTGATCGGGGCCTCGCTCCCCCTCGCAGGCTGCCTTTATATGGGGCCCCCCTGGTCGCGCCCGGTGAACGACCCTCCCACCGTGCTGCTCCCGGTGAGCACCGACAACACCATCCAGATGATCTCAGACCCAACCACCCTCACGGTGCTGGCGAGAGACCCCGAGGGTGACGAGGTGCATTTTGAGTGGAACCTCCCGGCGGAGTTTGAGGTGGAGCACATCGATCTGCCCATGGCCGACGACGTCTACTCGTCCCACATCGCCATCGCGCGCGACGATCGCCTCGACGGCTTCGTGCTCAAGTGCGTGGTGACCGACCTCAACTCGTCCTCCGCCGAGCAGATCCGGTGGGAGCTGCAGGTGAGCCGCTGATCGCCGCGCCGCGCGTTGTGGCACGATAGGGAATAGACCCAGGGAGCGCCCTTGAACGACCTGCTCGACCGCATCCGCTTTGCCCCTGAGCGCGTCCTCATCGACGATCTGTTCAGCCGCTACGACCTGGAGAAGCTGATCTCCCACTACGAGGCCACCGCGGGTCCGGTAGCGCACGAGTATGTGCTGGGCACTCAGCTCCGGCTCACCCCGATCCTCGCCCCGCGCCTCGTGTCGCTCCTCGACGAGGTGTGCGCCGCGGTGGGCTTCACCGAGACCACACAGCTCTTTGTGCAGGCGGACCCCTCGGTCAACGCGATGGCCATCCACTCCCAGGCTGAGGGGCTGCCCCACATGGTCAGCCTCACCTCCGGGCTGGTGGAGATGATGTCGGACGACGAGCTGCGCTTCGTGTTGGGGCACGAGCTGGGACACCTGCACTATCGCCACTACCGGGCGGGCGTCATTCACCTCGCGGTGGGCGAGGACGAGGAGGGCAACTCGCGGCTCCCCGGCCTGCTCTCGCGCAAGATGGAGTCCTGGGAGCGCCTCGCGGAGCTCTCCGCAGACAGGGTGGGCTTCGCCGCGGTGGGCGGCAAGGTCGAGCCCGCCATCACCGCCTTCTTCAAGATGGCGAGCGGCCTGGGGCCGGAGCACCTGCGCTTCGACGTGGGCGCCTTCCTCTCTCAGCTCGAAGATCTCCAGTCCCTCCAGCGGCGCGAGGTGCTGGCCCAGTTCTCGCACCCAGTGACCCCGGTGAGGGTGCGGGCCCTCCAGCTCTAGGGGGAGGGCGGGGGGGTGGCGATGGACGAGCCCGCGCACCAGGCGGTGGACGGGGAGGTGGCCCTGCTCGCCAGGCTGATGGAGCACGAGGTGTCGGAGCCGCTGGAGGTGCAGGAGCGCGACTTCATCCTCTCCGCCGGGCTGCTCGCCGCCTATTCGGACGGCGCCGAGATCACCGACGAGGAGTGGGAGGTGCTGGTCCACCTGCTGCTGCCCCTCTGCGCTGACCCCGAAGAGGAGATCGCCCGGATCGACTCGGCGGAGCAGGCGACCGAGATGCTGGAGGCCTCGGCGGCTTGGCTGCGCGAGCACGCCGGCACCGAGCGCTACACCCTCTACCACCAGCTCGCGCACCTCGTCGCGGTAGACGGCCGCTTGCAGGCGGGGGAGCAGGACTTCATGCTCCACATCGCTGAGCTGCTGCAGATCCCAGAGCGCTCCGCCAAGGACGTGCTCTACGAGGTGTTGTCCGGCTACCTGCAGATGGCGGCCTCCCAGCAGCGCCCCACCTTCCACTTCAGCCGCACCCCGCCAAAGGTCTGATGGGCGCGCGCTCCGGTGAGGGATGACCGGGCGCCGGGCCTCGGGGTGCCGTTGAAACGGCTCCTGCTGGCGGTGGGTGAGGCGAGCGGTGACGCCCTGGCCGCGGCGCTGCTGCCGCGCCTGAGAGCGCTGGCACCGGACCTGGAGGTGCGCGCGGTGGCCGGGCCGAGGCTCAGATCGGCGGGGGTGGAGGTGCTGGCGCGGGCCGAGGCGGTGACCGCGGTCGGGCTGGTGGAGGTGGCGGGGGTGCTGCCCTCCGCCCTGCGCCTGCTGCGCCTGGTGGATCGGGAGCTGGAGCGGTGGCGGCCGGACGCGCTGCTGACCGTGGACAGCCCGGACCTGATGCTCCGCGTAGCGGCGCTGGGGCGCGCGAAGGGCGTCCGCACCGTGCACCTCGTCAGCCCTCAGGTCTGGGCCTGGCGCCCGGGCCGGGTGAGGGAGGTGGCCCGCTGCGTGGACACCCTGCTCTGTCTCTTCCCCCACGAGCCGGCGCTGTACCGGGGGCTGGGGGTGAGGGCGGTCTTCGTGGGGCACCCCGCCGCCGAGCGCCTGCGGGCCCTGCCCTCGCCCCGCCTGCCTGGGGTGGTGGCCCTGCTGCCCGGATCGCGCGAGAGGGAGGTGAGGGCGCTGTGGCCGGTCTACCGGGAGGTGGTCCGCCTGCTGCGTGAGGCGGCACCGGGGCTGGAGGTGGAGATCCTGCGGGCCCCCACGGTGGAGTCCGCCTGGCTCTCTGGGGTGGGCGGCGCGCTGGTGGAGGACGTGGCGGCGCTGCGGGCCGAGGTGGCCCTGGTGGCCTCTGGCACCGCCACCCTCGAGCTGGCCCTGCGGGGGCTGCCGATGGTGGTGGCGTACCAGGTGCACCCGCTGACCTGGGAGGTCGGGCGGAGGCTGGTCCGGGTCCGCCACCTCTCCCTCCCCAACCTGCTGGTAGAGGCGCCGGTGGTTCCCGAGCACCTGCAGCGCCTGGACCCTCCGGCCCTGGCGGCCTCGCTGCTCCAGACCGCGGCGGCGCCCGACGCTCAGCGATCCGCCTTCGCCGGCCTCGCCGCCCGGCTTGATCCTGGGGACGCGCTGGGGCGGATGGCCGCTGAGGTGATGGCGCGGGGCCCTCGGCTGGTGTAGGCTCGAGCGATGAGCACCCTCCCCCTAGAAGACTGGCCCGCCCTGCGCCTGCTGCTGGCAGAGCAGCTCTTTCACGCCTGGCGCGAGGCGAGGGAGACCCCTCCCACCGCGCCCCTGGCGGCCTTCTCTGCCGCCCGCGACGAGGTGCGGGCGCTGGTGCTGGCCTATGTGGTCCGCTTCGACCGGCAGGCCCTCTGGGAGCCCGCGGTGCGGGCCCTCGCGACCGCCACTCAGGCGGTGGCCGCCGCTCTGGGCGCCGCGGGGGCACCCGAGGCGCTGCGTGAGGAGCTGTCTGCGATCTGCCCGGTGTGGGCGCGCTGGACGGAGCCTCTGGCCGAGGAGCTGATCTGGCTGGACGGGCAGGAGGAGCGCGATCTCCACAACCTGCAGGTGGCGGTGGTGCAGGCCTTTGGCATCTCCGGCCTGCGCCCGACCCTCACCCCCAAGGGCCTGCGGGTGGACGTGTCGCCCGAGCCTGCGGAGCTGCTGGCGATGTTCTTCGGCCTCTCTCAGAGCGGTCGCACCCTCGACGACGCGATCGCAGCCGCCAGCGAGGGCTAGCGGCGAACACCCCCCCCCCGTCGCCCGTCGGGCCGTTTCGCCCGAGGCCTCCGCCCGTCGTCGGCCACGCGCTGCGCCCTCCTCTGGACCCGGGCCTCGCCCCTCGGACTCCGCGGCCGGAGGGGTGCGCTCCCTGGTACGGTCCAGACTGGAAATCCGGTCCGAGCGCACAACGTCCTGGAACCACCCGCTTGTCCGAGGCTCGCTAGGCCCCAGGGCCCGGCGCGGAGCGCGAGGCGCGCGACGATAACGTTGGTTCGTTCGTGTTGGCGCCCCGCCGTGACGCGCCTCGGGCGTGGCGCGGGCTGCAGGGGGCGGCTGAACCCGAGCCGATCGGTCACGGTGATCGCGGGAGCGCCTATAGCACAGGATCTACCATGCGACTCGACGGTTATTGTGAGCAAGGGACGGACGCATGGGCCGGATCTTCCGCCAGAGGGCTGGCGGGCCTTCCAATGTGTGCGCTGCGTCTCTGTGGTTCACTGCCCGGTTCTGCCCGCACCTAGTGCCCGCCGCTGCCCGAGTCGCACCTGACCTCCGGGCCCCATCGACCGGCTCCCGAGTCACCCCCAGCCGGATCTAGCTCGACGTGCTCGGTCCAGTCCACCCGCTCGTCGCCCTAGGGCGCGCCGCGGGCCCTGCGGTTCAGCTCCTGCAGGTAAGCCTGCGTGCTGGGGCTGGGGCGCAGCTGCTGGGCGAGGTTGGCGTGGCGCCTCGCCGCGTCGAGGTCCCCCGCGAGCTCGGCGAGCACCGCCTGGTGGAGCTGCCCCTTCGCGCTGTCGACCGATGCCTTGGGGTACAGCGAGCGCTCCACCTGCTTGGGGAGCGGCCGCACCTGCTCCGCCAGATCCAGGGCCACCCCTCGGGTCAGCTCGCGGTCCAGCCGTTGCCTGGCGGAGGAGAGGTCGAGCGCGAGCAGCTCGCCGTGGAGGGAGCGGTTGGCCTCGCCCATCAGCCGGGCTTGGAGCCCGTCGGGGGTGGTGACGGTGAGCAGGGCGTGGGCGTGCCCGTCCATGCTGACCCTGCCCTCGCGCCGCTCCCCCCCGACCTCGGTGATGCTCACCTGCGGCGCGGTGAAGTGCTCGTAGAGCGAGACCTCCAGCCGCACCGGCGCCGAGGGGTTCACGGAGACGCCGGGGGTGTTGCGGAGGGCCTCGGCGAGCGCGTCCGCCACCGCCCTGCACTGGCGCTGCCCTGCGACCACCGCCACCTCGGTCGTGGCCAGCTCCACCGCGGGCAAGGGCGGCACCGACACCTCGACCCTGTGCGCGCAGGCGCTCATCAAGGCCAGGGCTGTGATCCACCGCGTGCGCAAAGGCCACCTTCCTGATCCGAGGGTATAGCTCCTTCTGCGGACTCGCTACCTCTTCCTTCGCGCGTCTGCGATAGGAGGCCCGATGAGTACCATGCCCCACCTCTCCGGCGCGTGGCTGCGCGCGCTGCTCGGCGCAGAGCTCCCCGAGCAGCCCCGCTCCACCTGCGCCCGCTGCGCGATGGTCCCGGGTCCGCAGGGCGAGCCGCCGGTGACCTCCTACCCCTTCGACCCCAGGGTGAAGTGCTGTGGCTACACGCCCCACCTGCCCAACTATCTCGTTGGCGCCGCCATCAGAGAGGAGGACCCCGCGGCGGACGTGCTGCGGGAGCGGATCCGGGGCAGGGTGGGGGCCTCCCCCCTGGGGGTGGGGCGCTCCCCGGCCTACGATCTGGTCTACGAGCACGCCACCAACGTGCTGGGGCGCTCGCTGAGCCTGCGCTGCCCCTACTACCTGGAGGAGAGCGGCTCCTGCGGCGTGCACCCCCACCGCAACGGCCTGTGCGCCGCGTGGTTCTGCAAGCCTGAGCGGGGGCAGGTGGGCGCCGCCCTGTGGGAGGCGGTGCGGGAGCTGCTAGGGCAGCTGGAGCTGGAGCTGTCCCGCTGGGCTGCGCTGCAGGAGGGCGCGCCGCTGCGCTCGGTGCTGGACGCGCCGGTGCGGGCAGGGGAGGGGAGGCGCGTGAGCCCCTCCGGGCCCGACGTAGACGGCTGGGAGAGCGACCTCTCCTGGCGCGGGCGCTGGGGCGCGCTCGCGGGGGACGAGGAGGGCTACTTCCTGCGCTGCGCCGCGCGGGTAGAGGCCCTGAGCTGGGAGGAGGTCCTGGCGATCGGCGGCCCGCTGGTGGAGGCCCGCAGGCTGCTGCTGCTGGAGGCGTGGGCTGCCTGGGGCGCCAGGACGCTGCCCGAGCGCCTCGCGGTGGGGCGCCACCAGACCATCGCGATGGGCCCCCTCGCCACCCTCGCGGTGACCTGGTCGGCGCTGGATCCGGTGGAGATCCCCACCCTGGTCGGGAGCGTGCTCCACTACTTCAGCGGGGCGCCCCTGGCCGAGACGCTCGCGCTGATCGAGGAGGAGCGGGGCCTGCAGCTTGAGGAGGAGCTGCTCCAGCAGCTGGTGGACCAGGGGCTGCTGGTGGGGGTGTGAGGCGGCGGCTGACGCGGCGCCTCCCCCCGCGTCGGCACGCTCCTGAGGGCATCACGCACAGCCACACGCGGCGTCCACGGGGCACGGCGGTCGCGCCGCGTCCTCCGCGCGCCACGCTGGACCGGCGCCGCCCCGCTTGATGGCGCCGACTGATCCAAGCTCCAGGCCTCTGGCGGGCGCCTGCGGGGTGGGAGAGGCGTCTCGATCGGATGTCTCCCGCTTTGCGCAGGAGGTCCCATGAACACCGGTGAGATCCCACTTCGGACGGCGCCTCACCGTCCTCTCGGATGGGAGCTGCGCATCGCGGCGTCTCCTGCCTCCATGGGCTTGGAGAGCCCCTGGTAGCAACCCCCCGGCGCCTGCCATCCAGCCGACCGCTCTGCCCGAGGAGGACCCAGGGCGTAGGCGAGCCCGGTTCCCGGCGACCATCAGCCGTGGCGTGCCGTCGCGGGCCACCCGTGACTCCGCCTCGACGAGGCGCTCGGTGAGGTGGAGCGCGAGCACCTGGCCCTCGCGTGGCGGGGGACTACCGCCCGGTTGGCTCCCTCGGCGAGGGCCGGGACGCGCCACTGGCGGATCCGACGCCTTTGAGCCATAAGGGTCATGACAACGAGACGCACCATGTCGGCGCCCGATGTGCCGCGACCTCCAGGGCGAGTTCGCGCCCACTCCCCACTCACGAAGCTGTCAAGGAGTATCCTGTGACCAAGCCGTCCAACGAGCCGTCCGCACACTACGACCGAGTGACCCGATCCTGGGGCTACCTCCTCGGCGAGGACCTTCACTACGGCTGGTTCACCCAGGGGGGAGAGCCGCTCTCGGAGGCGACTACGGCGCTGACGCGCCAGATGGCCGCGCTCGCCGCCTTTCAGCCCGGCGCTGCCGTGCTCGACGTGGGGTGTGGGACGGGCTCCCCCGCCTGCCATGTCGCGGCGCACTACGGGGTCTCGGTGCTCGGGATCTCCACCAGCGTCGAAGGGATCAGCGCGGCCAAGGAGCGGGCTGCGCGCCTCGATCTGTCCGAGCGCGTGCGCTTCGAGGTGCGCAACGGGATGAACAACGGCCTCCCCTCCAACGGCTTCGATCGGGTCTGGGTGATGGAGTCCTCCCACCTGATGGACGACAAGGCCGCGCTGCTGCGGGAGTGCGCGCGAGCGCTCCGCCCTGGGGGGCGCCTGGTGCTGTGCGACGTGATCCGGCGGCGGGAGCTGCCGCTCGGCGAGGTGCTGAGGCACGCGAAGGAGTTCGCCCTGCTCCGGAACGTCTACGGGCGGGCGAAGATGATCTCCCTCGCGGACTACGAGGGGCTGGCGGCAGAGGCGGGGCTCACCCCGGTTTCCTCCCAAGACATCAGCGCTCCTACCCAGCCCACCTTCGATCGCTGGCGTGACAACGCGGCGCGCCATCGCGAGGAGGTGGTGGCGCTGGTGGGCGAGGACTACCTGGACGCCTTCGCCCAATCCTGTGACGTGCTGGACCGCTTCTGGAGCGATGGCACTCTGGGCTACGGGCTGTTCGCTGCAGAGAAGCCCGCGTAGCCCGGTGCGGGCGGAGATCCCCGCCCGAGTCACCCCTCCAGCTTCTCAACCACCAGCTCCAGAAATTCATCCCGGTCCAGGTCGCGGTAGTCGTAGGTCTCCTCGAACCAGGCCACGACCGGGTCCGCCTCACCCTCTGCGAGGCTGGCGGTGACCGCCTTGCTGCGCCGGACCTGCTCCACGATCCGCCCGAGCACGCCCTCAGAGGCGGAGTGGCCCGCGTGGTAGTGGACCCGCAGCCAGCCGACGATCAGGTAGACGAGCGCCGGATCCGCCGCCTCTAGCAGGGGCCTGGTGTCCTCTGGCGAGAGGGTGGCGTTCTCGAGGGCGTCGAGGAGGCGCGCGGCGGCCCGCCGCTCGTTGACGAAGTCCATGGTGGCTCCTGGGGCTGCATCCTCCTTATGGACGGGAGTTGCCGCGCGCCCCTCCATTTCGCAAGCGGGTCGCGAATCACCGCTCGGGGTCCGCCCCTCACCGCTCCCGCGGAGCGACTCGGAGCTCTCCCGGCGGCACCGGTCCATCATCTGGACACTCTCGCAGGACGATCCATCGCCTCCCAACAGAACAATCCGACGAAGTTGCCGGTCGCATCTTCCAGAGCGCAAGCGGGCACCGAGTCGCTGGCGTCCGAGGGGGGGGGCACCGCCAGGTGTGGATCGGTAGCCCCGCAGGCGCCCAGTCCGACCGTGGGCGAGGCAGCGCACCGCCGATCGGGTCGGCGTGGAGGAGGTCTCAGATCAGCACCGCCCCCAGGGCGCGGACCTGCGCCCAGCGCTCGGCGAAGGCGGCCCAGTCGCCGGGGAAGGCCTCGATCGCCGCCTGTAGCTCCAGCGGCTCCTCCGCGGGGTGGGCGGCCTCCAGCACCTCCATCAGCCAGTCCGCCTCGTCCTCCTCGCAGGGGATGAAGGCGGCGCCGTGAGGGTGGTGGAGCTGGACCCCCTCCTCGTCGGCCAGGGGGGCGCCCCCCAGCCACAGCAGCCGCTTCCCCTCCCTGGGGGGCGCCCTCAGGGCGCGCGCCACCAGGTCGGGGGGCTCGGTGGTGGCGGGCATATCGCTGAACCAATGGTGGACCGGCCGCTCCAGCTCGCGCCCCCGCATCCACGCCTCCAGGGCGAGCGGCAGCACCTCGTCGAAGCGGTCGTGATCCCCTCCGGTGGGGTCCGCGTGGGAGAGGTCGTTGGAGGCGAAGGGGCGCCCCGCCTGAGGCTCCACCGTGATCCCAAAGGCGGCGGGGTCCTCGGCGATGGGCGCGTGCCGGGTCAGCACGAAGCGGTGCCAGAAGGCCGAGTCGATGAGCTCGGCGGCGAAGAGCTGGCGCACCACCTCCATCGCGTCGATGGTCTCCTGATCGGTCTGGGTGGGGAAGCCATACATCAGGTAGGCGTGGACCCTCACCCCTGCCGCGCGCAGCGCCTGGGCTGCCCCGATCACCTGCTCCACCGTCACGCCCTTGCGGATCGCGCGGAGCAGCCTGGGCTTGGCCACCTCTAGCCCGCCCGTGGCCGCGACCATCCCCGCCGCGGCGAGCAGCCTGGCGAGGTCTGGGGTGTAGGCCCGCTCGAAGCGGATGTTCCCCCAGAAGGTGATCCCTGTGCCCCGGCGGAGCAGCTCGATCGCCAGGGCCTTGAGGGCGGTGGGTGGGGCGGCCTCGTCGACGAAGTGGAAGCCCCGCTGCCCGGTCTGCTCGATCAGGCGCTCGATGTGGTCCACCAGGGCCGCGGCGCTGGTGGTCTCGAAATGTTTGATGTAGTCGAGGTTCACGTCGCAGAAGGCGCACCGCTGCCAGTAGCACCCGTGGGCGAGGGTGATCTTGTTCCAGCGCCCGTCGGCCCACAGGCGGTGGGCGGGGTTCAGGGTGTCGATGAGCTGGAGGTAGAGGCTCAGGTCCAGGTCGCCGTAGTCCCCCGCGGGGGTGAAGGGCGGGCGCGGCGCGGGGTGCTGGTGGAGGCCCTCGGCGGTGCGGGTGCGGTGGCGCCGATCCGGGCCCCCGCCCAGGTGCTCGAGGATCGCGAGCAGCGGCCCCTCGCCGTCGTCATAGGTGAGCGCGTCCGCGAATTCCCACAGCCTGCGCTCGTCCACCTCGCGCAGCTCGGTGTTCACGTAGCCGCCGCCTAGTATCACGGTGGCGCCGCGCTCCTTGAGGCGCCTTCCCACCCGCAGCGCCCCGTAGAGGTTGCCGGGGAAGGGCACAGAGATCCCCACCACCTCCCCGGTGAGGGTGTCGGCGAGCGCGTCGAGCAGGGCGTCGACCAGGGTGGTCTGGTGCAGGCGCTGGTAGAGCGGGGTGAAGTCGGCGGCGCTCAGCGAGAGGTGGTGCTGGTAGCGGGACATCTCGAAGCCGGGATCGATCCCCGCCCGCACCAGGTTGACCAGGTCCTCCAGGTACAGCGTGGCCAGGTGCCGGGCGGCGTCCTGGGTCCCCATCGCCCCGAAGGCCTCGCGATCGACGCGCTCGAAGGCAGGCCCGCGCGGGAGCAGCGGGGTGTCGAGGATCAGGGGCGCCAGGCCGCTGTCGCGCCCCTGGAGGAAGGCCATCGCGGGCCCCACCGCCCGCAGGTGCGCCTCGCGTAGGGAGAGCGCCCTCCACGCGGGCAGCGGCAGCTCCTCGGCGCCCTCCAAGGCGTCGAAGACCTGTTCGAGTCCGTCTCGTGAGAAGAGGCTGTGCATCAGCTCAATCCCGAGATCACGCTGCGTGGTCTGGACGCCGTGCTGCCCCAAGAACCGCGCGAGGTACGCGGTGGAGGGGTAGGGCGTGTTGAGCTGGGTGAGGGGGGGCAGCACCAGGGCCACCGAGGGGAGCTGTGTCATGCGGGAGGGCTAGCGCGACCGCGCAGGGCACGCCAGCGCGCCGGTGGCTCAGTCCCAGACCACCTCAAACTCACCGGTCTGCGGCTGGACCCGCCCCGCCATGTTGGATCCCTCGTCCGGCACCAGGACGAAGGGGCGCCGGTCGAGCGGGGTCCAGCCAGCGCCGGTGGGGCCCACGTCATACCAGAAGAAGACCGGATCGCCTGGGAGGTCGAGGTGCGGCTCGGTGGAGTCCACGTTGCCGGAGTGGTCGTTGTCCCCGTCGACCCTCAGCGCCCCGGGGAGCACGAAGAAGTCGATGGTCCACCCCTCCTCAGTGGGGCGGTTCCCCGCCCGGAGGGTGAACGAGACCTCGCCCTTGTCGGACACATAGCGGGTGTCCTCGAAGGCGAGCCGCTCCTGGGGGCCAGAGACGCTGCCCTCCACCTCCCAGGCCTGGAGCACCTCGCGATAGCGCAGGGTCCAGCGCTCCTCGCGGGCGACTCCAGCGCAGGGGTTGACCTGGACGTGGCGGTCGTTGGTCCCGTTGCCCACCAGCCAGGGGCCGTCGCTGGTGGAGAAGTCGGTGTCGTAGTCGGGGCTCCCGTAGGTGCCGCCCTGAGTCCTGGGGCCGGCCTCGTCCTGCACCATGCAGCCGCTGCCCTCCTCCAGGAAGACCATCGAGCCGGTGAGGAGACTCACCGCGACCGAGGTGCCCCAGCGGTTCACCCCCGCGTCATCCACCTGCGGCCAGCGGTAGGGGACGGGGATGGCCTCCAGCCCTCGCACCGCGGCGCCCACGTCCATGCCGTCCACCCCCTGGTGGTCGGGGTTGACGTCGACCAGCGCGCGAGCGCTCAGATCGTACACCCACACCTCGCGCCCCCCTGTGGGGGCCAGGTAGAGCCAGGAGCCCGTGTCGGTGAGCAGGGGAGCCACGTCGAACACCGGCCAGGGCAGGGGGATGGCCTCCGCGCTCTCGGGGGCGCTCACCGCCCACACCTGGGGCAGGCACCGGTCGGCGACGTACAGGGTGTCGCCCCCCCAGGCCATGCGGTCTGGACATGCCCCGTCTTCTAGCTCGGTCTCGCCGGTGAGATCGCCGGTCACAGGGTCCATCCACCTGAGCACCGGGCGGTCGAGCTCCGCGTCGTGGACCACCACCGCGAGGGCGGACCCCTCGGGCGAGAGCTCAAGGTAGAGGGGCCTCCCGCCCACCTCGTACTCCTGTACGCCCGACGCGGTGCTCAGCTCGAAGCGGTCGCCGTCGGTGGCCGCGCCGGTGATGGTGAAGGCGATGGCTCGCTGAGTGGCCACATAGGGCACCCCGTCGAGGGCGGGCTCTGGCTGAGGCCCGGAGCGGCTCCCCTCAACCCACCACACCTCACCGTCGGAGGTCGCGGTCCACAGCTCGGTGGTGGTGGTGCCCTGCTTGACCTCCACCTCGGAGAGGGAGGGCGCGTCGCCGCTCCCGTCCCCGTCGATGAATACCGGCTCTCCGTGGGTGACGGGCACCTCTGCGGGGGCGCTCAGCGCGTCCGTCCCGTCGATGTGCGGCACGCGGAGCACCTGGCCGAAGGCCTTGTCGGCGGCGAAGACCTGCACCTTATCCGGCGCGGGGGACCACACCGCCACGTCGGACAGGAGCCGCGCCGCGCCGGTGGGGAGGTAGGCCGCGCGGAGGAAGCTGGCGGTGGGGTCGTCGCTGAGGAAGCGCCCCTGCTTGAGGGCGAGCGCCGCGATCTGCCCGCCCCTGCCGCTGGCGACGTAGCCCACCGGCTCCTCGAAGGGCCCACCCTCCTGCAGCACCGCGGCGGCGGTCGGCAGGTCGAAGGCCCCTGGGGCCTCGGTGGTCGTCGCGCACCCAGCGAGCAGCGCGACGAGGATCAGAGTTCCCGGTTGACGAGCCATGTCACGACCTCGAGGTAGGTGTCGGAATCGGGGTCCACGTCCACCACCGCGAGGGTGGAGGAGACCAGGTCGTCGCGGACCTGCCCCAGGTAGTTGGCGACCACCGCGTAGCGCCCATCGGGAGACACGCGCACCAGGTGGGGGTTCTCACCCAGGTCGGGGATCCACGCGATCTCCTCGCCCAGGTGGCCCAGATCGAGGTCAAAGACGGTGAGGCCGTTGCCGCGGAAGTGCGACACCAGCAGGGTGCGCCCGTCGTCGTCGAGGGCCATCCCCGCGCCGGCGATGCGGGCCTGGGAGTCCGCCCCCTCGTCGTCCACCGAGTAGTTGGCGGCGTTGGTGATCGAGGTGAGGGGCAGGTCGCCGATCGCCCCGCCCTTGAGGTACTGGCGGGCGTCGTCGTCCACCACCGCCGAGAGGTCTATGACCTGCACCGTGTCGGGGAAGCGGGTGGTGGCGTAGAGCAGGTCGGTGCCGGGTCTCCGGATCAGGTCGCGGAAGCCGAAGTAGGAGGAGCTGTACTCCACCGCCAGGATCGCCTCGATGTCGAGGTAGTTGGTGTCCTCCCAGGTGTCGGTCGAGTCGTCCCGCACGTCGATGACGTAGATCAGGTTCGACAGCTTGGAGGCGGCGTAGAGGAAGCCCCTCTCTCCGTCGAGGCTCAGGACGCTCAGCCCCACACCGGAGACCGTGTGGCCCTCTACCACCTGGTCCAGCGGGATCACCGACACCCCCTCGGTGCCGGCCCTGGTGCTGAAGCTCAGGGTGTCGCCAGCGGTGGGGAAGCGCTGGGCAGGGTACAGCCCGTTGGGGCCGCCCACCGCCTGGCCGATCCTGGTGCGCCAGCCGTCGCTCCCCGCCAGGAAGAAGGCCCCGTCCTCGCCCTCCACCAGGGCCCGGACGCCGTCGGTGGAGTAGGTGCCGGCCAGCCCGCTGAGGGCGGCCCGCACCTCGCCGGTGACCTGGTCGCGGTCGCGCACCCAGCGCCCGTCGTCGGACAGGGTGGCGTGGAGCAGGCTCCAGCTGGTGCCGTCCGGGGTGCCCGCGAACCACAGGTGCGTGACGCCCTCCACCGTGCGGACCAGCGGGTCGCGGACCCCGGAGTCGTCGAGCTCGCCTGGGAGCCCCGCGCCGAGGATCCAGGCTCTGGTCTCGCCGGCGACGGGGGTGAAGCTCACCCCATCCCCGGCATCCGCAGCGCCAATGCGCCAGCGCGCCCCGTCCCAGCCCGAGTACCACAGGCGCAGGGTGCCGTCGGCGAGCCGCTGGGCGCTGTGGACCTCCTGCCCCAGCGCGTCCCAGTCGGTGCCCAGGTCGAGCACCTCGCCCCCGGAGGCGGCCCAGGTGAGGCCGTCCGCCGAGGTGGCGCGGAAGACCCTTGTGGCTCCTGATGCGTCAGGAGCGCTGTAGTAGAGGGTCCAGTCGCCGTCCTCCCCCACCACAACCGGGGCGCTGGGGTTGAGCACGCCGGGGAGAAGATCGGCGGCCACCAGCCTGAGGTCGTCGCCCTGCCAGGCAGCCAGCCTGGTGCCGCCGCCGGTGGTCTGGGCGGTGCCGTACAGGGTGGGGAGATCGCCGACCCGCTGGTAGCTGCCGGGGACCACCCGCTCGTCCCCCTCGGGGGTGTCGATCAGGAAGCCGCTCGCCAGCTGAAGCGAGAACCCGTGGGCTGAGGAGGTCCAGGTGCTGCCGCTGGTGATGAGCGCGCTCTGAGGACCGGAGTCGCGCCCCTCCAGCGACCAGCTCCCCTCCAGGCGCTCCTGCACGGCCACCCTGGGGATGCCCTCGCCGTCCGTCGCGAGCAGGTCCTCGGGTGCCGCCCAGTCCTCTCCGCCCCAGCTCCAGCTCCTGCTGAGGGACCAGTCGCCGCCAGCGCGGTGGGCTGCGTAGAGGATGTGGCGGCTGTTGGACCAGCTCAGCCACGGGGCCGCGAGGTCCTCGCCCTCGATCCGCAGGACCTCCTCGATCGGCGTCCAGGTGGCGCCGTCCTCGGACTCGGAGCGGCCGATGCTCCACTGGGCGCCGTCGAACAGCGACACCCAGAGCTGCCAGCGCCCGGTGAACGGGTCCTGGCGGACGGAGGGGTGCTCCACGCTGATGAAGCCCTCGGGCGCGGTTAAGAAGGGGGCCTCCTGCCGGCGGAAGGTCCAGCCGTCGTCCGAGGTGGCCACCCCGATCGCCGCGTCTGCGCCGTCCCCTGCTCGCCCATCGTAGAACAGCACGGCCTTGTCGGCGATCTGGATCACCGAGGGTGAGCCCACCCTGGCGTCCCAACCGCTGCCCTGCAGCAGGGGGGTCTCGGCGTAGGTCTCGTCCCAGTCCCCGATGGTCTCGCCGGACGCGGCCACCACCCGGATGGCGTCGCCGTCGGCGAAGTAGAGCACAGGCAGCCCCGCGAGGGTGCCGTAGAACGGGTCCCGCACCTCGGCGAAGTAGTCCGAGGACTCCAGCTCCAGCCCGGTGCCCGCGGCGATGAGCGCGTCGCCGCCGGTGCTCCAGCGCTCCACCCCCCCGTCGGTGGGAACCCAGAAGCGCCAGGTGCCCTCGACCCAGCTCAGGGTCCACTGGTCGGTGGGGAGCGCCTCGGCCTCGTCCACCGTGAGGCCGAAGACCACCGCCTGGCTGCCCGAGGCGTCGGCGTCGATCAGCCCGGTGGCGACGGCGCTGCCGTCCGCAGCTACGTCCACCTCCACCAGCGGGGTCGGGCGGGTGTCGATGACCGAGATCGAGTGGTCGGTGAGGTTGCCGACGAAGGCCAGGTGGGCGTCTCGATCGATGACCACCGGCTGAGGGTCCTCCTCCAGCTCCAGCTCGGCGCCCTGGTCCCAGAGCTGTGGGGCCCGCGGTGAGGCGAGGTCCACCACGTAGAGGGGGTCCGCGCCGGTCATGTCCGCGGAGTCAGGGGTGAAGCGGCTGGTCACCAGCGCCAGCTGGCGCTCCTCCACCACGCCGACACCGCCGACGTAGTCGTCCATGGGCAGCGCGTAGGCGTCCAGGGTGTCCATAGGGTTGAGGCGCGCGCCCAGATCCAGCGAGTCCCACCGGATGAGCAGCAGCGAGCCGGAGGAGAAGTTGAGGAAGGGGTTGGCGTTCGCCACCGCCAGCCACGTCTCTCCGCCGTCCTCAAAGAAGCGCAGGTCTACAGGGCCCGAGAGACAGGTTCCTATGCCGATCTCGCCGTAGGTGTCCCGCTCGGAGCCCACCGCTGCGCAGGCTCCGGGATCCGGCTTGGGGATCTCCTTCAGGCAGCCAGCTGCCAGCAGGAGGGGAATCAACATGGATCGCACAGGACCTCCGTCAACGATTGTGCGGGCTATCGGCTTTATGGCGCATCTTCCACAGCAGACCCGTCCCGGGTTGTCATCGCCTCGGGGGGGCCCGCGCCGGGTTCAGGGCCCCAGCCGCAGCACGGGGCGCAGCGGCTCGCCCAGGTCCTCCCGCCAGTCGTCGGACCACGCCCGGTCAAAGAGCTCCAGCTCCGCCGCCACCGGCACCCAGGGGTCGAGCCCCACCCCCTCCACCGCCTCGGGGATCAACGCCCCCTCTGTGCCGGGCCAGGGGAGGGGGCTGCCGGCGGGTAGCTCTGGGAGCGCCCCTTCGGAGATGCCGGTGAGGGCGCTCAGATAGGCGGCGTCCGGGTTCATCCGCGCGAAGCCGTGGCCGGACGCGAGGAGGGCGTCCAGGGGCAGGCGCAGGTGGGGGTGGTCCTCTGGGGCCAGCATGTGGTCGGTCTGGGTGCCGAGGAGCAGGATCGGCAGGTCCGGGGCAGCCAGGTGGAGGGGCACCAGGGCGCGGGAGCCCTCCCGTTCGCCCCAGAACGCTCGCGCCGCCTCGGGGGTCGCCAGGTGGTCAGGCCAGTCCGCGACCAGCCCGCTGCGCGCCAGCCAGTCGGTGAGGTACACCGAGAGGTAGAGCCGCAGCGGCTCCTCCGCGGTCATCCTCCCGCTGACCCCGCGCAGGAGGTGATCCGCCTCGCCACAGGCGCGGTCGGCGTCCAGATCCAGGCACAGCACCCCCACCATCCCCACCCGCTCCCCATCGCGGGGATCGGTGACCTCCACGCGGGCGACCGGATCGTAGCGCAGGTCCTCCGCCCCCTCGGCCCAGGGGCAGCCCTCCAGCGTGCAGCTCCCCGGGACGTAGTGGGCGTTGGGGGAGGCCCCGACGTGGCCCAGCTCGACCGTGACGTGCTGGCTGCCGAGGGGGGCCTCCCAGGTGCTCAGCCAAGAGAGCAGGGCCGCCGCGTCAGGGTGCGCCTCTAGCGCGAGGACCGCGGCGTTTCCCCCATGAGAGCGCCCCATGAGGCCCACCAGATCGCTCCTCACGAACGGGAGCCGATCCTCCAGCAGCAGCCCGTCGCGGTCTGGGGCCTCGCCCGCCGCGTAGCGGATCACGTCGGCCAGCGCCTGCTGGCTCCGCCTGCCTCGGTAGTCGAAGTCCCCGCCGCTCGCCCCCTGGGGCGTGTCGGTTCCCGGGAACAGGAGCTGCACCATCACCAGCCCCGACTGCACCTGCAGCGAGGTGGGGGCGTCGGGCGGATCGAGCTGCCCCCCGCTGTGGGCGCCGGGGACCTCCACCAGCACCGGGGCGCCGTCGGGGTACCTCGCGCTCCCCCGCGCCGGGTACGCCACCCGCACCGCCACCCCCTCGTCGCCCGCCGCCTCGGAGGGCACCGCGGTGTAGAGCACCCCGGGGGCGGTGAAGGGCGGCCCCTCGGCCGGAGGTCGCGCCCCGCACCCCGCGAAGAGCAACAGCGCGAACAGCGGCCCCCTGCGCCGCGAGGGGCCGCGCGTCACGGGGTGGGCGCCTCGGACGGGTCGCGCTGGTCGAGGAAGTGCCTGAGCAGCGGGTGCGGGTGGACCACGGTGCGGTCGCGGAGCTGGTACTCGACCAGGAAGCCCTGGGTGAGCAGCCTGGCCCGCTGCGCCGCGGGGATGCCCAGCCCCTCGGAGCCATCGGCGGCGGCCAGCGCCTCCAGGTCCCCTGCCTCGAGCTGCCGCCGGATCGCCTCCAGCTGGTCCGCGACCGCCAGGCCGAGGGCGCCCTGGTCCGGGACCGACAGGCCGTCGATCTGTCCGTAGATGGCCGCGTCCTTCATCAAGCGCAGGAAGGTCCTCGGGAAGCCGCCGCTCAGTCGGATCGCCTCCGCCAGCGCTGGCTCCAGCTCCGCCGGGAGGTCCTCGGCGCCCAACCTGCGGCGGAGCAGCTCGCGGAGGAAGGGCGCCCCGTCCCCCTCGGGCGGGAGGATCGGCAGCGGCATCAGCCGGAAGGAGGCGAGCAGGTCCTGCACCGCGGGACCGGCGACCAGCGAAGGGGGCACCACCACCACCATCGGCGCCCGCAGCGCCACGTCCCGCAGCACCCGGAGCAGCGCCGCGCCCTGAGCGTCGCTCGCCTCGTCCAGTCCGTCAAAGAGCAGCACCAGCCTGCGGGGGTCCAGGTGCTCGCCCAGCTCCCCCAGCACACCGGTCAGCAGGTCCAGCGGCTCTCGGACCTTCCCCGGCCCGCGAGAGAAGGCGGGGTCTGAGGCGCGGATGTCCTCGATCAGCGCCGTGGTGGGCTGATACGAGAGGTCCTCGTCCACCAGCCGGTCGACGAGGTGCTCGGCGATGGCGTGCAGGTAGTGCTCCCGCCCGTGGCGCTGGATCAGCCGGGCCAGGTCTACCTCGATCGGCCGGTAGCCGCCGCCCAGCGCGCCCCGGACCCTGTGGAGCTCGGTGCTCCTGCCCGAGCCCGCGGGGCCGGTGATGGCCACCGGGGCGAGCCCGTGGCGCACCAGCACCGCGATCCGATCCCCGCTGTGCTCCCGCTCCACGTACTCTGGCTCGTAGCCCTGTAGGGGCGCGCCGGGATCCAGGGCAGACCAGTCCATCATCACAGCTCCTCCGCGAAGGCGGGCACCCGCTGCGCCGCGTACGACCCGGAGGGGGGCTCCCCCTCGGGGAAGAACAGCTCCCACACCACCTCGCCCGCCGGGCTCACCTCCAGGATCCTGCTGGGGGAGTCCTGCGGCGCCATCGACCCGGCGTTGATCAGGGTGTTGCCGTTGGCGAGCCGGTCCGCGTCGCCCCAGATCCAGTTGTGCCAGAAGTCCACGGAGCCCTCCTCGGGCTCGTCGGGCCAGGCCCACACCTGCCTGGCGGTCATCGCCGCCTCATCGACCTGGTACTCCACCGCGCGGGAGTAGGGGCGGCTTGGGTCGTTCTCGTCGATGACGCCAGCGTTCTCGTACATCAGCACGTGGGTGGGGTCGACCCACTCGGTGCCGTGGGCGCCCTGGAACCAGCTCCCCTCGGTCAGCTCGAAATCGCCGCCCTCGCCCAAGCGCCACAGCACCTCGCCGGTCTGGCGATCGACCTTGAACAGCTGCCGGAGCAGGAGGGAATTCACCCACACCGCGTCGGGGCTCCCCACCACCATGTTCAGGTGAATGTGCTCCTCTGCCGCCTCGGGGATGTGCTCGCCGGCGTTCCAGACCCAGGCCCGCCCCGCCTGATCGTCGAGGGCCATCACCACGTCCACCGCGACGGCGTTCGGGGTGTCGTAGAAGAGCGAGAGCCGCTCGCCGCCCTGAGGGCACTGGAGGGTGTGGTGCATCGTGTCGGTGTCCAAGAGCCCCTGCGGCTGCACCCACCCCTCCCAGAGCACCTCGCCGCTCAGGTCCACCTCGACGGGCGCGACGCCAGGGGCGACGTACCCGCCGATGGAGACCCTGTCGCCGCACCACTGCGCCTCGACCACCGCGGCGCCGGTCTCTGGGCCCAGGTCCCGGTACCAGACGATGCGCCCCGCTGGGTCCACCATGATCGCGATCGAGGGGCTGACCAGGAAGTGGTTGAGTCCCAGGTTCATCAGGGTCCACCCTGGCTCGGTCCGCTCTGGCACAGCGCGCCCCACGGTGAGCGTCGGCGCGTCGAAGGGCAGCGGGGGAGTCTGCCAGGGGAGGGGGTGCGCTGAGACATGGGCGCCATCGGCGTAGTCGCTGGATGCCACCACCGACCAGGCGGTGTCGGCCACCATCCCCACCAGCGCCACCTGGTGCTCGGTCACCAGGGCGTCGCTCCCCACCCTCCACGATCGGGCGCCGTCCGAGTACACCACCCACGAGCTGCCGGGCTCGGAGGTGGTCCAGCGGACCAGCGGGGCGATCACTGAGTTGGGGTTCTCCTCCACCCGGAGGTTCATCAGGGGCGAAGGCCCCGGCTGGCAGGCGAGCAGGGCGAGGAGGATCACCTGTCCACCTCGGCGAAGCGCACCGCGGAGCCCACCGCGCCCACACACCAGTCGGTCACCTGCCCGTCCTCGGTCCAGGCGTTGAGCACCCTGTTGTACGCGTCAGGGGCCCAGAAGGTGGCCAGGCCGTCCGCGTCGGCGGTCATGCACTGGAGCTGGTCGGGCTCCCAGGCGTCGGGATCACACTGGCTCCCGTCCCACAGCACGTCGGTGTCTACGTAGGGCAGGAGCGCGGACGCGAGGTCCAGGAAGGACTCGTCCCCCACGTCAGCCACCGTCTGCGCCAGGGCCCTCAGCTCCTCCCGCTGCTGCGCCGTGGCGCCTTCCTCGAACAGAGGCTCGAGCACCAGCGGGTAGAACCAGGCCCCAGGGGTCAGGGCCACGGTGGCCTCGATGGTGCCCCTGTCGCCAGTGAGCTGCTCCTCCACCAGCACCGCCCCCAGCGGCGCGTCCACTAGCGCCTCGTCGGAGGAGACCGCGCCGCCCGCGATCAGCAGCACCCTGGCGCCCTGTGCGCGCGCCACCCGCACCCGCACCGTGGCCTGGGCGCTGTCCCCCAGGGGGATGGCGTCGCCCATCGCGTAGCTGCGCTCCAGGTAGTCCACCTCCACCGCGAGCTGAGGCCCCACAGGGCTGCGGGCGACGAAGGTGTGGCGTGCCTTGATCCCTGCAATCACCCCGGCGATATCGGGCTGATCGGCCTGAACCCAGGTGGTGGGGGAGCCCACGGGGAGCAGCGCGTGGCGGTCGCTCCCCCCCACCAGCGCCACGTGGATCCCCCGCGAGAGCTGGGCCTCGTACCACTTGAGCGACTGGTAGGCGCTGCCCCCGCCCCGCTCCTGTACCGCCCGGCGGTACATCGGCGAGGCCGGCCCGTGCGAGGCCTCCCAGGTGACCAGGGTCTCCTGGGTCACGTCCTGGGACATCAGCGACCAGCCCGCGTTCCACACCTCGATCGCGTCGTGGCCGCGCACGTCCCAGGGGAAGGGGATGCCGGGAGAGAAGGGGTGGTTGGGCGAGAAGGCGCCGCCCTGGGCGTGGGTCTCGGCGATGGAGCGGGCGATGTCTCCCGCGTCCAGCCCGTCGCCGTCGGGATCGTGCTCGACCAGCGCGGTGATGCCCCACGCCCCCGCGTGGGAGGAGGAGCCCCACTCCTCACCCCCCAACAGGATCAGCCGATCCGAGGTGTAGGCGGGGTCGGACCAGGCGTCGAAGGTGCGGTGGTCGGTGAGGGCCATGAAATCCAGGCCGCGCCCCTCGTACTCCGGGTGGGCGGCGACGAAGGTGGGGTCCTCCAGGCTCTCCGCGATGGCCACGACGGTAGCCACGTCGTCCCAGCCGTCGCTCCAGGTGGAGTGCATGTGGAGATCACCCCGCAGCCACCCGTCCTCGCGCCGGGTCAGATCGCCGGCGGTGGGATCCGCGGTGGGGTCACCGGTGTCCTCCACATCGCGGGTGCAGGCGAGGAGGGAGAGGAGCACGAGGGCAAGGGACAAGAGCACCTCCGGTGCCCAGAGAGGTAGCCCGCGGCGGATCCCCTGACCAGCGCCGTCAGGGGTTGAGCAGCCCCCACGAGGCCAAGGCGGTCAGCGCCCCCAGGAGCGCGCCCCAGCCGAGCACCTCGCGCAGCGGCCTCGCGACGCGCGGGGAGAGCGCCAGCTCCTCGTCAGGGGTGAGGGGCGAGACGGTCACCAGGTGGCGGGGCACCTCAGGGGGGGCGCGGCGCGGCGCGGGCGGGTTGAGCAGCGGGTGGGTCGGATGCATGAGCGCTCCCTGTGTGGCGCTACCGACACCGCGATCGCGCCGATCCGCCCGCCGCACCGCGAGCGGGGCGTGGGTGAGGGCCGGCCCCTCGCACCGCAGCGGCCGCGGGGATCAGGGGCCGACCATGCAGCTCGCCAGCGCATCGGCGACCCGCCGCGCCCTGAGATCGTCCTTGTGCAGCCACTCCTGGAATTCCGGGTTCAGGCCCAGCACCATCGGGGAGGGCTTCCAGCGGATCACCTCCCCGTGCTCTGTCTCGATCCCCGGCCCAGCGAGCAGCCTGGTGGCGGTCCCCAGCGGGACGTCCTTGAAATGGCGCTGCAGCGCCATGAAGAGGCCGCGATCGTCCGGGTCGAGCATCGTCCAGCGGTGCCGTGAGAACCACGCGATGTGGTACCACGAGGGGACGAACGAGAGGCCGTCCAGCCCCAGGCGCTCGCACATCCGGAGCAGCACGTGGACCACCTCGCGCATCATCCCGAGCCCTGGGGTGTCCTGCCCAGGCATCCTCGGGCGGTCTGGCGAGAAGGGCGCGCGTGGGTCGCGGAGCGAGAGCCAGTCGACGAACAGGGTGTTCCAGCGCGAGAAGCTGCGGCGCGAGAGGGCGATCTCCACCACCGCCTCCTCGCGCCCTCCTAGGGGGGTGAGCAGCCGGACCACGTGGGGGTAGTGGCTGGTCTGAAGCTCCAGGCGGAGCTGAGAGAAGCCCATCCGCTCCAGCTCCGCCAGCATCCCCAGGCGGTGCAGGGCGTACTCCATCCCCGGTCTGGTGTAGAAGCCTAGCAGGCGCGGGATCTCCGGCCCCATCCCCAAGGCGGAGGCGAGGTCCTCTGACGAGAGCCAGTCCTCCTCTCCCCGCAGCGCGTTGGGGTCCAGGGTCCGGGTGATGTCGAGGGTCCGGCGCAGCAGCGGGTCGTATTGCCTGGAGGGGGTGGCGGAGATCCCGCTGGCGATGGCGATGGTGGTCGCGAAGATCCGCCAAGCGCCGGGCGTGTAGCCCCCCGCGGGCAGCAGCACGGTGGGGGTGGCGCCGAGGTGGTGGAGCACCCGCCGGTCGCGCTCCGCGAGGCCCTCCGGGCTGATCGCGAGGCCCCCGTGGGGGTCGCCGGCCAGCGGGTCGGCCCCCGCCAGGTAGAAGGCGATCGCCCCTCGGGGCGTGCGCGCCAGGAGCCGGTCGAGCGCCGCGAGGTAGCCCTCGTCCTGGGTGCCCCGCGGCACCCGCAGGTCGTCTGCGCGGACCAGCGGTTCCCAGGCGGACTCTGCGGAGAGCGAGGCGATGTGCAGGTCGCTGTCGTCCTCCAGGCAGGCCTCAATCCCGTCTGGGGGGTGGGCGTCCAGGTCGATCACCAGCACCCTGCCCGTGAGCCCCGCCCGGCGCAGCTCGCGCACCGCGACCGCCACGTCGTTGAGGGCGCAGAAGCCCCCACCGCGGTCGGGGAAGGCGTGATGGAAGCCCCCGAGCAGCACCGCGGCCCTTCCCCCGTGCTCCCGCACCCACCCCGCGGCGTCTACCACCGCCCCTACCGCGGTGCGCCAGGTCTCCACCATGGCGTCCACCGGGATCTGGCGCGGGTCCACCCCCAGCACCTGCCCCTGAGCCTCGGGGCTGTCGATCTGCCTGAGCCAGCCGTCGGTGTGGACCAGCGCCAGGGACTCCCACCGCGCAGGGCGGGCCAGGTGCACGTCCTGCGGGAGCGTCACCGCCATGTCGAGCAGCCAGGTGGAGACGTGGCAGACCCGCCGCGGCTCGATGTGCAGGGCGCTCTCTGCCCCCGAGAGGGGCAGGCGAAACACGGGGCTGGTCCAGATCTCCACCGGGCGCGCGGTGAGCCGGTGGAGGCGGGCGAGCAGGCTCCGGTGCAGGCGTGGCATCGCTCCTCCAGGAGCATGGAGTATCGCTATCCCGCCGATGGCGCCCGCATCTTCGCGCGGTTCCTCGGGTCGGGTTAGGGCGGACCGGGGAGGTGGCATGAGGCTGTTGCTGTCCAATGACGACGGGCTGGGGGCGGAGGGGCTGGAGGCCCTGGAGGCGGTCGCCGCCAGGCTGGGCGAGGTGTGGGTGGTCGCGCCGGATCGGGAGCGCTCCGCCTCTTCCCACGCGCTCACCATGAACGCGCCCCTGCGGGCCAGGCCGGCCGGGGAGCGGCGCTGGGCGGTGGACGGCACCCCTGTGGACTGCGCCTACCTGGGCGTCCACAGGCTGCTCCCAGCGCGCCCGGACCTGGTCCTGTCGGGGATCAACAGGGGGGCCAACGTGGGGACCGACGTGCTCTACTCCGGCACCGTCGCGGTGGCCGCAGAGGCCTGCCTGATGGGGATCCCCGCCATCGCCCTCTCGATGGAGCTGCGGGAGGGAGGCGCGCCCCGCTGGGACACCGCGGCGCGCGCCACCGCGCTGGTGCTGGAGCGGCTGCTGGCGACCCCGCTGCCCGTCGGCCACTTCCTCAACGTGAACATCCCCGACCTGCCCTTTGAGGCGATCCGGGGGGTGGCCGCGGCACGGCAGGTGCGCCGCCGCTATCACCCGCGGGTGGTCACCAGGGAGGATCCCTGGGGCAAGCCCTACCACTGGATCGGGGGCCCCCACGACGCCTTCGAGGACGTGGAGGACGGCGACGGCCCGCTGATCGGCGAGGGCTGGATCACCGTCAGCGCCCTGCGCCCCCAGTGGAACGACCTGGATGCCCTGGACGCCGTGCGCGGCTGGACCGATCGGTGAGGCGCCGATGAACCTCACCGCGCTGCTGTGGGTGATCGCGCTCACCCTCACCCCCACCCTGGAGCTGCGAGCCTCGATCCCCTACGCGATCCTGGGCGCCGGGCTCTCGCCCTGGGCCGCCGGCGCGCTGGGCGTCGCGGCCAACACCGCCCTCGCCCCGCTGGTGTGGATCTTCCTTGACAAGGCGCTGCACCTGTTCCTTCGGATCGGCTGGTTCAGCCGGCTCTGGGAGCGCTACGCCGAGCGGAAGCGGGCCTCGCTCCAGCGCCTGGTCGATCGCTACGGAGTACTCGGTCTGGCCCTGTTCATCGGGGTGCCGCTCCCAGGCACGGGGGTCTACTCCGGGGCGGTGGCTGCCTACCTGCTGGGCTATCGCTTCCGCGACTACATGCTGGCGTCCTTCTTGGGATGCCTGCTGGCCGGCGCGGCGGTTACCGCAGTGGTGGCCTCGGGGAGCGAGGTCTTCGCCTTCGTCTACAAACACTGAGGGAGCCCCCAATGACCGACCTCTCCACCGCGGTGGGCGCCGCGCTGCGCGACGTGCCCGATTTTCCCAAGCCGGGGATTGTGTTCAAGGACATCACCCCGCTGTTGGCGGACCCCGAGCTCTTCGGGAGGGTGATCGCCTGGATGGCTGCCCTGGGCCGGGCCGCGGGGGTGACCAAGGTGGTTGCCCTCGACGCCCGCGGCTTCCTGTTCGGCGGCGCCCTGGTGACCGAGCTGGGGGTGGGGCTGGTGCCGGTCCGCAAGGCGGGGAAGCTGCCCTCGGAGTCGATCAAGGTCAGCTACGCGCTGGAGTACGGCGAGGCTGAGGTGGAGCTCCACGTGGACGCCATCGCCCCGGGGGAGCGGGTGATGGTGGTGGACGACGTGCTCGCCACAGGAGGCACGGCCGGCGCGGCGATCGCGCTGGTCCGGGCCCTGGGCGGCGAGGTGGCCCTCGCGGTGTTCGTCATCGAGCTGGGCTTCTTGGAGGGCGCGGACCTGCTGGGGGTGCCGGTGGAGAGCCTGGTGGTGCTCTAGGGCGAGCTCGCCGGCGCCGCCACGCTACCCGCGGGAGCTGGCGGCGATCGCGCTGGTCCGGGCCCTGGGCGGCGAGGTGGCCCTCGCGGTGCGCGTCATCGCGGGGGGC